>QHXW01000318.1 GCA_003223115.1 Acidobacteriota bacterium
TGCCGTGCTGAGCTTCTACCATTAGAAGCGGAAGTTCGGCAGCGATCCATCGGTGCTCAACTGCGTGATCGATATCAACGGACATTCGATGACCGTGGTCGGCGTAACGCAGCGGGGCTTTCACAGTTTTGATGCTATGCATCCGTCGGATCTTTTCGTGCCGATGATGATGAAGACGACCGTAACGCCCACCTGGGACGATATGCGGCGGCGCGACAGTATCTGGCTGAAAATTTTTGCGCGTCTGGGACTTGGAATTGAAGTGAGGACGGCGCAAAAGCGCAATCGCAATTCCCTACCATACGCGCTCAGGAGCGATTTGGCAGCAGTCCCCCGCGACGCAAAATTCTCCGCGAGGTACCCGAAAAACAGACTTAATATTGCGAGTTCGCCCAAGGGTCTGGGGCACCAGGATTTTGCCAAGCCGCTCTATGTACTGCTGGCGATGGTGGGTACCCTGCTCCTGATCGCCTGTGTGAATATCGCGAATCTGCTCATCACTCGCTCGGCGGCGCGGCAGAAGGAAATCGCCATCCGGCTGTCACTGGGCGCTACGCGAGGCTCGCTGGTTCGCCTCATCATGGTGGAGAGCTGTGCATCGCGATGGCCGGCGGCAGCTTGGGGTTTCGTCCTATCCGGATGGTTAGCGTCGCTGCTTGTTCGCATGCTGCCGTTGGAGCACATCGATGTAGCCATCCAAACCACCCCTAACTGGCACATCGTTGGGTTCACGCAGGGCTCAGCCTGCTCACCGCGATAATCTTTGGGCTGCTGCCAGCGCTCCAGGCGTCGCGGCCGAATGTAGCGTCAACTCTGAAGAGCGAGTCAGGGACGCTTTCGCTGGGCGTCGGTCAGACGAAATTGAGGAGACTGCTGGTGGCGGGGCAAGTGGCGCTCTCAATTCTGTTACTGGTAGGAGCGGGATTGTTCGCGCGTAGCCTATTCCGATTATTAACAGTCGACACTGGCATCGAGACCAGCCATCTGCTGTCATTTTCGATAGACCCCTCATTGCACAAATACACCCCCGACCGGTCACGGCGTTTCTTTTTGGATTTGCAAAATAGCCTCGAACACTTGCCTGGGGCAGTTGCTGGCAAGCGCAGCCTCATCTCGCGTGCTCGCGGGTGACCTCTGGCAGAACACGGTCCACGTTGAGGGACACCACAGCACGCGGGGCGACGAGGACATGAATCCTGGATTCAACCAGATATTTCCCCGCTTCTTTTCTACCATGGGCGCTGCCCTGCTGATGGGCCGCGATTTCAATGAGAGAGATGTCGCGGGCGCTCCCAAAGTCGTCATCGTAAACGAAACATTCGTCAGGCTTTACTGCGCAAACGGAAATCCGGTGGGCCGGCATCGGCTGGGGTGATACGGGGCCGATCGAGATCGTCGGCGTGGTCAAGGATCTGAAAGGCGTGACCTAAGGGAGGAGGCGAAACCATGGACGTTCACGCCAGCACTGCAGCATGATGCGCCGTCGCAAATGACGTTCTATATTCGTTCCGAGCAGGATCCACGCGCTTTGGCCCAGGCGGCGCAACGAACGGTCAACAGACTAGATGCTTCGCTTCCGGTTTACGACATAAAGACAGTCGAGATGCAGATCCGGAGACGCACTTCCTCGATCGCGTTTTTCGCAATGTTGTCGGCGGCCTTTGCTGTGCTCGCGACAATACTGGCTTCGATCGGACTGTACGGCGTCACCGCCTACAACGCCGCGCGCCGTACGCAGGAAATGGGAATACGTGTGGCGCTTGGCGCGGAAGGGGCGCACATCTTGCGGCTGGTCATGCGCGAGGTGTTGTGGTTGACGGTGATCGGCATCGGCGTTGGCGCACCCTCTGCGATCGCTCTGGGCCGCCTGGTCCAGAGCGAGTTGTACGGCATGAAGGCCAGCGATCCGCCGGTTATGATTGAGGCCGCCGCGTTGATAACAGCAGTGTCCACTCTCGCCGGATATGTCCCGGCCCGGCGCGGCGCGCGAGCCGTATCGACCCGATGCGAGCGTTGCGTTACGAGTAGGTCATAGCCTTTGCAGGTCACAAAAGAATCATAAACACTGTCGCGTGGTGGTTGCGAAAGCTGTCCTGAACAGCCCTACTATCCACCGAACGTCCAGTAAATCGTGTCCAAAAAATCAACCCGCTTGCCTCATCGATCATAGAGAGAAAGATGCAGCGGGATGGCAGGCGATGTATTTGTCCTCAACGGCATCAACCAGTTCATTCATGTGGGAGTTCATTCGCCCGCCCCAGGGTGTGCCATTCTGCCCCGCGGTATGGGCGTGCCGGGTTGGATCGCACGACGACAAACCAACCTATTTATTCGGCTGCCCAACACGCAAGTGGATAGGAGTTCCCGCGTTTTTTCACAATTGACGCCATTGCAACCAAGCATCTTCGGTTTCAATGGGGTACCGGTGAACCACCGTCGGTCGTGGCTCTCCCCTAGAGGCTCAAATCACCGGGTCACGATTGGTAAGGCAATTGCTTCGAAATAGTAACGAAACAACTAGAAATAGTATCGAAACAACTAAAGGTATGAAAACCCATGTGAACCTGGATGTATCGTTGTGCGGTTGGGGCGGCAACGGATCACCAGCCGCGGGGATCAATAAATAATGGGGCAACTTTGAGGAGGATTGGTCTATGATGGACGCGCTACTCAACACTTTATTCGGATGTACCCACAATAAAATTACGTTCCCAATTACGCCGGCACGGAATGTGATGTCCGCGAATGCCGGCACTCATCGGCATGGAACCTATGTGGTGTGTCTCGAGTGTGGCCGGGAATTCCAGTACGATTGGAAGGAAATGCGTATGGGCGAACCGGTACGCATTCGGCCGCCGTATGCGTCAGCCCCAGCGGAATCATTCTCGCCGGCGAACCAGGAAGTTCGCACCGCGTACTCGGCGGCGACGTGAACGCGGCCTTCGCGTGGAGCAACGTCGGGGCCGTGTCACTCCGCCGCGTACTCTTCACCTTGGAAAGAAATGTCTACTGATGGATCAGGCCGGCTACGGGTTTTGCAGGGATGGTTGCGAGATGACCAGGTTGTCTCTAGCGGGAGTTTACTGCGAGAGCTTGGAAACAAAAAGCTAAGGTTATGTTTTTTAATCAGTTGCCTACATTTTATGCCGTCTTAGCCAAGCTCTATGGGGTAATACAATTCTGGCCTGCGAATCCACAGGCTATTGCACTCAGCCACAACCACTTTGCGGTTTCTGCATTTCACGGGTGATGCCGTTCCAAGTAAACTCCCGCTAGAGCCCCGGCGTTGGTCGTCGTTGAAGCGCACTCGCCGCCCACCGAGTTGCTGGCGAAGAACCCGGTTCTCCTCGCGAAGGTAATCGATGATCTGCAGTTGGTGTTGGTTCATCCACCCGGCGACGGCGATCAGCACGAACCGGAATGGATCCAGGACTCTCGGCAACGTTAGCTCATTATCGCGAGACTTGAGGACTGCGTAACGCTATTTCATGCCGATCCAGTTTCCGGACCATACGGGATGGGTCGAGTCGCGTTGCGGTTTTTCGCAAGGCTTCGACGAACTGTGCCTCAGCATCCACCTTCGCAGACCGCACAAGCATGTCATTTCGGCTCCGAGTCCAAAGTCTGCCTGGTGACGTCACTCAGCGTTAGGGGGCCCTTCGACAGTTGGCTCTGTTGCTGTTTCTTGGCGTCGCGCAGGCGGCGAAACTGCTCCAGTTCCTGAGCGTGTGCCTCCGTGTTGCCGAGCGCTCTGTAAACCAATGCCAACTGGTAGTGCGCAACCTCGTTTTCGGGGTCTACCTTAACGGCCCGCCGAAGGTGTTCGAGCGCCTGTGCCGGCCGATTCAGTTCAATCAACACGCGTGCCAGGCCGATCTGCCCTTCCTCAAAATCGGGCTGGTTTCGCACAGCGATGGCGAATAACTCGCCCGCTTTTTCAAGTTGCCCGCTCTTGCGGTAGATCTCTCCGATTTCGTAAGCCGCACGGCTATTGGTGGGATCCAGTTCGTACTCCCTTTGAAATTCGCGCAGGGCCTCTTCGGAGAAACCCGGCTCTCCGGGCCGGGACAGGAGCGCGCGCCCAAGGCGGAAGTGGATACCGGGGCGATTGGGTTCCAAAGCAATTACTTTTCGGTAGTCTGCAATGGCCAGATCGTAGTGCTGCTGGATTTCGTGCGCCTCCCCCGCGGCCTGCCGCACCCATACTGAATCGGGAGCCACCGAGGTGAGGCGCTTCATCCACGAGTACGCCAGATCGCCGAAAATGCGACCGGCGTGATAGAGGATTTCGGGATCATCAGGATACAGATGGCTCATCTCGATTGCGGTTTGCGCCGCCTTGTCTAATTGATTTAGACCGATGTAGGTGCGCTGCAACTCCAGTCCAATCAAGCGCCGTGTTTTGAGATCGGGCGGATGTCGGAAACCCTTTTCGAGACTCGGCAGTGCTTCAGCATAGCGGCTCAGCTCCGAGTAGCAGACGGCAAGGAGCACATCAGCATTTTCCAATTGAGGCTTGAGTCGCAAGGCCGTGCGGAACTGTGGGGCGGCGTCAGCGAAGCGGCCCTGCATATAGTAGATGAGGCCGAGTTTGGCATGAGCTTCGGCCAACTTAGGTTCCGCGTGCGTAAGACTCTCATAGGCCTGCGCCGCAGCGTCCAGCCGGTTCTCTGCAATCGCCTTCTCACCTGCCTCGAAATATTGCTGGGCGGGGTTCGACGCCTGCCCGGCCCCGATCGCAGAGCAACAGATCACAAGCATCAGAACCACGCCTCGGCCAACGATCATCACGGTTTATCCGGCTCAGGTTCGACTGTTTGCTCCGTGATGGGCCTGCGCCGCACCTGCTGGTAAATGCTGCTGATGGAGGCAGACGCCTGCCTCAACTTCTTGAATTCAACCAGCTCCCGGGCGGCATCCTCCTTTCGCCCCATTTGCGTGTATGCCTGGGCCAAGCGATAATGCGCCACCTCATTTTGCGGATCGATCTTCAAGGCGTCACTCAATACTTCGACCTGCTTGGCTGGTTGACCCTCAAACCCCCAGACCTTCGCTAGTGCCAGAAGCGCATCGACGAAACCCGAACGAAGCTCCACGGCCCGCGTGAAGTGACGGCGCGCTTGTTCCGGCTCGTGCCGCAACCAGTAGATTTCCCCAAGCTGGTACTCCGAATACTCATCGCTTGGGTTGGCGGCGAGTTCCATTTCGAACTCCCGTTGAGCGAGCTGTCTCGTCGTTTCTTCCTGGGATGTGCTGAGCAGAGCCACACCTAGCGCGCGGTGAAGCCCGGCCATTTTGGGATTCACCTTGAGCGCCCGACGATATTGATCCACCGCCTGCACATAGTCGCCCTCGCTCTCGAGCAGTTCTGCAGTGACCTGGTGAAGACGGGCTGAATCGGGCGCAACGCGAACGAGCTCCGCCAAAGCCTTGGCTCCTATATCAGAATGGAGCCTGTACGTGTGGTAGAGCACCTCGGAATTGTTCGGATAATCGTGCTGAAGGCTCTGGAGTACGGCCACAGCTTTGTCGAATTTAAAAGTGTCGTTATAGTTCTCCAGCAGAAGCAAACCCGTTTCAATCCGCAATTCGTCTACGGCGGAGTTCTTGAAACTTTTCTCCAATATGGGAAGCGCTTCGGCCATATGACCTTGCCTGGCTTCACTGACACCCAGGAAATTTTCGGCTTTCGATAGGGATGGATCAAGTTTCAAAGCTTCGCGAAAGCATTTCGACGCCTCGGAGTAATTGCCTCGGGCGTAATGGATGACTCCCAGGTTAGCGTGAGCCGCGGCTAGCTTGGGATCGAGGCGAATGATCGCCCGGAACTCGTTCTCAGCTTCATCGAAACGGTTGGCCGAGAGGGCTTCCTGTGCCCTGCGGTAGTGATTCTGAATTTGATTCTCGCGGTCGTTTTGGGCCGGCAACACGGAGGCGGCGAGTGCACCCAGTATGATGACACTCGTCAGCCTCAAACCATGCTTAACCAGCGAACGCGAATTCCGAATTGCTGCGCGGCTACCCGAACGTGTCAAGGTTGGAAGCCACAGTCATTTCATTGCGAGCGTGGTGCCCAGAACCGTTCACCACGCCATGCGCAGGCCGAATTGCAAGCGCCTCATGTTTCCCTGGATATCAAAGATTTGGCCGGCCACTGAGGCATCAGCCGTATTGACCGGCATTGCGAGATTCGTGCGATTGAAAACATTGTACCCCTCGAACCGAATCTGGAGCGTAGTTTTTTCCTGGGACAGCGGCGTCTTGAAAGCCAACTCTTTGGCTAGTGCCCAGTCCGCGGTGAAGTACCCCGGGCCCCGCAAATCGCCGCCATCACGGCCATAATTGCCGAAGTGATAGAGCGGCGGATTCGCAAAAGCCTTGGGATTGAACCATAGTGTGCGCGATGGGTTCGAAATCCCGGGGTGGCCGACGAGATCCGGCCGTTGGCCATAAGCGCCGCCCACATTCAGCGAGCTAGCGTCGCCCCAGTTGATGGCAACGGGCCAGCCACTGCCGACGGTCGTAATGCCGTCGAAAATCCAACCGCCGAGCAAAGCCTTGGCAACCGGGTGAGCGTTCGCGCCCCATTTGCCGCCAGTGCCGTAGGGTAGGCGCCACGCATGTCCCATGGTCCAAAGGCTGGCCCGGCTGTACTCCGAGATTCCACGCGAGGCTCGCACGTTGTGCGGATCCTGAGCTTGCCCGCCCCATCCAAAGCCTCCGAACTCGACATCCAGGGCCTTCGACCACGTGTAGGAGGACATGAACGAATAGCCCATCGAGAATCGCTTCTCCAGCACGACCTGCAGTCCGTTGTAGCTGGAACTCTGGCAGTGACAGCGGTCAGTGACCTGGATGTCCACACCCGGATGTACGTGGTAAGGCCGGCGCGGATTAACATCGCCTGGCCCGGGAAATGGGGCGTTGATATCAACGTTGGAGAAAAGCTTGCGGCCCACATTTCCCACGTACGCCACTGACAAGCTCATGTCATGTCTGATTTCACTCTGGATGGTGAAGTTCCACGAATCCACGTAAGACGCCTTGGTATTGGTTGGAACATAAAGTGGCCTGGTTCCGGGCGGCAGCGGCAGCAGCCCTGAGGAGGGGAACTCCAACCTCGGCGGAGGAGGCACGGTCTGGTCAATGCTATAGAGCCCGCCTGTAACGGGATTCTTGATCGGGAAAAAGCTGTTGAATTGAGTAATGTTTTGCGGCGTTTGGATAGGGTAACTGCAGCACATGGTGCCCAAGACGGCTCCGTAGTTGGATCCAAAGTAGCTGCGGCCAAAACCAGCTCGAATCACCGTATGCGACACAAGCTTGTAAGCGATGCCGATGCGGGGTGCGTAATCCTTGCGGTCAGGCTGAACGTTGGCGCTCCTGGAAACTTGTCCCAGACCGGACAGCAGAAGATTCCCAGTGGAAGGATCATAGTTCACTCCGCCCCCGGCGAAATGCGGAGTGGAGGGCCCAATGTATTCCCAACGCACACCGAAGTTGACGCTGAGCTTCGGGGTGATGCGCCAAGCGTCCTGCCAATACCATGCCAGTCGCGTGTTTCTCTCCGCTGGGAACTGGCTGAAGTTGGCGCGGTCGTAGTAGGAAGGCAGCCCGAGTAGAAATGTGGCCATGCCCAATCCGGTACCGGCGATTCCGGCATCACTTGTGATCAACTGGCCAAATTGGAAGTTGCCGCGCGAGCTTTCGTTCAACGTGAGAAAGTCGAACCGCTGGCGGCGAGCGTCAAGTCCCCAGCGAAATTCGTGCGTAGCGTAGGTCTTGGTCCAGTTATTGGCCCACTGGAAGATGGTATTGAACTGGATTCTAGGGATTCCGACGCCCGATGGGACACCCATGAACCAGCCGCCGACGGGCCCGGAAACATTGATTCCCGCCAAACCTTGGGTCAGGGGATCATTGCTGTTGATTCCTTTAATTCCCACTTCATCGTCAGTGTTGTGCCCGACATCGTGTTGGTAGCCTTGCAGACCGAAACGGGCCAGGCCCATGCGCGCCTCCGTCAACAGGCTCGCGCCGAAGGTGTGTGTGTAATTGATCACGGCGTGGTGATTGCGATATTTCGCGGTTTCGGGGCTCAGCCCGCCCGTGGCTGGTCCTCCCGCAAGTCCGAAGAATGCAGGATTGTCCAGCAACGCGCTGAAGTACGTGTAGCGTGTGAACAACTTGTCCTTATCGCTGATGTTCGCATCGTATCGGGTATCGAACTGATCCTGATCGAACAGAGTCGACCCGGAACCGACAAAGTTATCGTCAGTCTTTGAATTGTCAAAGCCCTTGCCGGCTAATCCCTGGTTGAGCAGTTTCAGCAGATTGACCGTTACGGGATTGAATCGGTTTGAACAGATCACATTGACCTTGCCGTTGCAAGAGAACGCCTGCCGCCCGGTACCGTCAGGGTTTCCCGTAGTCGGATCGAAAACCATTCCAGCCTGGGCCGGGACAACCAAACCTTCGGTGGTAGTGACGGAAACAGGCTTGCCATTACCGTCAAGAATGGGACTGCCGAGCGCGAGGCGAAGATCTCCCTGCTGGAAATCGGTCACCGGCACCGTCGCCAGAGAGGAGGAGCCCTGGCGCGTGCGATTGAACTGGTAGTCTCCAAAAAAGAACATCGTGTTTTTCTTGATGGGCCCGCCGAAACTGCCGCCTCCCTGGTTCCACCTGAACGGCGCCGGACCAGTTCCCTTGCCGTCTTTTCCGGTACCTGGGACTTTCTCGCTGAAAGGATTGGCCGCGAATGTCGCGGAATTACGGTTGAACCAGAACAGCGAGCCATGATAGTTGTTGGTTCCCGATTTAGTCACATATTGAGCTACCAGGCCCGAGACCTGGCCCAGTTCCGCGTCGTAGGTGGAGGTGGTGACCTTCATTTCCTGTACTGAGTCCTGGTTGGGCGTTACGATCTCCATTCCACTAGACCCGAATTCCACGTCTGTAATTCCATCGATCTGATATTCGTTCGAGCCCCAGAACTGGCCATTGGTCACGACGGTGGCGCCCAGCGACGGGTTCTCACCGGCAGGTTGCTGGAAGACGAATTCGGAGGCACCCGGCGCCAGCAAGTGCAAGCGCGTGACGTTCCGGCTGATGGTTGGCAACTCGTTGATGGACTGCTCAGATAGAACAACGTTGACGTCGGCCTTCTCACTTTGTAGCAGCGGCGGAGCGGCGTTCACGGTCACTTCCTGGGAAAGAGCCCCCATTGTCAGGTGCAGGTCAACGTTCACCTTGGAGTCCACGCGCAAAACTATGTTTTCCTGCACCAGGCGCTGGAATCCCGGAGCCTCGGCGGCAACAGAGTAAGTTCCCGGCAAAAGGTTAGTGATGACGTAGACCCCGGTAACATCCGTATTCCGAGATGTTGCCACGCCGGTCTCTACGTTGGTGGCCGTCACCTTGGCGCTTGGAACAGCAACGCCGGAGGGGTCATATACGAACCCCGTGATCGTCCCCGAAACCGCTTGAGCATGAGCTGTTTGGATTCCGAGAAAAAGTACGGCGAGAAACAGCGCGAAGAAACGCGAAAGGGATACAAGGCAGGAACGCACCGACAGGTTCGCTTGCAGCATTGCAACCTCCTCTGGGTGGAGAAGTTATTAGCACCAAAGGTACTCGTTGTCAATGGTCATTTATTCATGGTCATTTATTCTCTGTATTCTCTGGCGATGTCCAGCTGCACCCGCGTTCCTTTTGATTTTCAGCTTGCGGCCGACATCATGCTCGTTGAAAACTTCCGCTGATGGCGGTCGCCCAGTCGCGATTCCATTCGGGTCAACATCCGCAGCGCGCGCCTGGCTAACAATCAGCAGAAAGCGACCTACAGCCGGGAAGAGACCTCAGGTTCGCTGGCGCAGCTGGCATCGCCTACTTGCAGGGTCCGGATGAAACGGAAGGCCAGTTCCTGCTCACATTGTGACCAGAAAGAGGCCTCGTGCCCAGCCTCCGGAATTTTGACGGAAGTGCTATTGGGAAATAGCGCGGCGACCTCGCTCGTCGCCTCCAACGGCACGCCGACATCCAGATCGCCGGTTTAGCACGAGTGTGGGCACGCGTGGATAGCTGGCGTTACCGTTTTGCTCGTTGCCAGAGGCATCATGTTGATGATCTCCCTGCTCGTCGCCAAGCACCACGGGAGAAGACGGAGTCGGCTTCACCCACCAGAGGTACTGCTTCCCGGGATGAACAATAAGCCGGTCGCAGCGGCCTTCGAGAAGGGCGCAAACGCATTTACTGGGAGCGCCGTAACCGCCTGTGCGTACTGCGCCATTCGCGTCGAGACCGGTGCCGACCAGTCCCAGGGCGCGTCGTAAAAATCCACGCAGCCAGCGGCGTAGGAACACCCGGTCGAAAAGAAAGTCGGGTCGCCACCATCGGACAACAATGGGAAAGTGCCCTCGGCGCCCAACCGCAGCAGTGGCTGCGGATCACCACGTGACAGCGCGGCGCCGGCCGCCAGGACCTCACCCGCGCTGGCAAAGTTGCCGTTCTGGTTTGGCAACAATGTAGTTCAGCACAGCGTCCTCGTCCACGTGCACAACATTCCCGCTGGCATCGTACCCGTTACCCTCGATCGGATGCAGCCGAATCGCAGCAATCAGCAAACTAAGTTCGGTGTCCGGGTCGGGGTGATCGGAGGAGCAAGTCGGGGATCGCAGGGAGTCCAGGCGCACCGCCCGTGGCATGGCCTGAGTTCGATAATGCGCATAAGCGAACGGGTCCAGGTCCGGCGTTCCAAACAGGGCGTCGAGCACGATCGAGTGCAGATGCTCCTCCGAAGCGGGTCGCATACGCCGTCACATCGGTGCCACCATAGGAGCCTCCGTGGTAATCCACCTTGGCGAAGCCAAGAGCGGCGCGAACTGCTTCGGTATCCTGGGCAAGGTCGCCAGTCCCGCACGGCTGGCAGTATCGCCCAGTTGGGCTGCACAATCTGCCTCCGCCTAGTTCCTAGTCGAGGGGCTTGGTGGCGCGCTGCAGTTCCTCGCAATCGATGGAATTGGACAGTCCTCGTCCTCGGCCATCGATGAGGAGCAGGTCGTGGACATCCAGATTCGCTGCGTAGACGGAGAGGAAGAAGTCACGAACGCCGGTGCTAGTCAGCCCTCCGCCGCCACCGAGGGTCCCGAGAATCGCGCTCTCGGCTGGGCCAGAACCACTGTGTGGGGGTGTAGTTCGAAGTAGATCCGAATCTTCCCCAGGTTGGGGTGGTCACGGTCGAGCGGCACCTTGACGTAGCCGCACAGTACTCCCCCTGCCTCGGGCGCACAAGTCGCTCGAATAAGCTTCGATGTGGTCGATGCTGACCATCTCGGAGACGGTGCGGTCGCAAGACGTGGCGCATTCGGGAAGCTGGCCGTCCACGGGGAGCGCGGGCTACGTTTAATACGAAACGAAGTGGGTTGTTTATCTGTGCGAAAGCCAGCGAAATTGAACACGTCCAGAAGATCGATAGAATACTGACGCGCTTCATGTTTCACCTCCAGATGCTAGCGGGGCCCGAAAGCGACTTTTGCGGGTTCAACACTGACGCCGAGCTTGGTTCGGGACAGCCTGGCGTTGCGGGTTGGTGAATTATGATGTGAAACAATTCTTGTCATGTCAAGTCACTTTCATATAGCGTTTTCGGCTCACCCGTCTTTGAATTTTGGGAGATCAGGATGCGTGAGCGGGTTGTGAGGACGCTTATTAATAGAGCGCGGCAGCCAGATACATGGGTTGTGGTCTACCTTCAAACTTCACACTCATGCCGAAATTTCGAAGTGATTAGCCCCGCTCCGATAGCTGGTGATCAACGCCCTTCCGTCCAGCAATCTGGATCAGTCCTGGGAAACGCCGGTCCCATCCGGATGATCGCCTCGAACCGGTGCGGCATCATGATGGGAGCGGGACATATCAGGAGTCACTGTGCCCCGCCCGGAAGTCCTTTCGCAATGCCCTTCCAGCAGAGACAGCCTGTTGGTCACCTATTTCGCCATTCGATCGCGAATAGTACTTAAGATTTAGCGACGGCCATTCGGGCAGACGCCTCTTAAAAGTTCTCAATCATCCACGCAGTGCTCTCCGTAGTGCCACCTAAGACCGCCAGATGGTCCTGGCCGAATGACCTCGAAGGTTGACTCATCCTGGGTAAACCATCTAAACTATAGGTGGTATAAGGTATGGAACTGAAACTGAAGCAGGCGAGCGCAGTCTTGGGAGTCGCCCCAAAGGATCTGCAGAACCTTGTGCAATTCAAAGTATTGCGTCCAACCCGCCGCGACAGCTTCTACTGGTTCAACAATCGACTTCTTTTGGAGGCGAAGGTTGCTTTGTATTTGAAGGAGTCGCTCGGGACATCGACTGAGGTGCTCGCGCTCTTCGCGCGCGCGCTTTCCGGCCTCAAGGACGAGGAAGTGGCGAAACTTCGATACGTCTCCTTGCGGTCCCTGCCCACGAGAGGCCGAGAGCCAATCGAGATTCGTGTGCCCCTCCGAGAACTCGCAAAAGAACTGGACGAGCAACTTCCTCGGTCCGCCGTGTATCAGGACTTGCCGCGGGGAAGAAAGATGCCAGGATGGAAGCGTGAGTTCACACGCAGTTTGGAGGCGGCGGCGCAAGAGTTGTCTGGTGTGACGGAGTCGCAAATCGAGAAGGCGATTCGGGGCTTCCGGGCCGAGAAGAAGAAACTGCCGGAGATTACGGTTGGGCCGTCGAGGAAAACAGCCTAGAGGCGTCATCGATACATCGGTACTCGTCGCCGGGGTCGCGGGATTCAAATCCCAGCGCACCGTCGAGAATCCGAGTGCTTCACTTCTGCGCGACTGGCTAGACGACGGGATCTTCACCTGGCTGGTTACGGAAGCCATCGTTTCGGAATACAAAGGGGTCCTCACGAGGCTCGGTGTTCGACGGAACCTCGTGGGCGATATCATCAATCTGCTGAGGGAGGAGGCGGCACGTTCGCATCGAAAGCGACGTATCGCCAGATCTGAATGACAACGCATTCTGCGCCTGTGCAGAGCAAGGACACGCCGCGTTTATAGTCACCGAACCGAAGAGACTTCCCTCAAAAGAAACTGGTGGCGAAGGTAATCTCGCCGGGTGATCCAATTCCTACAACGCGACGAAGTCGGTCCTCACTGCGAGCGCGGGGCCGGTAAACTGGCTTCCGAAATTCGCTTCTCGGGCCCAATTGTTAATGCAGCCTGGGCGGAAAGAGGACTCTATCGCTGCGGACTGTTTCAAGTTACAAAGCCCGCGATTTTGAAAGTCTAAAAATGGGAGGGTTCCGTTACCTCGTTTACCTCAATAACCGGGCTGCTGGAAAGGGCAGCGTGAAAACAATAGACTTGTGTGACCAGAAAATAGCGCCATAGACGAGCGCGTACTGGTTCTGTATCCACGCGCCTTCGATTGAGTGTTGGCGACGCGCTGTATGCCCGTGCTGACTTCTTCAATTTTTTTGCTGGACCACCGCAAACACGCGTTGGTAGTCCTCAAGGATGAACGCCGGGACCTCTATCAGGATGCCGCCGGACTATTCGTTTCTGTGCCGCCAGTAAAGGGAACTTTTCGATCGCGGGATTGCCTGTGGTGGGACCTGGGCGACTGGGTTTCCTGGCCGGAGGTGAAGGCTCCCGTACGGGTCATTCGTTCGTTGGAAACCTATTCGGTACGCCGTCAACTCGACAAGACGAGCCCCAAACCAGCGATTGGGTGTGGGCAACCACGCTATCGTCAGCGCAAGTTTCCGTGGAGCGCGCCGTCGGTTTTGGGCACCAGCGATGGGATATCGAAAACCACGGCTTCAATGAGTTGGTCGAGGGTGGGCACGCCGATCATGTATTGAAGCCTGACACCGCCGCTATCGAATGCTTCCTGCTCATGACGTTTCTGGCGTTCATCCTCTTTCATGCCTTTCTTTATCTGAACGTGAAGCCATCCCTTCGCCAGGGCAAGTCCAAAGACTTTTGGGCCCGAGTGATGGCCGCGGAAATCTGCCAGGACTTCATCCGATCGGGCCTGTCACCATGAACCGTACCGTCCGCCTTTCGAACTGCCTGGCCTCTCAAATTCCAGCCTTCCTTCCGGCATAAGCCGGTGCCGTGGTGTGCCCAATTCCTCCATTCGTGCCTCTCTCAGGCCAAAAAAACGCTCATCGCGAATCTCCCCTCCGCCCCCAATGCTGGCATCTTCAAGCTTTCACGACATTTTGAAGATGTTTGCATACTTGGTTGCGGAATCGCTGGCGAAGACGTGTCGTGCTGCATCTCGCCCGGCTCGAATGATACTGGCCCGCGGGCAGGATCGGTGTTTGTCCGATGCCATGCCGGCGGCAGAACGCCGTCAGCGCCGGGTACGACATCACCGCCCCCTGCGCCTGCAGCTCTTCACGGACTCGCACGAGATTCCCCTTGCAGGACACTAAAAGTTCCAGGATCTGTTGCCGGTAGGGTTCGGCTTTCTCCGCCCGCTGGATTT
>QHXW01000319.1 GCA_003223115.1 Acidobacteriota bacterium
TTGGCATCGGTCACCTGGGCGGTGAAGTTGAAAGTGCCCTGGGCAATGGGAGTGCCGGTGATGGCGCCCGTCGAGCCGTTGAGTATCAAATTCGCGGGGAGCGCACCTACAGTGATGGACCAGCTGTAAGGCGCGGTGCCGTCCGAGGCCATAAGCGTGACGCCGCTATACACGGCGTTCACTGTGCCGTTTGGTAGTGTGGGGCCGGTGGTGATGCTGGGCCCGCCGACAGTATTCAAAGAAAAAGTCAGACTTGCGGAGCCTTGAAGGGTATCAGTCACCTGTACCGTGAAATTGTGCGGTCCGACAGTGTTCGAGGCTGGCGTCCCACTGATCAGGCCAGTACTCGTGTTCAAGTCGACGCCTTGCGGAAGCGATGTGCTGTTGATCAGAGCCCACGTATAGGACCCAGAGCCCCCCGATGCATTCAGCTGCTGCGAATAGAAAGTGGTGATCTCGCCCGCTGGCAGGGACGATGGCGTGGTGATACTTAGTGCGGAATTAATCGTGAGGACGTAGGCTTGAGTGTCCGAGCCCCCGGCATTGTCTGTGACCTTGATGGTGAAATTGTAAGTGCCCGCCGCAGCCGAACCGCTCAACGTGGCAGGGGAGCCCGAAGGAGTCAGGTTGATCCCCGTTGGTAAGGCACCTGCGGAAACCGACCAAGCGTAAGGCGCTGTTCCTCCACTCACATTCAGATTTTGGTTGTACGTCACGCCCGCATCACCCTGTGGAAGAGTCCCGGGGGTGATGCCACTCAATGCTGGATTAATGACTAGCGTGTAAGCCTGGCTCGCCACTCCGCCGACGTTATCAATTACTTGGATAGTGAAATTATAGTTACCCGCCGCAGCGGATCCGCTCAACGTGGCGTTAGGTCCCGAGGGTGTTAGGTTGATCCCGGTTGGCAAAGAGCCCGCAGAAACGGACCACGCGTAGGGTGCTGTTCCTCCCGCCACGCGTAGATTTTGGGTGTATGTAAGGCCCGCATCACCGGCCGGGAGCGCAGCGGGAGCGACACCGCTCATTGCGGGATTAATAATTAGCGTATAAGCTGGGCTCGCCACTCCGCCGACGTTATCAATTACTTGGATAGTGAAATTGTAGCTACCCGCGGTAGTGGAGCCGTTCAACGTGGCCGTTGATCCCGAGGGTGCCAAGTTGATCCCATTTGGCAAAGTGCCTGCCGAAATAGACCACGTATAAGGCGCTGTTCCTCCAGTCACGTTCAGGTTTTGGTTGTACGTCACGCCCGCATCGCCGGGTGGGAGCGTCGCCGGAGCGATGCTTGGAGCTGGATTGATCGTGATGGTCAGGTCCTGCGAACCAGTGCCCACCAAGTCTGTGACCTGCACTGTGAAGGTTGGCCCAGGGCTCCCAGTCGGCGAGGTAGGCGTCCCAGCGAGATTCACACTGCTTCCGCTGGTCGACTCGAGCGATAGGCCAGCCGGGGGACTGCCAGCGCTGATGGACCACGTACATAGAACACAAGGCTACCCGGCTTCAGTTGCAGTCAAATTCAGTGAGTAGGGCGTTCCCACGTCGCCCTCAGGCGGCGTTACGGGTTGTATCGTCGGCCCCAATCCGCTCGCCACTCCCCCAAAACACAACACCACTACGACTGCCAGAAAGCAGCGTGTGACTGTGTTTCGGATCAGCGGCGCGATCTGCATTCGGGGCCCCGGTCTAACTCAATTTAGTGCGGCGGTTGAAAAACTGGAGTGTTGGGAACAAGCACCGTTCCAGGCGGCACAACCGTTACAGACTGGCTCGACGAACCGTGGCCTCTGGCGGCCACCAGCCCGCCGGCTGCCGCTCCGCCCACCAGCGCGATCCACAAGAATTTCTTCGATCCCCCTCCACTACTGGCGGCGGCGCCAGCGGGCGCGGCATTGGTCTGAAAAATCGTGGTGCTCGCCGTTTCTCCGCGATAGGAAACGGTTATCCGAATTCCGAATCTGCCCACCACTTGATTCGGCTTCAATCCGCGTCCCACGGCCTGGCCCTTGGCATCGGTGACAATCGTGAGCATGCGCTCTCCGGTGCCGAAGATCCCGCTCGGTCCATTATCGGGAAGCTGAAAAGTCACCGTGGCTTCCGGCACGGGCACGTTTCCGTCATCCTCCACCTGCACCACTGGTTCCTTGGCCCGGCGCTCGCGCACGTTGTTGATTGCGCCCTGGCCTTCCAACACCACAATTTTCAATCCCGTGGTTTGCGCGCTCATGAGGAATGCTGATAACAAGAGCGCCGCGCCCGCTCTGACTGCAACCGGCTGCATAAGGGTCTCCGTTTTACGACAAAGCAATACAAAAGCTTACTTCAGCCGGACCCGCTTGAGCTAACTTGTACGATTTCGTACAATGAGCGGCTCTGCTGGTCTCCCGGTGAGGAAGTAGACTAAGCTGGAACAAAGCACATGGCTGGCGCCGCACCCACGATTGAAGGGGATTCTCCGAATTTCGAACCGGAATCCTGCACCATCAACTGCCCGCATTCCGTCCTGCTCGAAATTCGCGCCGCCGTTCTGGATGCATTCAATAATTTGCCGCACGGCGGGCCTGAAATCTTCGGCATATTGTTCGGAAAACGAGAAGGGCGCGAACTGCGCGTCGTGGCCCTTCATGCGCTGCCGTCCGGACTCAGCTCGTCATCGGGGCTTTCGCCGGAAGACCTCGCCCGGTTCAATGCCGCTCTCGCCGCGCCTCCGGCTGAGGGAGAACCCCACGAGGCGGTGGGCTGGTTCCGCGCGCATCCCAGAACCGCTCTCGAGCTTTCGGCGTGCGACGTTGAAATCTTTAATGTCCTGTTCTCAGAGCCGTGGCAGGTCGGGATGGTCATGCGTCCCGGTAATGCCGCCGCGACCAAGGTCCGGTTTTACATGCGCGACCCGAATGGCGCAGTCGGCGAAAAGTATCAGGAGCTGACCTTGCTGGCACCTTTGGACAACGCGGGACCAGGGTCAGAGCAGGCGCTGGACTGGGAGATGGCGCCCCGGCCGGTCGCGGAAGTTCATGAGCCACCACAAGTCCATAGCGAGGCACAAGCCGATACGGACGCGGAAGCCTCTGAGTTCGCGAAGCTTGCAGAAGCTGTCAGTTCTGATGACGTCCAAGATTCAAACGCGCCGCCAAAGTGGTGCTTAAAAGTACCCGCGAAATTTACGGCGCTGCTAGAACTTCGCGCCGCGCTCAAGCGCGCTGTGGCCGATAAGGATTTTCACTCCAATCCCGCTTGGCGAAACTTGAATCCCGCTAGGCGAAACTTGGTGGTTTTGCCTCTGATTCTCATCACCTGCATTGCGCTCGTCGCAGGACTCTATTGGCTCACCCGGCAACCGCCGCAACTGGCACTGCATCTTGCGGATGCGGAAGGCCAGCTGCGCGTTGCGTGGAATCGCAAGGCGGCTTCCGTCGAGCCGGGCGAGCGCGCCAATCTCGATATCATGGACGGAAACTCGAAGGTGTGGCTGGAGTTGACTCCCGAGCAGCTCCGGAATGGAAGTATCACCTACGCGCGGCAATCGAACGATGTTTCCGTCCGGCTGACGATCGAGCGTCCCGGAAAAGCGGCGTTCGAAGAATCGGCGCGGTTCCTCGGATCGGCGCGCGTAGTGAGTAACCTCGAAACTTTACAACGGGAACTCACTGCTTCGCGCGAAAGGCTGGACCGGCTGCTTCAGAACCATCCGCCGGAACAGGCGCCGGCGCCGCGGAGGACGCCAGAATTGGTGGTGGATGTGCCGGTGGCAAAAGCGCCGGAAAGCGATGTGGCGTGGAAAGATTTGCCGGTGAGTGACGTAGCTCCAAAAGAAACACCGGCGAAAAATGGGATGGTCCGAGCTGTGCCTTCGCTTCCCGCTCAGCCCGGCAAAGCCTCGGCTGACGAATCGGCGCATCCCGTTGCTGTGGCCCAGTTGACTCCGCCGGCCAGCTTGCCGCACACCACCCAGCCCACTGTCGTCGAACAGCACAATTTGCCCGCACCGCCGATCGAAAAACCTGTTGCGCCGGCGTTGAAAACCGAGGCGCACCCATCGCCGGGTCCACCGCCTCCCACTGTCGCTCCTGCTGCCGCTGGGACGCGCTCCGGGAGGATCATCTGGACCGGCCGTGTGCCAAAAAACGGGACCATCACGATTGATGGCAAGAACTCCTCGGTGGGCTCGTTCAGCGGAGAATTGCCGGCGAAGCCTGTGAGACTGAGCGTGTCACCCGGCGACTTGTCGAGTGACGGCATCGTGCTCTACAGCTCGAACCTGCAGTATGCCAACAGCGTGCTCGAGCCCGCCAGCCAGCAGAATGGCTGGAACAAAACGGTCTACACATACAACCCGCGGCTCGCCGCCGACATCATCGTGGTGGAGACTCCGGACGGAAAGAACGGCTGGAACCGGCTGGTTCTGCGCAACAAGAATCCCAAAATATCGGTCATCGTGATCGACTGGGCGATGGTCAACTGATTTCAACAACAATAATTACTAGAGATAGCGTTTAGTTTGAAGTTGATAAGTATGTTATGGCGCCTTCGCCATACAGGCGCCGAGCCGCAGCTTCGCAATGCACCCTGATTGGCCTCTGAATTGCCACTTTGACAAACATGTGTCACACCAGCCCAATAAAATAAACTGTTGCGCTGGGGGATTTGACCCAAATTGTGGGTCAACAGGGCCGCTTGAACAAACCTTAAGAACCAGCCGTTTCACAGACCGATTTTTCCGAGCGGCGCTTGAGCAACCTGGCCTCTCTGGCTTCCTCGGCGGAGTTTAAGGAGGACGAACTCATCCTGATTGCGGGGCAGCACTCCGAGCACCTGTTCTTGCTCCTGTCAGGGAGCGTGGTCGAGGTTCCTACTCCGCTCTACGTTGTCTGTGTTCAAGCCTTGAGACCCGGCGATGCGTTTGGCTGGTCCTCGCTGCTGAATCAGCAGGACACCTTGTTCCAGGTGCGCGCCAGAGAAAAATCCACGGCCATCCGCTGGAAAGGCGCTGCGCTGCTTGCCGCATGCCAGGAAGACTCAGCATTCGGCATGGAGCTGTAAGCAGCTTGCTGCAACTTGTGGCGGGCCGGGTGAAAGCCACCGAAACGAGACTTGGGGAGTTCTGCGGAATCGCAGGCCAACCTGAAAGGCTGTTCTGTGGATTACTCGAGATTCAATGGTTGATTTGATGGCCGCCGTTGCCCGCGCTGCACCACGCAATCGAAATACCTCCTGAACTGTGAAATCGCCAGCACGTGAGCCTTTTCATCCGCCATGAGTCCCAGCCGGGCTGCGCCGCCGGGCCTCACCTGAATCGAGGACAATAGAATTTAATACCAACCGCATGCGACCCGAGCGCCGGACCCTTCCCGGACGCGCAACAGCGACACACACAGACGTCATGGCTCGCTCGAGCCGATGGACGGGCAATTGCCGGCTGTCGAACGCGGCCTGCTGGAGGTTTTGATGATCATCGGTGTTCCTAAAGAGAGCTTTACAGGAGAGCGGCGTGTCGCGCTGGTGCCCGCGGTGATTCCCAATCTCGCCCAAGCCGGCTTTGAGGTCGTGATCGAAGCCGGAGCCGGAGCGGGCGCGAGCTATCCGGACTCGGATTACGCCGCAAAGGGCGCCAAGATCGCGGCGGAGCGTAGTGCAGTTTTCAAATCGGCAGATGTGATTGTCCAGGTGCTTTGCTATGGCTCGGATGACAAAGCCGGCGCCCGCGACCTTCCGCTGCTGCGGCCCGGCCAGGTTCTGGTTGGATTTTTGCGGCCGCTTGGATCCATTCAGACGCTTGAAGAAGTCGCCGCCACTGGAGTCACGGCCTTCGCGATCGAAATGATGCCGCGAATCACGCGTGCGCAGAGCATGGATGCACTTTCATCCATGGCGACCATCTGTGGGTACAAAGCGGTGCTGCTCGCGGCCGACACTCTTCCCCGCCTCTTCCCCATGTTGACCACGGCTGCCGGCACCGTGACTCCAGCGCGCGTTTTCGTGATCGGGGCAGGTGTAGCCGGTCTTCAGGCGATTGCCACGGCGCGGCGGCTGGGCGCGGTTGCCTCTGCCTATGATCTTCGGCCGGCTGCCAAGGAACAGGTGCACAGCGTCGGCGGACGCTTTGTGGAACTTCCGATCGTGGCCACGGACGCGGAGGATTCCCGCGGTTACGCCAAGGCGCAGGATGATACGTTCTATCAGCGCCAGGCAGAGCTGCTGGGGAAGGTAGTGGCCGATAGTGATGTGGTGGTGACGGCCGCGGTCGTGCCCGGCAAAAAGCCTCCGCTGCTCATCACGCGCGATATGGTGCGCAAGATGGCGCCCGGTTCGGTCATCGTGGACCTGGCTGGGGAGCGCGGCGGCAACTGTGAGGTAACGCGTGCCGGTGAAGTTGTGGTGGAGCACGACGTCACGGTGATCGGCACTATCAACCTGGCCAGCACCGTTCCCTATCACGCCAGCCAGATGTACGCTCGGAATGTGACGGCATTTCTTCTGCACTTATTCCGGGGCGGCAAGCTCAACTTGGATATGGAAGACGAGATCGCCCGCGAGACTCTGGTGACGCACCATGGCGCGGTCGTCCACACGCGGGTGCGCGAATTTTTCGGACTTCCCACTAAGGTTATCGAGACCACCACGCAGTAGGGAGTGCGGAATCTCCGCCGGCTCGACGGCGATTGCACTGAACTATTACCAGGGGGCCTTTACCAAGGAGGTAATTTTGACGACGGACCTCATCACTAGCCTGTACGTATTCATGCTGGCGGCCTTCATTGGCTTCGAAGTGATTCGCCGTGTTTCGCCACTGCTTCATACTCCACTGATGTCATTGACTAACGCGCTCGATGCCATCGCTGTCGTCGGCGCCATCATCCTCGCAGGAGAGCACAAGAGCCGCCTGTCCACGGTGCTCGGGACGATTGCGATTGTGGCGGCCACCAGCAATCTGGTCGGCGGATTCATGATTACCGATCGGATGTTGAAGATGTTCAAGTCGAGCAAGCCCACAAAGCCATGACCACACCTCGGGTTACCGACCAGGCGATCCAGGTGATCTACCTGGTCTCGACCGCGCTCTTCATTCTTTCGCTGAAATGGTTGAGCGCACCAGCTACCGCGCGCCGCGGCGTCTGGGCTGGAGAACTCGGCATGCTGCTGGCAATCGGCGCAACGCTGCTGTATCGCGGCATTGTCGACTACACCTGGGTCGCCATCGCACTGGTCCTGGGCACCATCATCGGAGTTCCGTTGGGGCGCGTCCCCATGACCGCGGTGCCGCAGCGGACTGCGCTGAGCCATGCCTTCGGCGCACTCTGCGTGGCACTGGTCGGCACGGCGGAGTACTATTTGCGCGCGCCCGGCGTCTCGAAGTTCATGATGGCGGTGCTGTCGATGGAGGTGATCCTCGGCAGCCTGACTTTCACCGGAAGCCTGATGGCTGCCGGAAAGCTGCAGGAGACTCTGCCGCAGCGGCCCATCACTTATCGAGGACAGAACCTCGTCAACATGTCACTGCTGGCAATTTCGGTGGGGGTGGCTGTTTACCTGGTCCTTCATCCGGAGCGCGCGATCTTGTTCCCTCTGATGATCGTGATCCCGCTCCTGTTCGGGGTCCTCATGATCATTCCCATCGGCGGCGCCGACATGCCCACGGTGATCTCACTTCTCAATTCTTATGCGGGACTCTCGGCGGCGGCGATGGGTTTTGTCCTCGACAGCAAGCTTTTGATCATTGCGGGCGCGCTCGACGGCTCGTCAGGTTTCATTTTGTCCGTGATCATGTCAAAGGCCATGAACCGTTCGTTCACGAATGTTCTGTTTGGGGCGTTCGGGCAGGTGCAGGCCGCCAGTGCCGCCGCAAAGGAGGCCCGCCCGGTTCACACGGCTACAGCCGAAGAAGCAGCGGCGATCCTTGGCGCGGCCAACACCGTGGTGATCGTTCCGGGCTACGGCATGGCCGTAGCTCAGGCACAACACAAAGTGCGCGAGCTTTACGACGCGCTCACAAAGCGCGGTGTTGACGTGAAGTTCGCCATTCATCCCGTGGCCGGCCGCATGCCGGGCCACATGAACGTGCTTCTGGCTGAGGCCAACATTCCCTACGACAAGCTGGTGGAGATGGACGAAATCAATTCGGAGTTTCCGCAGACCGATGTGGCGTTGGTCATCGGCGCCAATGATGTGACCAATCCCGCGGCGCGCAACGATCCGGCGAGTCCTATTTACGGAATGCCCATTCTGGACGTCGACAAAGCCCGAACCGTCATGGTGATCAAGCGCGGCATGAGCCCCGGCTTCGCGGGTATCGATAATGAGCTTTATTACCTTGACAAGACGCTGATGCTGTTCGGCGACGCCAAGACCTTTGTTGGCGATCTCATGCGTCAGCTCGCGGGTGAAGGGCGGGGATAGCGAAATTCATCTCCCCTGGATGCTTCCGGTCCAGTTGAGCCCTAACGGCTGCAGTAAAAGGCCTCCGGGTAACCCCACGTTTGTGGGTACGCAAGAAGCCTCCGG
>QHXW01000048.1 GCA_003223115.1 Acidobacteriota bacterium
ATTCCCGTATTTGTCGCATTCGCGCCAAACACGGTGCCAGCAACAGGAACGGGCGTCGTTTACAGTTCGTATGCGCCGATCGACGCGGGCTTGACCGGCACGGCCATACCCCGATTTTTCGATTTTGGCACGGGCGGCTATTTTTCCTTTGCGACGGTGGCCCCGTGTAATGTCACTTCGCCCACTCTGGGCCTGTCACAGCCCAACGTCAACGTGGATCTGAGCGCCGGAAGCTTATTGCCCTGGCTGAGCATGGTGCAACTTACCAGTACCGGCGGTCCGCTGAATCTTTCGACTACGGTGAGCGGCGGCCCGTGGCTCCAGGCAGCCCTCAACACCACCACCACTCCCGCGACGTTACAAATCACCACTAATCCGATCAATCTGCCGGCCGCCACTTACACCGGAAGCGTGACGGTGAATGCCACGCCTGCTGCGAGCGGAACGCAGGGCCACCGCGAGGCTGCTGCAAGCGCCGCGGCCCGTTCAAACGCCGCCGCTGTCGCCACCGTCATCCCGGTGACCATGACATTGACCGGTAGTATTCCCGACATCCCACTTGCCGGCATCGGTAACGCCGCCAGCTACGAAGCCGGAAAAGTGGCGCCAGGTGAAGCCTTGGTCATATTCGGAACCAACTTCGGGCCCGCCAACATCGCCACTCTTTTCCTGGTGGACAACGCGGTATCTAACAGCCTGAGCAACACGCGCGTTTTGTTCGATGGTGTTCCCGCACCCGTGATCTACACTGTCGCGAACCAGTTAAGCGTCTTCGCGCCCTACTCCCTGGCCGGCAAAACCAGCACTCAGGTGGTGATCGAATATAGAGGGAGACGCTCGGCGCCGCTCACAGTTCCCGTCGTCGCGGCTGTTCCTGGCATGTTCACCATCAACAGGACCGGAAAAGGCCAGGGAGCGATTCTCAATCAGGATTACAAAGTGAACGGTCCGTCGAACCCCGTGCCGCGCGGAGGGTTCGTGCAGATGTTCGCCACCGGTGAAGGCGCTGTGTCGCCGGTGCCCCCCGACGGCCAGGTGATCGGCACGACATTGCCGAGACCAGTCGCGCCCGTGCAGGTTAAAATCGGCGGACGCACGCTCAAGGCGGCTTATGCCGGCGGCTCTCCAACCAACCCGGCGGGTTTACTCCAGGTCAACGTTCAGATTCCATCGGACATGACTCCGGGCGATGCCGTTCCTGTCTCCATCATCGTGGGCGGCGTCGAAAGCCAGGCCGGCGTGACGCTCGCCATTAAGTAGCGCTAACCGCGATTTTGTAGCGAGGGCTCCTGCTTCTGGAGACCTGCGGCACTTCTGTCCGTCGTTTCAAGAAAATCCCCACGCTTCCGCATCAGCCTGAAAGCCGCTATAGTGCTCTGATGAGCAAAACAGCCGCGCTGACCTTGTTCAGTTTATTGGCGTTTCCCGTGGCGCCGCGGGGCGATGCACAAACTTCCGCGCCGAAATCGGAACCGAAGTACGAAATGAGGAACTACGTGGTCGGTTTCCTCTACCGCGGACCCAAATGGACCGCCGAAAGCACTCCCGAAACCGAGCGCATCCAGGAAGGGCACCTGGCGAATATCCGGAAGATGGCTGCGCTGGGCAAACTCGCGGTAGCCGGTCCTTTCAGTGACCACGGCGACCTGCGAGGCATGTTCATTTTCCAGATCGAATCTGTGGATGAGGCGCGCGCCCTGGCTAATGAGGATCCCGCAATCCAGTCCGGCCGGCTGCGGCTCGAATTGCACCCCTGGTTTGCAGCCAGCGGTCTGAAGGTGGACCCTCCCAAGTAAACGTTCTTTTGTAGCCCCGCCGGGCGCCTGCCCTAGTTACAATCTTTCGTGGCGCAGGCACGCTGCCTGCCGTCTCGACACCATGTCGAGACTCGCCTCATCGTCTCGGCGTTTCACTCCGCTAACCAAAAACTTTTTCGCCGCCCACGTACGTCGCTCTGACTTGAATTTTTTTCGACCTGGAATCGAAATCGAATAACACGAAATCGGCGCGCTCTCCGGCCACGAGGCCTTTTTGCCGCCCAGGCACTTTGCCGGCAATGGCGGCATTAACGGTCGCCAGGCGCACCGCATCGGCAAGTGTCAAGCCGGCCAGCCGCATCAGGTTCTCGACCCCGTGGTCCATGCGCAGAGCCGACCCTGCCAGCCGGTCCTGACCCGCCAGAATCACGCGGTTGTCCGGCGTCAGGTCGACATCCTGTTCGCCCAGATGATAGCGGCCCGGCGAAGCGGCCGCCGGCGAACTGGCATCCGTCACCAGCACCGACCGCTCCACGCCTTTCGCCCGTAACGCAACTTTCAAAAATGATCCGGGCAGGTGAATGCCGTCAACGATGAAACTCGCGCGCAAACGGTCCTCGGCTAGTTGCTCCCAAATGTAATTCGGGTGCCGCCGCAGAATGCTGTGCGCGCCATTGCCCAGATGTGTGGACATGGTGGCGCCGGCCCCGACCGCGTTGGCAATTTGAGTTGCGTCGGCGCCTGTATGGCCGATGCTGACCACCACGTTCTCCGCCGTCAGCGCTTCAATGTAACGCGGCGCTTCAGGCCACTCGGGCGCCACCGTCACCAGCCGTATGCGGCCTCCCGTTACGTCCTGCCAGCGGCGGAATTCATCGATGTCGGGCTTGCGCACCCAGCGCTTGGGGTGTGCGCCGCGGGGACCGTCCTCACAGGAAATGTGCGGCCCTTCGACGTGAAATCCATCCATCGCAATGCCTTCGTCGAGTGTCTCTTTGGCCCGCGCCAGATTGCGCAGCGCTGCCACCATGTCGTCGGGCCCACCAGTAATGACGGTGGGATAAAAACGCGCAACGCCCGCGGAGTAGAGCACGTGGATCGACCGTGCAATTTCTTCGTGCGGCGCTACCGGCGAGTTGTAATCCACCCCGGCAAAACCGTTCACCTGGATGTCCACCCACCCCGGTGCGATGAAACTCGCCGCGGATTTCTCTAACGGCTTCACCGCTTGCACTGTGTCGCCGAACGAAACTTCAATTGTTGTGCCCGTCGAGGCGTTAATACCTGAACAAATCATCACTTGGCTGCTTTATTCACAGGTTTACCACATGTCGGACCCGCCAACTGCTACATCTCTCAGGCCAAGAAACCTGTTGAAAAGAGATCCGGCGCCCGATATTTCGCTTGGCTCGCGCGCTTGCAACGCGCTACAAAGGAGGAGTCATTCACAGCGCAATTCCGGACGGTAGATCTCGGGGGAGGTGGCCGGTTCGGGGTTGCGCTGTTTTGTCTTTCGCCTCGCTACTTCGATTCCAAACCGGCGGAGGTCACGATGACTCCGAGCTGCCTTCGGTCGCCCGCACCGGGGCTGAACGCCTGATCGAGCGAAAAGTTCACCTCTATCACATCCTTGCCCAGTGCCGACGCCGGCACTTCCCGCCGGTATTCGTGCTCGCCGCCCGTGGTGTATGTCTCGGGCGCAACCGGAACCGAACCGGCCTTTGCTGACAGGGTGACACGCTTTAGCTTCTTCAAAGACGCATCCGGAAGCGCGAATTTCAAGCTCAACCAGGCTCCATTCTTTCTTGCGCCTTCAGGTGTTCGCAGCACAAACGCAAAGTTCTGCTCGGTCCAGCGCCAGGCATTCTGTTCGAGCGGATAGAATCCGCGAAGCAGTTGTCCGGAGGTCGATATGTCGTCGATCCTCACCGTGCTGGCTGAACGCTCAGCGCCCAGAAAATCCCACTCGAAGTCGGTTTCATCAATGGCCTTGGTGCTGTTGTATCCCGCGGCTCTGAACTCGGCGGCGACATCCTCGGGCGTCGTGTGGAAGCTGGCCAGTTGCGATGCTACTACTTCGATCACCACTTTCGGATGGAACCGCTTCAATGTGTTTGCGGCGCCGCGCAATACGGAGACCTCCGCGCCCTCCACGTCGATTTTCATGGCGTCCACGCGTGCCAGTGCCAACTCACGAATTACGTCGTCGATCGGGCGGCCCCGCACCGGGTACGGCCGCGGCGCATTCCCCGGAGCAATGTCGGCATTCTCGCGCGCCAGTGAAGAAGCGCCGGTATTCTCACTTGGGGCGGCGTACAAGGTCAACATCTGTTCGCGATCCGTGCAGGCGATGGGCTCGACTACCACATCCCAAGTCCGATTTACGCGCACGTTCTCCCGCAGCAGCACCAGTGTTTCGGGATTCGGCTCGAATGCCAGCACCCGGCCGGTGCGTCCCGCCTTGCGCGACGCTTTCATCGAAAAATATCCGATGTGCGCTCCCACGTCCAGGAACACACTCCCCTCGGTAAGCACCGGCGCGATCGCGTTCCAGATCTCCGGCTGCCATCGCTTCGTTGACAGAAGCGCGGAGGAAACCAGATCGTGCGGATCGAGCAGGAAACTGATCCCCGGTTCGACCTCCATGCGCACTGTCCGCAGGATGCCGATGCGGGTCAGGGCCGACGTCATCTGTGGAGCGTATTTATTCCTCGCGGCGGGCCAACGTTCAACCCAGGCATTGGTCAGGCCATAGTAAACATTCGCCGTCGCGAGACGAACGCGATTCGAATAAATCAGACCAAGCCAATACACCACGAGCAAGGCACAAACAATCAGGGCAATTTTGGCGAGGCGCGCAAACATCTTATGCTTTTTGTGGGACAGGTTTCGCCTGTCTTGTGGAGTAGGCATTCTTGCCTGTGTTCTCGTGTACCGGTCGCTTCCGCCTGCGATCCTGTCGGCTCACGTACGACAGGCTCTTCCGGCTCCTGATCTTCTGACTTTATTTCTTGCCCGCAAGGCTGGCTTCCTGTTGCTCGACCAGCGCGAGCCATGCGTGACGATCCGCCTTGGTGCCGTTTACAATGCCGAAGAATTCCTTCTGGATCTTTTCCGCGATCGGGCCGCGACGGCCTTTACCGATCTGTATGCGATCGATTGAGCGGATGGGCGTGATCTCGGCCGCGGTGCCAGAGAAAAATACTTCATCGGCGATGTACAGCATCTCGCGCGGGACAATGGTCTCCGTGAACGGAATCCCCAGATCTTCCGCCAACCGGATCACGGTATTGCGCGTAATGCCCGGCAGCACTGAGGCGCCCAACGGCGGCGTCAAAATCTTGCCGTCGCGAACTAAGAAGATATTCTCGCCCGACCCTTCACTCACATAACCGTTCGCGTCGAGCGCAATTCCTTCCGAATATCCGTTGATCACAGCCTCCATCTTAATGAGCTGCGAGTTCATGTAGTTGGCCCCGGACTTGGCCAGCGCGGGCAGGGTGTTGGGCGCAATGCGGGTCCAGCTCGAGATACAGACGTCCACGCCCTCGGCCAGCGCCTCGTCGCCCAGATACTTGCCCCATTCCCAGCAGGCGATGTAGACGTCAATCGGATTCTTGAGCGGGTTGACGCCTATCTCTCCATACGCGCGCATCGCGATCGGGCGAAGATAACACGACTGCATCCGGTTGACTCTCACCAGCTTGCGCATCGCCTCCTCGAGCTGCTCCGCCGTGTAACCGATCGTGTCCATGCGGTAGATCTTGGCCGAATCGAGCATGCGGCGCACGTGCTCACGTAAACGGAAAATCGCCGGTCCCGAAGGAGTCGAGTAGCAGCGGATGCCTTCAAACACCGAGCTGCCATAATTAACTACGTGCGACAGAACGTGAATCCGGGCATCCTCCCAAGGGATCATGCGCCCGTTGTGCCAGATCTTTTCGGTGGGGGTCAACATCGCTCAATTATAAAACGGCGCTAATTCTCACGCTCGGCGGATCATTTTGAGTTCAGTTTGATACCGCGATGCGCGCCCATGGAATTAAAGTTGCTCAATTTGAGTAGCGCCTCTCGAAACGCCATGCGCCATGGTGGCGTATGCAAGATAGGAGTTCATCGATGCGGCAGAGAAGATTTTCGTGCCTACTGGTATTTGCTGTCCTGACCGCGGCTGACTGTGCGGCGCGGCAGCCGGGCGCCCCCCTGAAGCCCGGTTTTAACCTGTTCTCCAGGGATCAGGACGTGCAGTTGGGACGCGAAGCAGCAGCGCAAGTGCAGCGACAGGTGAAAATCGTACAGAATCAGTTTCTGCAGGATTACATCCAGCGCGTTGGTCAGCGCCTGGGATCTCAGCCCGATGCCGGTAATTGGCCCTTCAGCTTTAAGGTAGTGCTTGATCCCAATATCAACGCCTTCGCGCTGCCGGGTGGACCCACGTTCATTAATACCGGAACCATCGAAGCCACGGACAACGAAGCGCAACTGGCCGGCGTCATGGCACATGAACTGGCGCACGTGGCCCTACGTCACGGAACCAACCAGGCATCTAAAGCCAACCTGATGCAGATTCCCGCGGCGCTCGCCGGCGCGATTGTCGGCAATAACAGCATGTTGGGACAACTAGCCCAGCTCGGCATCGGCCTCGGCTTTAATTCTGTCCTGCTGAAATATTCGCGCGATGATGAGAGCCAGGCAGACGCGCTCGGCTCCCACATCATGGCCGAAGGGGGCTACAACCCCATCGAGATGGCGCGTTTCTTCGAGAAGCTGCAGGGGGTAGCCGGTTCCCACGCGCCCACGTTTCTGTCCGATCACCCCAACCCCGGCAACCGCATGCAGGCCATTGAAGCCGAGGTTCGCACCTTGCCGCAACGCAACTATGGTTTCGCGACCTCTCAATTTCAACAGGCGAAACAAGAGGTCGAGCGCATTCCCGGCGCCACTCCCAGGAACCCGAGTAACTCGGCTCGCAACAGTGCCGACCGCTCCGCGAACTATCCGTCGGATAATCATCCCGCGGACGTTCGTCCCAGCGGCCAGCTCCAGGAATTTCAGGGCCGCGATTTCACTCTGGCATACCCGCCAAACTGGCAGGTGTTCGGGGACAATAATTCAGGCTCGGTTACCATCGCGCCTCGTGAAGGTCTGGTGCAGGATTCGAACGGCAATACCCAGATTGGCTACGGCGTGATGGCCAGCTATTTTTTTCCGGAGTCTCAGAGAAGCCTCCAGCAGAACACCGACGACCTGGTTCATCACTTGCACGCCAACAATCCGGGCATGCAGCTTTCACAAAACCCTCGGAGGCTGAAGGTGGATGGCAACCAGGCACTCATCACTATGCTGACCAGCGGCTCGCCTTTAAATGGCGGCGCGGAAACCGATGCTCTCCTGACGGTCTCACGGCCTGAGGGCATTTTCTACATGGTGTTCATCGCGCCGTCATCGGAATTCCGCAACATCGAGCCGGTCTTTAACGACATCGTGCGCTCAGTGCACTTCAAATAAATCCAGTAACAATACGAGATGCCTCAAGGGCAGGGAATTCAGCAATGCCAAGTCTGCGGTGCGTCTCGGCATCGGGCTCAGCGAGTAGAATAGGCATTCCTGCCTTTGCTCCGCTTGTCCAATCTGCGGGCCGCGCCCGTTGACGGAGAAAGGCCCTCGGAGTTCCCCTGTCAAGATACCCCGAGCAGGCAAGCTCAGGCGCGCTCGCAGTTGGTCGAAAAATTCCGGCGGAACTGCTTTGCCAAATAGGCCAAACAAAACCGACGCTTTGGGTGTTCACTCATCAAAACATAAACTATTCCTTTTGTTTTGTCCAGCGAAAACTGCGGTCTCCACACCCAACACCGCTGCACTCCCCAACTTTGTTTTGCAAAGTAAGTGGCATTGCAGCCCAAGCCTGTGCCACCAAATCGTCGGCTGGTAGAAACATCAGCCTGCGTAAAAGCTTCGAAGATGAGTTGCTGTTTCTCCGACGGAATTCCAATCCCTGTATCGGCGACGCTGAAGTGCAGAACACGTCCTCATCTTCCGCCTCTTTGCGCACTCCGTACGACAACCTCGCCACGCTCGGTAAACTTGAGGGCGTTGCTGACGAGATTAATGAGGATCTGGCGCAGGCCGGTTGGATCTCCCGCCAGCGATACGGGAACACCAGGCTCGACGTCGCACCGCAACTCGAGATTTTTCTGGCCGGCGCTGGCAGCCATAGACTTCATGGTGGCTCGAACTGTTAACCTGGAGTCGAACGCAACTCGTTCGAACTCGAGTTTTCCGGCTTCGATTTTCGAAAAGTCCAAAATATCGTTGATGATGGCGAGCAGCGAGTGAGTCAGCCGAAGCTTTCACAATCTCGAGATATTCGCGCAGCTCCGCGGTAAGCCCGGTCTATCGAGTCGCAAGATCCGCCATTCCAATGATTCCGTTCATGGGAGTGCGGATCTCATGGCTTATGTTTGCCACAAACGCTCTTGGCCTTGCTTGCAGCCTCCGCGGCTTGCTTGGCAGTTTCTAATTCTGCCTCGGCCTGTTTGCGCGTCGTGATGTCCGACGCGATGTCGGCCGTGAAGCGTTTCCCCTCTTTTTCTCATAGCTGCTACCGCCTTCAACCGGAGCCAGACCCAAGCCCCATCCTTTTTCTGGACGCGATATTCCGCAAGTGAACATCCGGCCGGTTGTGAGGAGTAAACTGTATCCCTCGCGCACTCTTTCCGCGTATTCCGGATGGATTCTGGTGAACGAAACGCTTGAATTGAACCGTAGAGTTCTTCGGGAGTGCAGCCGCAGACTTTTGCGACGTTCGGGGTGATGAAGACACACTGGCCATCTCGTCGGCGCGGTCCAGATAACATCTGGAATGTTGGCGACCAGCAGCCGGTACTTCTCCTCGCTTTGCCGCAGGGCCTCTTCGGCTCGCTTGCGCTTTCCAATGTCGCCGGCGACGCTTGCGATGCCGACCACCTCGCCGATCTCGTTCTTGATTTCAATAACACTACGCCGCTCACGCCGGGCGACATCACCGCCTATATTTCCAATCTTGCCAGTGGTGGTTCGGTCTTCGTCATGGGCGAAAATTTAGGCTTCATTCGACAATTCCATCGTCACCTTGATTCAGGCCGCTGGCAGCGGCGCTATCACGATCACAACCCCGAACAACGCCCAGACCATACAAGCGCCCTTCACCGGACCGATGGCTGGTAGCCAGCAGCGTCGCATTCTCGCGGCGGCCGTAGCGGTCCCGCCGGCTGTCTCTCCCACCGGGTTCGCCTCGACGCTATCGGAATGGGCTGTGCCGCTTCGCGCGGCCTCCTTTTAAAGGAGAGGCGGTCCCACACGCCTAAGTCCGGCCCCTCAGGCAACTTCCGATAACGGATATTATGTAAACTTCTACGCTTTAGCCAAAAAAAGGGGCCCGCATCAGCCTGGCCCCAAATTTGCCAAGCTTTAGATACGGGCCCCCTAGGGAAGAAACTCTCTACTTGCTGCTGCCCTGCCTCAGAATCTCGTTACCGATTCCGGCCGCCGCCGGAACGGCCACCGCCACCGCCTCCTGAAGGAGCGCTGCGACCACCGCCACCTCCACCGCCGTTTGAGCGATATCCGCCGCCGCTATTACCGCCACCACGACCGCCGTAGGATGGGGGCGCGGATACTTGCGGCACGGGCCGGCTTCCGCCACCGCCATAGCCCGGCGAATAACGCGGCGCCTCGCGCTCGCGGACAACCGGCGGCGAAATCTGGAGCGGCTGTTGCCGGGGCCGGTCGTAGCTCGGGTTGCTCCATCGTGAATTCTCGGATCGCGGACTAGCGTAACTCGGGCCGGCGGATCCGGGCGACCCACTCCCGACGCTTGGCCGCTCTGAGCCGAACCGGCTAAATCCGCCGTTCGCTGGCTCTCTTTGGAAACGCTGCGCGTTCCCTCCGCTTCGTTCCGGTACGCTCGGTCGCGGAGCGCTCGGCTGCGGCCGGTCGGCGGGTGCACGCCAGCCGCGGTCGGGGCTCTGGGCCGGAGTGCGCGCTCCGGGCGCTCTCTGGACGTCCGTATGGGACGGCGTACCAAAACGCCGCCAGCCGGAATCGCCCTGGTTCACACGCGGTTGTTCCCCGCGTTGAAGTCCAGTGCTGGGTGAATTTCCGGTCTGCGCCGAAGGCGTAGCGCGATTGAACTCGCGTGCCGATGATTGCGCGGATGGCCGGCCGCCCGCCGAAGGCGCCGCTGCTCCAAATCTCCTCCAGCTATTTTCCACCGATGATGCCGCCGGCGAGCTTCCGCCGCCTGACGGCACTCGAGGCTGCATCGCATTGCCCTGCTGAGCTCCCGCAGCGGCCGGTTGCGACGGTCTAGCCGCGAATCCGCGGGTTTCCCGCGCCGTGTCAGACCTGGCTGTATCAGACCTGCCGCTGCCGGTCCGGTTGATCTGCTCGAGCGCGCGTTGCTGCTCGGAGAACGGTATCCGATTCACTTGCGGCGCTTGATTGTGGCTGAAAAATCTGCCGTCGTACGCCCTGCTACGGGAGATCGGCGCTACCTGACGATCAGAAACTCTCAAGCTTCCAGCGGTGGGCGCGAGCGGCACAGCGCCCTTCACCAATGTCGCTTGGCGAAGTTGATCGTTGCGCACGCGCGACATATTGGTGAACCGGCCTTGCGCGAAATCGTTGGCATTCACTCCCGTGATGCCGTTGCCAACGCGCGCATTCCTGTACACGTTCCTGATATTCACGTTGTTCACGATGTTTATGTTGTTAACCAACACATTTCGATTGCGATATCCGCCGTAGTAACCCCGCCCCCACCAACGGTAGAAGGGCTCGTAAGGGGCCAGCGGTACCCAACAAAAATCGGAAGACCCGAATCCGAATCCGGAGCGAAATCCACCAAAGCCGAAGAACGCCACCAGCGCCGGGCTCCAGTAATGCCGCTCGTAGAACCCGCCAGGGGTCCAGCACCAGCCATAGGGCGAAGTATAGAACCAACGTCCGTAGTGATAAGGCGCCCAGCCCCACGGGTCGTAACTCACCCAGCTCCAGCCATACCAATCCACCCACGACCATCGGCCCACTCTATAAGGCGCCCAGTCCGCGCCCACCGTGGGACTCCACACCCAGCCGTATGGCGGCACGTTCACCCAATGGCCGTTCGAGTCTAAATCTTCAGCGCCGTAGATATCGCGGCTGACGTATTGATAGCTTTTGGAATTGTTCTGGTAGTAATGATCGCGGTCGCGGTTCCAGCCGTCGAACTCGTCCTCCTCGGCCGCACGCACCACCTGAAATTCAGGGTCCGCGGGAGTACCCTGCACCAGCATGGTTTTGCCGGCGCTCAGAGCTTCGCTGCCTCGCGGCGTGTAGATGTCGGCTTCTCCGGATCGCACGGTGATTTGCGCGCGGCCGTCATCCGACACGCTGATGCGGTAGAGTCCTTTTCGCGTGGGCCGTACCGATACTGCCGGCGTGCTGATTTCCACTTGCGCGCGTGAGTCGCGCAGCACACTGAATTCAACCGTGCCCCGAGCAACCTGGAGCTGATAGCGTGTGCCGGCTAGTTCGCTCATGCGCACTTCGGAATCCGAACCGAGCCGAACTACATTGGCGTAGTCGAACTGGATCTCGGCGCGTGATCCGGGTCCAGTCAGCACGCGGTCTGCAACCACCAGCGGCGCGTTGGTCCCCGCCGCGGTGCGTTCACCAGAATCGCGGCGTTCGATGGACACATCACCGTTAATCAGGCTGATGCGCGCCACGCCGCGCTCGGAGTCGTCCGCCCTGGCGGTGGAACCGGCTGCGATCACGGCCAGCAGTGGGCTGAGCAATAAAACGTTGAGTCGCATATATGTAGTTCCCTCCGGCCCTAAAGGCACCTCAGCCTCCAAACGGTAACCTTTTGAAATGTTTGGCTCTTACCCGCCGGGCCGCATGTCGGATTCTGGCTGAAAACCACCACCGCGCTGCTATTGGAGCAGGCCCCGCGGGGCGAAGGGCGTCGCGCCGAATCCTGTTACTTGCACCCTCGCGCAAAAACACATATCCTTCGATTTCCCGGAGGCATCGCGCGTGATCGGTACGACTGTGGTCCATTACCGCATTCTTCAAAAGCTCGGCGAAGGCGGTATGGGCGTGGTCTTTCAAGCGGAAGATACACGCCTCGGACGTAACGTGGCGCTGAAATTCCTCCCCGAGGGCTTCAGGCCCGACGCCGCCGCGCTCGAACGTTTTCAGCGCGAAGCACGAGCCGCCTCCGCCCTGAACCATCCACACATTTGCACTATTTACGACGTTGGTGAATTCGAGGGTAGACCATTCCTGGTGATGGAACTGCTTGAAGGTCATACGCTGAAGCATCGCCTGGCGGCGTCCCCGCGGCTTTCGGTCGAAGAAATCACCGGCCTGGGAATGCAGATCGCAGACGCGCTGGCCGCGGCTCACGCCAAAGGCATCATCCATCGCGATATAAAGCCTGCGAACCTGTTTCTCACCAGTTCGGGACAAATGAAAGTGCTCGATTTCGGTCTGGCCAAACTCGGCGGCGACAACGAATGGGGCCGTAACGCGGACGGCAGCGAATCACCCACCGTGGCCATAGAACCCGAGCACTTGACCAATCCCGGCACCACCATCGGCACCGTGGCCTATATGTCGCCGGAGCAGGCCCGGGGACAGGTAGCGGACGCTCGCACAGACCTTTTCTCTTTCGGCGTGGTGCTCTACGAAATGGCGACTGGCAAGCTGCCTTTCGATGGCCCAACTAAAGCCGTGGTCTTTGACGCACTGCTCAACCGTGCACCCGGCGCGCCGCGCCAGATCGGTCCTGCCATTCCCCACGATCTCGAGCGGATCATTCTCAAAGCTCTCGAGAAAGACCGGGAGACCCGCTACCAGTCCGCTTCGGATATGCGCGCGGACCTGAAACGCCTGGCGCGGCAGAGTGATTCGGACTATTCCACTACCGCCGTTCCAACGGTGGCGCCCGGGCGATCCTCGCATTTGAGAAAGGCCGCGCTCGCTGCCGCAGCTGTAGCCGTATTGGCCGGCGGTGTCTTTTGGTGGCGCTCGAGTCATCCGCGCGCGCGGGGCGCCAAGGACACCGTGGTGCTGGCCGATTTCGTGAACACCACCGGCGACGCTGTGTTCGACATGACGCTCAAACAAGCGCTGGTGGTGCAACTGGAGCAGTCTCCCTACTTGACCATTCTTTCGGAAGCGCACACACGCCGCGATGCGCTACATCGGCCGGCAGCCGGATGAGCGCGTGACCAGCCAAATTGCCCGTGACGTCTGCGAGCGCGAAGGTTTCAAAGCCATGCTCAGCGGCTCCATTACCAGTCTTGGCAGCCGTTACGTGATCGCGCTGAGCGCGGTGAACTGCTCTACGGGCGATGCCTTGGGTCTCGAGCAGGTGGAAGCCGAAGACAAGGAGCACGTGCTACGGGCTCTGGGAAAAGCGTCGTCGAACTTGAGGGAGAAACTCGGCGAATCGCTGGCTTCGATTCAGAAAATGAGCATGCCCATCGAGGAGGCCACCACCTCATCGCTCGAGGCTTTCAAAGCGTTCGCTCTCGGTGAGGCGCAAAAAGATCGCGGCCAGGACCTGGCGGCTGTTCCCTTCTACGAACACGCGATCGAGTTGGATCCGAACTTTGCCCTGGCCTATGGCCGGTTGGGCGTCTTATTCCTGAATCTCGGCGAGCTGCAGCGCGGGCGAGAGAACTTTCGCAAAGCTTTCGCGCTCTTGAACCGAGTCAGCGAGCGGGAGCGTCTCTATATCACCAGTCATTACTATGCTGAGTGCACGCGTGACACCGACAAGGCCATCCAGACCCTCGATTTCTATAAACGAACGTATCCGAAAGACACCTCCGCGGTCAATAACCTGGCCTTGCAGTATGAGCGCATGGGCCAATACGAAAAGGCCCTCGAGGGGTTCCAGGAGGTCATGCGGCTCGACCCCAAACTGGCAAACGGCTACATCAACTTGGCCTGGGCATATTTCCACTTGAACCGTTTCGAGGAGGCCCGGGCGATCTGTGATCGCGCCATGGCGCAAGGCCTGGACCCCGCAGAGATTTATGACGCTTGCTATACCACGGCAGTGATTCAAAATGATCAAGCGGCGGTCGCACGCATTGTTGAATCAGCCCGCGGAAAAGCGGGAGAGCTTTTTATCCTGCGTGGCCAAGCATTGGTTGCCCTATGGTCGGGTCAATGGCACAAGGCGGAGGAGTATGGGCTTCGCGCCGTCGAGATGACTCGACAGCACAAGCTAACCGGCCAGACCGGATTCATTCTGGCTGCATTAGCTATGGCCGGTGCCGAGATTGGTAATTGCCGCCAAGTGCCCGAGCGCACGCGCGAGGCGCTGGCTCTGAACCGGGATACGGCGCTGACCGCGGCCGGCGCGCTGGCGTTCTGCGGGGACGCCGCTCAGCCTGAAATACTGGCCGCGGAGCTCGAGAAAAATTTCCCGTCGGACACCATAAACACCAACGTGGATGTTCCCGTGATTAGGGCAATCATCGCGCTGAAGAAGAACCAGTCGGCGACGGCTTTGGAACTGCTCCGGAACGCGGCTCCCTTCGAGCGCGCCAACGGCGACGTGGTCTACGTACGCGGGCTGGCGCACCTTCAGGCGAAGGCCGGACCTGAAGCCGTCGCCGCCTTCCAGAATATTCTGGATCACCGGGGCGCTTTCCCGTTCCTCTACTCTCTTGCTCACCTGGGCCTCGCAAGGGCCGCGGCGCTCTCCGGAGATCCAGCCAGGAGCCGCAAAGCCTATCAGGATTTCCTGGCTCTCTGGAAAGATGCGGACCCGGATTTGCCGATGCTTCAGGAAGCTAAAAAAGAGTACGCGCGTTTGCAGTAGGTACTTGCGATCCCGGTCGGCTCACGTGGGACCGGCGCTTTCGCCGGACTGCCGTACTGACCTCCCGCGCCCACTCCGAGACGCGACCGTCAGCGAGCGGTGTTCCGCATTTTGCAGTAAAATCTACGATATTTCTGTTCAGGTAAAGGTTTGAGATGCGCCGCGCGATTAATCGATTAAGCCGGGCCGCACTCACTCGATGCGGTACAGCGTAGTACTCTCGACTTTGCCCACCCGCCGGATGCCCCATTGGTGCGCCTTCATCTCGAAATCCGTGGCCCTGAGATCTGAATCGTGAACCAGGAGGTAGCCGACGCCGCTTAGCTTGAGCTGTTGCATGGCGGCTCTGCGCAGATCTCCCGGCGGCGAGAGTATGGATCCCTGCGGGTCATTGCTCAGCAACACCCACTTCCCGCCAGGTTCAAGTTGTCCTTGACATTCCCAGCGCACGTGCATTTGATCGCTGGCAGATTCCAGCCGCACGCGCTCCACGGTTTGCGCCCCTCCGAAATCCAGTTCGAGAAACATTCCCGGTTCCATATCTTGCCAGGCACTCCACAAACTGACCGCGTTGTGATCGAAGGCAAAAGTCGCGTCCCACGGAAACGGGCGCGCATCCACGCGCCACCTCGAGCTCCAAATCACTTCACCCGCAGCTGCGTAGATCCGCATCTCGGCGACCGTGGGTGTCTCCGCCGCGTGAGGGCCGGTCTGCACCACGCGCACCCTATGCACAGATGCCGCCGGGAAATAGAAAGTGCGGGCAATGGAGGGCTGCAAATCCGGAATCAAAGCGCGGAATAGAGTGTCCCGGAGGCGTTCATTCAGCGCTGCCCCAAACGAAACCAGAATTTCACGGGCGCAATAGGCTTCGGGAAAATTCGAGAACGAAAAGATTTTGCTGCCCGGAGGCGTCAGCCCCTCCGCAAAACGGGCGATCCGGTAACTCGCAACCTCGCGGGCGAGATATTGTTCTTCGGGCTCCAGGCGCAGCGCTGCACGGACGGGAAATGTGCGCAAACGGATGGCTTGCTCTTCGCAATACCAGCCGACATTGGTGGGCCAGCATGCGATGGCGTGCACCAGCAATATTGCGGCTGCAATTGCGGGCCATGAACTTAAAGCCAATGCAATGCCGGGCGCCACAAACACAGCGGCAGGGAGTATGAAACGCGTGCCGATGTTGGCGGGATACGGAACCAGGAACACCAAAGCCGCGAGAGTCAGGCGCCGGCCCGCAGGCGTCCTCAGCGTCAACAACAGCAGTGAAAACAGAACAAACCCCAAGCCCAGGAAGCCTTGCAGCTTTGCACCGCCGATGGTCACCTCGTAAGGAATCTCCCACGCACTTTGAATGGCGTAAGTCTGCGTGGTGCGGCGCATCTCTTCTTCCGTCGAAACATGCACGTAAGGATTCGGGAACACGCGGTTGAAAAAGGGCGCCCCGGGATTTCGGAGCAGAATCCAGTTTTTTGCTGGTGTGGGCAGCATGATGGCTGCAGCACAGAGGGACACGATCGCCACCGGCCGGATGATCCGTTTGCGGCCGCGCAACAATTGAGAAGCCATGAAACCGGCGGCGTAAGGAAGCGCGATGAAACCCGTGTACTTGATGGAAAATGCGAATCCCGCGAGCAAACCGATGGGCACAGCGAGCGCGATTTCGCGTTGCTCGTCCCAGATTTCGAGTAGTGCGAACCCGGCGAAAATCACCACGGCGAGCGCGACGTCGTTATACGCGCTCGTGCCGTCGAGGCCCACCAGCGGCGCGGTGAAGATCAGCAGTCCGCCGATGACGCCCACCGAGGGTTTTCCGATTCGCCTTCCATAATTCAGGATCACCCACGGCAGCACCAGCAGAAACGTGAAGTGCACCAGGGACGCTGCCGAGTGGCGGCCCCACACGAAGGCAAACAGAAACAGCATTTCCATGCCTTCGGAAAATCCGGACAACATGTTGGTGGTGATAGCCGCGAGACCCCGCTCGCGCGCATACCACGCCACCACCCCCAGATGATACGTAACCCCGTCCGGACTGATTTCAGGCGCCAGTGCATAGAAGAAATACAATCCCGCGAACGCCAGATAAACAGTGAAGAACAGCAGCTTCCAATTCGTGGCGAGCGGAGGGAACGATTCACCCCGCGGCTTCCAGAGACGCTGGTGAACCGCCACAGCCAGAATGATGGCGCTCAAGCCCAGCAGGACGGGCTTATAGATCAAATGCATAGCCGCCATGAGAAATACGAGCGTGCTCAGGCAGGCGGAACCGGTCAAGAACGCGAAGGGGTCTTCTTCCGGTCTGTACAGCCGGACGTGAAGGCGGCGCAGCAACAGCTTGCCGAGAGCCCCGGACACTAGCACCGTCAGTAACCATCCGAAGCCGATGTAGAAGAGTTGCTTCATATGGTTCGACGGGGACACGGACGCCGGCGGGGCAGCCGATGAGACTCGCGCTTCTGCGCACCGGGTTGCGACCACGGATTGTGAAGGGTCAAGTTGAAAAGCTTATCAGGCGGCGTGGGATGCCGGGAAGAAATCGGCCAGCGGGTCAAACCAGGAAGGCAGAAGCGTCTTTAGTCCATTCCTTTGACCAGCGATTTGAGATTCAAATTGCGAATAAGCCGGTGCAGATAATTGGGATGCACGCCCAGCAGCTTTGCGGCCTCCGTGTAACTCCCGGTCTGCTCAATAGCGCGCAGTATCACTTGTTTCTTGGCCGTGGCCAGCGCCTCATGATAGCGGGCAATGCCGACGCCTTCCGGTCTATCAATCTCCAGCATGGCTTCGGGAAGATCCTCGGGCAGAATGAACTCCGACGAACCCAGCACTACGGCGCGCTCTATGGCGTTTTCCAGCTCGCGCACGTTCCCCGGCCAATCGTAATTCGTGAGGCAGGCCCGGGCCTCGGGCGAAATTCCGCGCACCTGGCGTTTGGTTCGCTCCACTGAGCGCGCGGCGAAATAGCTGGCCAGCAGCGGGATGTCGTCTTTGCGTTCGCGCAGCGGCGGCATCTCGATCGAAACGACGTTGAGCCTGTAATAAAGATCCTGTCTGAACGCGCCGGTTTTGGCGTTTTCCGCCAGGTCGCGATTTGTGGCGGCAATCAGTCGGATGTCGATGTGAATCGGACGCGTTCCGCCCACACGTTCGAACTCCCGCTCCTGCAGAACGCGCAGCAGCTTGACCTGAAGGGTCAAAGCCAAGTCCCCCATCTCATCCAGAAATACGGTCCCACCCTCAGCGACCTCGAGTTTTCCGCGTTTCTGGGCCACAGCTCCGGTGAATGCGCCCCGTTCGTGGCCAAACAGCTCGCTCTCGAGAAGCGTCTCGGTCAGCGCGGCGCAATTGATCGCCACAAACGGCTTCCCTGCCCTGGTGCTGTTGCGATGAATGGCGCGCGCCACTAGTTCCTTGCCGGTGCCGCTTTCGCCGGTGATCAATACGGTGGAATCGGTCGGAGCCACTCTCGAAATGAAACGGTACACCGCGCGCATGGGTGCGCTCTCGCCCACCATGCTGTGCTGAATGTTGATCTCTTCCCGCAGCCTGCGATTTTCGCTCTCCAGTTGCTCCATCTGCCGTGCGTTATCCAAAGACACGGCCGAGATGGCGGCGATGGCGGTCATCAGCTCCAGGTGATCCGAATCCAGCTTGTTCTTGGGCTCATTGGTGTCGACGTAGATCAGCCCCATCAATCGCTCGAAAATCATCAACGGCACCGCGATCAGCGAATGCGTCTCGGCGGCAAGAAGGCTCTTGGAACCGCCCAGAGACACATCTTCCATGACGTCAGTGCTAAGCACTCCGATCTTTTCTCCCAACACGCGCCGCACCACCGTGCCGCTCACCGGGAACGGATCCACTGGGCCCGCGGCCTTGTCCCAGGAATACGCCGATCCGAACTCTTCCGGATTTTCACCCAGCAGCAAGATGGCTCCGCGTGCCGCCGGCACTACATCGAACATGCACTCCATGAGCTGGCGCTCGAGCATCTCCAACTTGTGAGTGGAATTTAATGCCGTGCTGATCTTGAGCAAAGCTCTGAGATCCTTGGACACACGCGCCGCCGGCAATGGCCCCGTCGAGATCTTATCGGGCTGGAGATAACGTGAGTCCTCGTTCCGCAGAACCACTGTGGCGCCGGTCAGCAGGTTCCGCTCGTCCAGGCGTACCGCCTGCGTAGTGATGGTTTCGTCTTCTTCAATCAAATACAAAAACAGCGAATTGCCAATCTGGATTTCATCACCGGGCACCAGCACTCGCTCTCGTGCCGGGACACCGTTTACAAAGGTGCCGTTGCGGCTGTCCAGGTCCTTGATGACGAACTGGCCTTCCCGGCTGGTGATGACGCAGTGTTGCCGCGAAAGGGAGGCATCGCCGATGGACAGACGGTTTGCAGGGTTGCGGCCCACGGAAAAATCTTCGCCGTCAAGCCCGTAGACTGAGCCTTTGAGCGGACCCTGTTTCGTAACCAACCGCGGACTCATACCTGTCCCTGGAGACATATGTCCCTGGTGACCTAAATGATAAGCCATGCACTGGCATCAATGCGAGGCCGGACTATCTGATCGGATAGCGCACCTATCCAAACGGCTCCATAATTTCGCTCGCAAAAATGCATGCCCGCGATTGACGCAGGCTGGATATTATAGGAAATAGGCGGGTTGCGCGTGCGATGGTCAAGGCAGGTTCAGTGGCATAGCGATTGCTCTTGTTAAGGTATCGTCAACCCCAGGGTGGTACGGCCGGCGCCAAACTAATCGGAGGATGGATCGGCACGATCACCCTGCCCTAAATTGACCGCACCCAACGCGTGAGCGAATGCGGCCAAACGGATTCGCGCCATGCACGCGGGTTCCACTCGGCGGACTGTCCGAACGCAACTGCCGGGTGGGCCCCGCACCCCTCTGCGCCCGACTCCGCGGTGAGATGCGCCGATAAGAAAACGCGGCCAGACTCCAAAAACTACTGTACGAGATTCCAGTCGATCACGATGACAGAGACAGGACTGTTGGCGCGCATCGTTACGCGGCTCCAGTGATTCGCAGAGCTCGGAGCCTCCGTGCGAGTGCTGCGGATTCCATGTGCCACAGTTCGGTTCCATCCGTTCTGCTGACCGGCGTTTCGCTGGCGCTCTTCGCGTATTTCATGTTTGCACTGTAGAGCACCAGCCCATCATTCATGAGGTCCGTGGATAAACACTGATGTGAACCGGTCGCGCTGGAAGTTCACCCGTGAGCGAGCCTGTCGATACGTTGCGGCCCTCAATGACCACCCAGGCGTTCCTTTGTAGCCGTCCGGTCCAGATAATCCGGCCCGCCACGGGCCCGGCGTGGCCAGGAATCTCGGGTGGTGCTGCTTTTTCCGGCGCGGGCACCGCGGGTAGCTCTCCATCTTCGGCAGCGATGTTGCCGGAGCGGCACTCATGACGTTAGGAGGCGCCAGCATCGGAGTGTGATTCGGTTTTGCTATCGCGATTTGACTTACGGGCAGCCGCGCCATTTTTGGCGGCTCCCGCTTGGACTGCAATGAGGCGGCATGGCCCGATACCGGCGTTGCCGCGGGCCGGCTCTGCGACTCGCTCCTCGATAGCGCAGTACGCGACGCTCCGCCAGTTCGTGGCGCTTCGGTCCGCGGGATTAGGGGTGGGATGACAGCCGCGGGGCGATTCTTCAGTTCCGTCACCATCTGCTGAAGCGCGTTGTTTTGATTGCTCTGCACGGCCAGCTTCCGCCGCAGCAGATCCGCCTGGAGTTCCAATTGCCGGATGCGAAGCTGGTGGGGATCCTGTTCTTTCCGCCAGAATTTTTCTGTTTGACTCACGAAAGAAAAAGCCGGCGCGAGTTGGCGAAAAATTGGCAGAACGAACCACGAACGCGATCTGCCAGGGTTCTGGAAAAAATCGATTGAACAACTCCAGATCTCGTTCCGAAAGACAAATCTCGCTGCGCGTGTGCGAGTGATAACATCCCACCGGGATCAGGCCTCGCCATGCTCATACTCCGCGGACGCGCGAGCCAATAGTTCCTTGAGACCGGCCTGATCCTTTTCCGAGAGCGTGTAGCTGGGACCGTAAGCATATTCACATGGGACGGCGCGAAACTCGAGCGCCTTCACGCAGGCTGAGTCTTTCGTCCCAAACAGCACACCGCCGATCTCAACGCCGCAGTGCGGAAGTTTGTTGAAGCCTTCGATCGCGTCCGCGCGAATGTCGGTCCAAACAGCGGTTGCGTATTCGATCGATCGCGAGTGGCCCGCAGCAGTCCAAGAGCCGCGCTCCACGTCCGTAGTCGCTCCAGTCATAGTCCCTGCAATCCAGCTTAGTGCACCGGCAAATCACGGACGACCGCGTGAACAGCCGATTCCGAACGATTTCGCACAACCAGCGCTAGCCTAGGGAGTTTTGTGTGCTGAGTATAACCTGATCGTAAGTGAATTATGCGTGTTCATGCGTTTGTGATGGGATTGATGCTGTTTACGTCACAGGCGGATTCGATACTTCTGAGTGCACAGTTGACTGATGCGCAATTGAAAATCCTGGTGCTTGACGGCCAGGGAGCCATCAACAACATCAGTCTGCGGTGCGCCAAAGAACCGGTGGTGGAGGTCACGAATGAAAATGATGCGCCTGCCGCGGGCGCGGTCGTGACGTCCATGCTTCCGGATGAGGGGCCGGGCGGCGTTTTTGGCGATCACAACAAAATTCTGAGTATGACAACCGACGAGAAGGGTCAGGCGGTGGGACGGGGATTGCGGCCGAACAAGATCATCGGGCAATATCAAATTTTGGTATCGGCATCTTATCGGGGCCGCAAACGCGTGAACTTCAAT
>QHXW01000320.1 GCA_003223115.1 Acidobacteriota bacterium
CGCACCCGGCGTGCCGTTGTTGTCGGTATAAATGGCGACCTGGAATTGATTATTAGGACACGCGGAGACGGGCGAGGCGATAAAGACGGACAGTGAGGTTACGGTGCCGTCCTGGCCGGCCATTTGGTATCGCGTGGCCGAGACAGTGTTTGACATGGCGGTGCTGACAGCTGCGCCTGGGACAGCATAGCCGAACGTGTTGGGCGACGGCTGTGCCGAAATCGTGACAGAGGCGGAGGCGGATTTGGTCGCATCGGCAGCGCTGGTCACGGTGACGGTAACGGTTGTGTTGGTGCTGACGGCCGGAGCAGTGAAGAGCCCCGAGCTGGAGATCGATCCGGCGGTGGCCGACCAGGTAACGGCTGTGTTGGTCGAGCCGGTCACAGTGGCAGAGAATTGCTGGGTGCCCACCGAGGCGACCGAAGCGCTGTTCGGGGATATCGAGACCGCAACCGGAGAAGGTGAGGTTCCCACCACAGAGACTTGGAACGTTTGGTTCGTCAATCCATCGCACGTATTCTGGTCAATCGTCGCTTCCGAAGCGGTCGACGCGCCGACCACGTCTATACAGCCATTGGCCACGTTTCCAGATAGGATCGTATAGACCCCAGCGCTCACCTGGTTCAACTTGTAGTACTCGGCCCAAGACGCCACACAGGTATACTGCAGGATACTCGCTCCGGCAGAAGTGGAACCGTCGGCCACGCCCCAGCAGAGTTCAGAGGCGGAACTAACGAGGTGGTAATACGCGGTCGCCGGGGCTGTCTGTAAGGTGAAGTTCTGGCTGCTCGCGCCAGAACAGCTTGCTTGGAAAAGTGAGCTGACAGTGGTGTAACCACCAGTGTCGACGCAGAGTCCGCTATTGACGTTTCTTATTGTGACCACTGAACCAGCGGTAGGCACGGCCTGGGAGTGGGCCGACGTCGCCGGCAAAAGCATAATTATTCCCGAGCTCAGCAATGCTTTGAAAATGCTGCTTGTGCGCTTCACTGGTGCCTCCTGGTGTCAGCACGAGTGCCCTGACGGCGATTGCCCGAGGTCTGCAACGCGCGATGCCGGGCAGCCAGTGATCGTTCCTTTGACGCAAGGGGATATGTTATCATGGCTTCGTAAAAGGTACTCCGAAGGTACCGCTAGGGCCACCATCAACACTGTATGTAGTGGTGGCGACGTCCGAAGGGCCATCGATGTCTGTCGCAATGACCGTGACCGTCACAGGGCCGGTATACCAGCCGTTGGTACCATGTGGTCCGGAAGGGAATGCGGCTGTGATGGGAGCATCTTTGTCAACGTTTGGAGTGGTCGAGATGCCCTGAACGCCTGCCTGAATGAGCAACAGCCGATCGCTAATCGGAAGCTCATCAGTAGTCACCAGCTGTACGCCGAAAATCCCACCTGTTCCCGCAACCGGGAGCGGATCGAGGTTAAGGCGTGCACTGTAGCCAGATGCAGCGATGGCCGAGATGGCCGAGTATGTCGTTAACCACGTGAAATGGTTAAGCGGAACTGATACAGTCGGTACAGCTCCCACGGGAGTTTGGACACCGACCAAGGAGGTAGAGAATCTCACAACACACGGCCTGGGGCCTCCAGCGATTGTGAAGCAACCCCCCGGGGGAAAGGTTCCGATTGGCATATCGTGAAACACGGCATTGTCTGATGTGCGCTGGTTCCCACCGGCAAATCCAGAAAACATGGACGCCTTCGGATCAAAAGCAGGATCGGTTGTTTCATCGAAATAATATGGCAATTTATCGGCGAACTTTATTTTCGGCCCAGCATACCCACCTATTGGCGGGTCGAGGTACGGCGGATGCAAGGGACAAGGGTCCGGTGGGTTGAAGGTACACCAGATTGCAGTATCATCGTCGAGAGTCACTCGGGAAATCCAGTTAAAGTGGTTGTACTTACCTAGATCAGCATCTGTCGCGATCGTACTCAGCGGAGAACGTGGTTTAGGAGTGAAGTGCGCTAATATCACATTGTCCCAGTTTGTCCTGCCGATTACTGGTCGTTGCGGCCTACATCCAGATCCGTTGCACGTTCCGCTCTCTAAGTCGAGCTGAAATGCCGGAGCCGCTGTCGAGTTGGGAGACTCAGTGTTGCTCTTATACGCGCGAACTTGATATATGTATCGGGCAAACGGCGTAGCTACAGTATCAGGGTAGGTACAACTCATGCCTGTGCTAGTGGACATGCAAATGATCCAGCGAAACAGGTGTCGGAGAGGTTGGCCAAGCACCTAATGGTGTCTTCCTGTCAACGTGGAACCCATCTATCGGATCACTGCCGTAGTCCCAGGTGAGTTGGATCTGAGTTCCGTTATACCCGACCTGCGTGGGCCTGGAGGCTGGTGGGGGCGGCCGGCTGACCCCAGGTGGCCGTCGCGGTGTATACTCTCTGATTGTCAAGAAATCCATTGTCGTTGACACCCACGAAGAGATAATAAGTGCCAGGACCGTATGGGGCCGTAAAGGTCTGCCCGCCTCCAATATAGAGAGCGGGGCCCGCAGCAGTAGATTGTCGAGGATGGTTGGACTCGTGCTCCATCGGCCGATAACACTGGAAGCCGGCAGACCGAGAAGTACATTGTTGAGGAGCCCTCCGGGCGGATCACAGGAAGGCCCTCCGCTCATGTGGGCACGGCCTCCTGTAATCGACACTTGAATCGTTTGGCCTGCGGCGATCTGGGCTTGCGGTACAAGCACGGGAACCGAAGCATTAGTATCGAAGATTCCCGGGTTCGTGTAATGATACAGGTTCGCTAACGCCGAGATCTGAAAAGTTACGGTTGTCGCAGTGGATATCGGTGCTAAGAGCATCAACAGGATCAGCGCTTGGGCGACGGCTGGTGCGGGGCCAACCTTGTGAATGGGAGGCCTGACTCGCCGACTCGGAGTTCGAAGTGATTGCAGTAATCGCGGAAGGGGCATTAGAGGGTTGATGCGCTTAATTCAGTTCATCTCAATGACAGTGGCCAATGGTGCTCATGACCGAGATAGTTTGTCTTTGCGCAAGCGCAAATAAAAAGAGCCCGGAGGGCTCTTTTTGGCTGCGGATATTTGCTTTTTGGTTTAGCGGTAGGTGTCCTCTCTGCGAAGTCCGCAGTAGTTCACCTCTACTTCTCGGCACCAGATGTCGTAGCGAAATCGCCATCGTTTTAGCCGCAAGCTATACTGGCCCTCTCCTGCCTTAATACCTATGAAGCTTTTTGATTGGGTATGAGCGGGTACTATTGTACGGGTCGGTCTGCAGAATCTCGATCGCTTCGGCAAATCGGTCGGCCAAATCCGGATGGAGTTTCGTGAGCTTGTTGAGAAGCCGATCAAACTGGGGAGTGGTGCGAACGACAAATGATGTCTTCATGCTCTGGAACGTTTAGCAGCTCTCTTGGAACCTCCTGTCGTTTTTCTTCTGAGTTCTGCCAAAAATTCACTGGCAGGCCTCGACGTATCGGCGACGTACTCCAGGTGACTCTTCTGGATGGCGCGCTTGACCTTTGGGTCCCGGAGCTCGAGGTAATCTTCAAGCTCATCGGCGCCCATGATGCCGGCGACCGGGATGCCGTCTTTTTCCAGGATGAAGTATTCCTTATTGCGCACCACCCGATTGCGCACCACCCGGCGGACGACCTGGCCGAGGTTGACGCGGGCTTTGGTGATGGGGAGATGATGGACCATAGTATTCAATTTATACCACTGATGAATATTGATTAAGGCCAATCACTTTCATTGCAGATTCCGGGGGTATTCTTCCGCCATCCCCGCATACTACATATTGGGCCTACCTGAGTCAAGCAGATACCCACTTCAGTCCACTTCAGATACCCACTTCGCAAGAAAACTATCACTGGCCTCGGTCACTTCATGATCGGCAAGCAGTATTTCAAGCAGCACATGTACGGGCCTGCCGAGAACGAACTGCGCAAAACCCTGCCTCTGGCAGAGGGCAACCAGGACCTCAAGGCCGAGGTGCTGTTCCTTCTGGGATTCGCCAACTACAAGATCGAGAATATTAAAGATGCACTGAGGTTCAACCAGCAATGTGCTGCCATCGCGAGCCGATTCCGGGCCCAGGCCGCCAAAAACATAACGGTCATCAAGAACCAGTACCGAGCCGTAAGGCAGTGACCCTTCGTCCCGAAGGGCTGAAATCCCCCTGGGGACGCCAAATCTAATCAGAGACTTGCGCCTCTCCGCCAAAGACGGGCTGCGGCGGGCGGCGCCTCGGTAGATTGACTCAGGTATTTCCCGGATTTACCCCACTTCCCAGTGACGCTGAAAATATGGAGGGCAGGTGTTCTTCGGAGTCGGAGGACGCTCCGCGCGCCGATGATAAGTCGGCACTTTGGAAACACCTGCCCGCAAGAGCGCACCGCTCGAATCCACTGTGCTCATCTCGCGACGATTGAAGTGGGCCGCATGACTGGGATGGAATGGTCCGGAGGTGACCCGGAAGTACCCGCCGGACAGCAGTATTGAGCAAATTAAGCCTGACGGCAATGGTTTCCGCACGGCGACATACGAAGTGCGACCGACCTATCATGACCCACAGGGTCGCGTAACGAAATGTTCCGCCAGCTGTGGGCTGGACTAACGCCTTGATCGTGGTGAAACCGGAGACCGTAGTGTCGTGGCATCGTGCTGGGTTCCGCTGTTTTGGCGATGGCGGTCGAGCGCGCCGGACTGCACGTGGTGCCACGGCCTTGCCGGAGTCAAGGCCGCCGGGCCCCTTCCTGACGCGCTGAAGCGATCCAGTCGTCCCATTAACCCGAAGTTCCCCTAAATCTCGCGGCTATTTTCGAAGCGCGATCGAACAGATTCTTCAGAATGTCGATGTAGCGAGTATTCAAGACGAGCGTGCCCGCGAGTGCATTCGGTTATTGCTGAATCTGGTGGAAACGTTGATTGGAGAGTTACGGAAAGCGGAGGCTGAGAACCGCTATTTGCGCGAGCAACTCCGTGGTCGCAAAAGCGGAGGCGGCAAACCAGATCCCCCCAAGGGCACCTCACCAGCGGCTTCGCGGTCTTCAGAAAAGGAGCGAGCCGAGCCTGCGGAAACCAAACAGCACACCAAGCGCAGCAAGCTGGATCGGATTCGGATCGACCGGGAAGAAGTGCTGAAGTTGGACCGGGCGACACTGCCGCCGGACGCGGAGTTCAAAGGCTTTGAAGACGTGGTGGTGCAAGAGTTGCACATCCGCACAGACAATGTGAGATTTCGCAAAGAGAAGTATTATATTACTATAATTGGACCTTAGCCATCACTACCTCTGTCCCCCGGATGGTTGCCATCGTGCGTAAGCACTGCACGGCAGCAAATCTCAAATCTGAGTTTTTTTTAAGATAGACGCTGCACTATCTTTTGCAACTCTCATCTCTTCCGAAGTGTGGTCGGGCCGAGGTGTTGCCAGTAAGCAAACGCTACTGCCGCTGCAATGCCTATTTTTTGATGGGCCATCCAGGAGCGCTGCCTCTGCCATAGCAATTTGGATGACTTGAACGTACTGTTCCATTCGAGCGAAGAGTCGCTTCTTTCCGAACATAAAGCCTTTCTCATTTGCGCGGTATTTTATCAGTTCTCTGGAACGCCCTGCCATTTGCACCGTTGCAGTGTGTTGCAGCAAGCCGGTCACATAGTGCCTACATTTCGGAATCCGTGACGATTCACTATCGGTGGTCGTATCTGTTCGGGGTGAATCTTACGGTGTTGCGTAGAATGCATGGTGCAGACGGCGATTGGGTGGTTTGCGAGTCGCCGTCGGGCAATGGGTTCGCTATCCCCGCTTGGATGACGGACCAGTCTACCTGCGCTGGCTTTTCCCTGGGGCCGCCTTTGGTCTCGCTCTCCGCATTGCGTGCGCTGAGGACCTTTATCGATGATTTGCAACCAGCCGCAGAATGCGTTATGTCATCCGGAAGTCCTCCCCCATTGGAGTGTCCGGATGAAGCAACGAAGAAACACCAAACAGATGCAGAGACAGTTGTTTTACGAGCCGCAGCTAAACAGCGATCTGAATTCTCTCGGGCTCCCGAGAAATCGAGAGGCGGAGCTCAAAGCAGGAATCGCCGAATTGCTGCTAAATCTGGTGCTGGACAGCGCCGACGCCGCAACAGGTGAGGATGACGAACAAGCTAACGCCTGAACACCTCCAGCGCCGAGCCATTGTTTATGTCCGGCAGTCGAGTTTCGTTCAAGTTGTCCGCAATCGGGAGAGCCAGTTGCGTCAGTACAACCTGGGGGAGTACGCGCGCGAGTTGGGGTTCGTGGAGGTAGAAACCATCGATGAAGATCTCGGCCGCTCCGGCTCAGGCCTGATGGAGCGTCCCGGTTTTCAACGCCTGGTAACCGAGGTGTGCGAAGGTCGTGTCGGCGCGGTTTTCTGCGTCGAGGCATCCCGCTTGGCTCGCAATGGCAGAGACTGGCATCACCTCATCGAATTGTGCGGGCTGGTAGGTGCCGTAGTAGTCGATCCAGAGGGGATTTACGATCCTCGGGTCATCAATGATCGCCTCGTGCTGGGGCTCCGCGGAACCATGAGTGAATTCGAGCTAAGCATCATGCGGGACCGCATGTTCAAGGCCAGCCGCCAGAAGGCACAACGCGGTGAACTGCGCTTTTGCTTGCCGATAGGCTTCTACTGGGGCGTGAAGCATATTGAACTGGATCCCGATGTGCGGGTCCAAGATGCCGTCCACTTGGTGCTCCAGAAATTTCAGGAACTGGGCAGCGCACGGCAAGTGTTGTTTTGGTTTCGGGAGCAGCAGATCACGCTACCCACGATTAGCTACAGTGAAGGCACGCGCCAAATTTGCTGGAAACTTCCTGTGTACAACAGCATCTTGGCGATCCTGACGAACCCGCTGTATGCTGGCGCATATGCTTTTGGACGAACCGAGGCTCGCACTCAATTGGTCGCTGGCCGGGCGCGGCAAACGAAGGGACATCCAAAGCCGCGCGAACAATGGACCGTCTTGATTCGGGACCATCACGCCGGATATATTTCTTGGGAGCGTTTCGAATTGAACCAGAAGATCCTGGCAGAAAATGCCCACATGAAATCGCGCATGGGACGGCAGAAAGGAAGGGGTGGGGCGAGCTTGTTGGTGGGTCTTCTCCGGTGCCGCCGCTGCGGACGCATGCTGTGTGTGCATTATAACAACCGGCAAGCCATGAAGGACATTCGGTATGTATGTGTGAATGGAAATATCAACCAGGGTGTGGCGAAGTGCATCGGGTTCGGAGGTGTGCGGGTGGACCAGGCTGTTTCGAAGGAGATTCTGAAGGTCATCCAACCGCTCGCGATAGACGCTGCGCTGGAGGCGGCGGAGAGAATTCTCGAACGGCAAAGTGATCGTGTACATGCCCTGGAGTTGGAACTGGAACAGGCGCGCTATGAGGCGCGGCTGGCGGCGCGCCGGTATGAGGCTATCGATCCCGACAATCGGTTAGTAGCTTCCGAGTTGGAGTCTCGCTGGAATACTGCTCTATGTCGTGTTCGGGAGGTGGAAGAAAAGATAGAGCAAGCGCGAGCGGAATCCGCTAATACGCCTGTGGTAAGCAGAGATGACTTACTTGCACTAGCGGAAGACTTGCCGGGCGTGTGGGAGTCACCCTCAAGCGATCCGAGTCTCAAGCAGAGGATTATTCAGATTCTCATTCAGGAGATTGTGGCGGATGTTGACGAGCACGAAGTAACTCTGGTCATTCACTGGGTAGGCGGACGGCACTCAGAGTTGCGCGTACCCAAGCTCCAAAGCGGGCATCATACTCGTTGCACGCAGGTAGAGGCCGTTGATATTGTGCGCCAAATGGCAGGGCGGTATAAAGACGAAGAAATAGCCCTCACGCTAAATCGACTGCGGTTGAAAACAGGCGTCGGCAATAGCTGGAGTGAGAAACGAGTGCGTTCTCTTCGATCGCATCTTGACCTGCCGGCTTATGATGCGGGGCAGCAAGATAGTCACCTGAATCTGAGGCAAGTTGCAGAGCGGCTGACTGTCAGCACCACGGTCGTGCGTCGGCTAATCGCAAGTAAGGTTCTCCCGGCTACGCAGGTAGTGCCAGGTGCGCCTTGGGAAATAGACGGGACAGTCATTTCTTCACCAGAGGTTATCCGGGCTGCGACAGCGCTGAGGAATCGTGAGAGCCGCCAGCGATCCTCGGTGGATGAGCGAACGCTAAGCCTACCAGGCTTTGCTTTGCATGAGGAATCACAAAGGAGCACGGATCTACCTGATTGAATGCTTGTTTTCGCGAACTGGATTATCGAGACGGTCGGTGTCTTGTTTTCAATGGTGTGGCGAGGGGGTGCAGAATGTCACTGGATCGGGTGTTGTACCCCCTACAAGGGGTACACGATTTGGAGAGTAATACTCAGTAGTAATCGCGTATGGTTTCATTGATGGCCGAGGTCAAAACCGCTGCGCGATTTGCATTGCATCCAAACTCTGTTGCATGGACCTGCCAACCCAGGACCTTCGTCTGCTGCGGTGCAGCCGGGATTTACCTTGAGGGTAGCGGCTTCACTTCAAATCGTCCGGCACAATGCCGCTGACAACGAAATCCATGAATCGGTTGAGGGCGAGTTGATACTCATCAAACGCCTGCTGCCTCGCTGCTCCCGCTTTCTCGATGAGGAGGATTCCGTCGGCAGACGAATCGTGGGGCACTGCCGCAGTGACTTCCAGGAATTCCGCAACGGCTTGCTTGCGCTGTTCATTGGCCGTGTTCACAGCTGCAGACAATATTTCCTCAATCTCAATCCGCTTCGTTTGGGCCGATAGGTATCTAAATCCACGACAGCCACCTTCCAACGCGTTAGTGAAGGGTGAGGTTCCCTTGGGATGCCTCATAATAAATAATTTCGATGCTCCGGTCGGATAGTGGGCGACAGTGATGGTGAGCCCAGTGCCGTCACAGAGCTGTTGAAGTTGGTCCTTCCAGGCACGGCGCGTGGCCGAATTGCTCCCGCCGGTGTCAGCCAAAATGAGCAGGTGTTTGGAATCGTGATAGCGCTCCCGTCCTTCGCGGAGCCACCAACCGCGGATGGAGGAGGTTTCGTGAGAGACGCCCACGAACAGAGCGCCGCGATTGGCCTCGGGGTCGTAGATGCCATAGAGAATGGCCACGCCCTGGGCTTGCGACCGAAAATCGTGGTCGTTGACCGGGGTGGGCGTGCGATCCCACTTGCTGCCTGGGTTCTTGAAGTTCCCTACCAATTCTACGTTCGCAACACAAATCGAAATTGGTTGACACTCCTTGCTCGGTCGGATGAGAAGGTCGAGGAAGCGGGATGTTGTATTGCACGTCGACGCGCCAATCTTTGACCACGACCTTGTCCAGCACCGTTCGCAGGAGCTTCTGCTTCTCCCCGAAGGAAAAGTGTTGGAGACGATCCATTACCAGGGCTGCAAACCCCTCGAGGTCCCTCCGAACATGGCTTTCCTGATTTTGCTCTCGAGCCATTTTCTCTAGCAGCTCCTTCTCGCGACTGAGCGTGTCGAGCTTAGCGTCCACAAGTCGCCGGCGCTTCCGAAATCGGGATCCATTCTTCCCTAGGCCTTTTCCCTAGGCCGCAAAGTGCATTTGACAGAAGGCCGCTTCCGACCATGCATCTCTTCCACCGTTACACAGTTGTAGCGGTTGTGGTAAAAGGTGCCGATGTAGGCTTCATCATGAAGAATGCGGTCTACCACGGCCCAACTCCATTGGCGGCCGCCGCCATTCCCGGCCCGTTTGGCTGCTTCCCTTCTATTGAGCAGCAAAATTATGGGTACCAACTGTTCTTTAACCACGAGCGTGCGCAAAAATGGCTGACATGTGTGCACTCATTTGTTGACAGCCTTGCTTCCTTCCTCCCCTCGACCTAACCGCCATTGCTCCCGCGGTCTTGCGTATAGGGGGTCCTTTTTCGGGTTGGTCAGAAGGCTTATCGAAAAGGCCAAATGCGGATTTATGTTGCGAAGGAGTCCCTCTTCTTGGCGTCGACGCTGATCACGGGATTCCCCTGCCGGCAAAAACGCCGACGCAGTTTGTGGATCTGGGCGAACTGCGTGTCGCGGAGGGGGTGTCTGGGGCCGATCTTTTTGCGATTCACGCGGAGCGAGAAATGGAGCTTGCGGAGCAAACGGGCCACCGTGCGGGCGCTCACCCGAATGCGCAATCGGAGCAGTTGTGCCGCAATCTTGGCTGTGGTGCGACGGGTCCATCGCAAACCGCTGATGGGGTCGCCAGCGGTGTCGGGTTCCAGTAGTCTCTCAATCTCGGCCCTTACTGCGGGCTTTTTTTTTCCACCTTCTTGCGTCCGCCCCCGGCTTGACGTACTCTCTCCCCCTCCACTGCTCCTGCCAACAACTCCCGCCGTCCCCGGGCCACCGTGTGCACATCCACTCCCAGAAACTCCGCTATCTTGCGGTCGCCTCCATGCCCGAGTTTTTGAGCTTCCAAGCCCGCATAGAGACGTCGATGCCGCTCATCCAGCGAGCTGTGGAACAGAACGATGGCCGCTTGCAGTTCCGGCGATAGCTCGGCCCCCGCAGCCGACTCCCTTCTCTCCCCCGCCGCCGGCCGAGCTTCCCGCTGCCCGCGTTGCGCCCCTTGCCGCCCCGCTTCCCGAGAAAAGTATACGTAGACGCCCTCGATTTCCCGCCGCTGTACGCGTTTTCGCTGATACAGCTGGAGCAACGTCTGTTTGACTTCCACCTGCAGCAGCGCCTGTAATTCGCGGGCGGTGAACCCGGCCGGAGCTTGCTCGACCAAGCGTTGGGCGGTGGCGAGCAAATTTCCATCGCGGGAAAACCGGACGGCACGACAGGACCAAAGCCCTTGCTGATCAAACTGGGGAATGCTGGTTAGGGTGTAATACTTGCCGCGGTGAGAATAACTGGTGCGATAGCCCAGGGTCTTGAGTTTGCGAAACACGGTCATGGTGGAGGTGGTTCCCAGGATCTGTTTCAATTCTTGCAGAGTCGTGATGAGCTTCTGTCGGAAGAAGGGGCGCAGGGCTTGCAAGGTGAAGACCATGTTGGTATAGTTCATCCTATAAAAGATGGGTATAGGATGAACTATACCATAACCCGCCGCCTTCCTGTCCTGCGAACATCGCGCCCTAAGTCAATTCTGGCGCATTAGCTCATTTGTGGCATTATGTCGGATGGGATAATTTGACCACAAAATGCGGACTTATTTGTGCGCGAGCTCTAAAAAAAAAGCACCGGCGCAACAATTACTTCACAGTCGAGGGCCTGATTGTATAGTTCCATCGTGGAACGTGGTGGTGCCGGGTAATTCGGATCTCTCGCATTCTGGAGGCAGAGGGTTTGGCGCCAAGCGGATAGTCCCTCCGATCCAGGAAAGCTCGCACCTTTAGTCCCGTGGTAGTAGTTGTCGTGCGGATGAACTTCAGGATCTTCTCGTAACTTTGGAGCGGCTCGCCCGCCCAGTTTCTGCTGATGGCACTGAATAGACGGCGCTCGATGGGATTGTATTTCGGGCTCTGAGCGAGAATTCGGAGAAGTGGGCAATTGGCGGAGACGTGAGCGTTTTGCCCTCCCCCGGGATTGTCCGCGCCAGGATCCATTTTCTCGTGCGACGCCCTGAGCGGGAGAACTTCTGGAGCACCCGGTCTCTGAGAGCTGTCGGGACCCAGAATCCGAGGCTGGTAGGCGAAGTGTTGATGGGCGTAACCATCGATTTCACAGGGTCTTGTGGCGATCTGGCTGGGGCGTCGCGTCGTCTGAGCAGGCAGAGCATCCCGCGCGCAGCGGATTCGCGCATCCCATCTGTCAGCGGGTGGTGATCGCGTCCTTGCATAGGAAAAAGACCCAAACCGGGAACCGCGGCACTTTTAGTTGGTGCCGGCGATGGATGCCAAAAGCGTGCCGGAGTGCCGAATTCCACAGTCCTCCTTTCCCCTCATCTCATCGCGGAGGATTACACTGTCCATCGCGTCATGGTTGAAAGTTCTGAAGGCTGACAAGCGGCCATCTTCACCGCAGCCAGCAAAGCACAGCAGGCAGCGGATTACATGATCCAGCAGTCGCAGCAGACGGCGGAAGTGGCAGCGTGACGGGCCATTTATACCTCACGGCGGGGTTGCAGTGATGTGGCGATTTGCAAACCCCAAAGAGGACGTGCAATGGCTTCGCAGCAATGCTCCAGATCGCGCCACGGGATTCTACCTGTGGGGCAGCATCTATGTCCGCCGTGCGCTATGGAAAGGTTCCATTGGCGCTGGCTCACTGAGGAGGAGCAACGCAAGGCCGGAACAGGGGTGAGCCATGCTTGAGCCGTACAGACCTACGCTCAGAACGCGCGGGACCCTCTTGCGGTGGCACATTCTGTTAGGGCCGGGCTAAAAGGGAGCCGCTTCTGCCGGGGTAAGCCGGTACCAGGGGTCTCAAAATCGTCGTATGGACACGCGTCTCCCGAGCGGTCCGACGGGCCGAAAGCTGAGGCCACGCGAGCGACCCTCACTTCAATCCAAGTTGGCACTCTCCAGCGCAATCCACGCGAGCAGCAGAATTGGGAGGACCGCCAGTTCGGCAAACGCGTGACTGGTCAGTCCGGCGAGCAACGCAGCGACGTTTGTGTGCGCAGTATGCGCGTTTCGCCGATGGCTCGGAAACCGGTGATCGCGGCCATGAAGCGTGATCCTCGCTGAAACGGCACTCCCCCAGAGTTGATCAATTGGCGCAAACAGTATTTAGAGTCTGATTTAGAGTGGAGGCATCCGGATCTCTCGGTCCGATGGATTCTCATTATTGGAGGCGCAGCGCAGCTTGCGCCGCGCCCTGTCATCGTCCGCGATGAGTCCGGTCGGTTATTCCTTGAAGCCGCTCTCCCGCGGGAATCTCCGTTTCACCGTCCGCCTTTGATAGTGCAGCAAACTCGTAAAAGACGTCAAGCAGAAATCGCGCATTGATTCGAAGCCTCGCCATCATCACGCCGAGATAGGCATCAGTGGCTCCGCCCAAAACCGACCAATCAAACCCCACCAGCCGCCTGCTGTTGCAAATCCGCGCGAGTGTTGCGGAGTTCGAACGGGATATGATTCGGGAACGCACATGGGCAGGGCTTCGGGTTGCTAACTAAACTAAGGCCAACGGGAAACATGTTGGCCGTCCCAGGAGGGTGTTTCGCCGAGATGACGTGGTGGAACTTCGGGAAGCAGGAACACTCGTGGCGGAGCATCGCCGCAAAACTCGGCATTCCGGTCATCACGGCTCTTGATGCATATCGCTCTTACTGTACGGAAACGGTTGCCGCCAACGGCACAGCCCAACGGGGGAGAACAAGGCGCAAACCAAGAGGCGAGTAGGGTGTACGAAGACCTTCGGTTGCCGTACACTCTCAATAATCCTGTGCGGGATGGCGGGTGCTAAGATGATCGGAGAGGTCGCAATATGCGCATACTTCTCGGTCTTTTCCTGTTAATTGCACTCTCCTTTGCGCAGTCGGATACACCATACTCGCTGATCCAAGTTTCGCGGCAATTTGACAAACGGGCGCACTAAAATCGGAAACTCTGTTTTTGTTCGCCGTAAACCGTAATGGGTCTATTGTGTCTGTGGATCTTGATCCCGCCTGGCGCAACCCGCCAGATCCTTGATCGCACACACGGCAACCAGATTCTTATTAATCCGAAGGCTCGCTCGGCGTCCATAATGGCCTACCGGGTTCCTAGGCAGTCGCCCGAGGCATGTGAACGGAGATTTGTTTCTGGATTCCGAGATGCTCGCGTGTCTGTTGAACGAGTGTCAGTGGACTCGCCAAATCGCGGTGGCATGGATGTCTATATGGCTCCGTCGCTCGGTTGCCAGATGCTGAGGACCGTCAGCCGCCTTAATGGCCAGGTCTTAGAAACAAGCTTGGCAGAAAACTTGCGAATCGGTGATCCAGACGCAGCCTTATTCCGCATTCCCGATGGATATCGAGTGACGGATATTCTTGTTGAGGGCTCTACCGCTCGCCCATCTCCGGCCCCTCGGTAAACAGATCGCCGCCCCTTGTGTGCAGTCGCGGCTCGCAGATGCGAAACCGGCACTCCCGTAACTGTTGTGCCACAGCGTGGCAAAGGGGGCCGTATGCAGAAAATTCAGCCGCTAAATGCCGTGCACCATTGCGAGAGCATCGGCAGCCATCTATCGCCTACGAGTGCGCGCATGCGGAATGTGCTGCCGAGGAAATGGCGAGTGCAGTGGAGTAGTTTTGCAGCACCTCTATGCGGACTTCAGCGGGAAGCCCTAGGCTGAGCCCTAGGCTGCATTTTTTGTGACGTAACTAGTCGAAAAAGACGGCCTGGGAGCGTCTGCTACGCAGTTGGACGGGGGACGACAACGGCGAGCATATTTCTCCGAAAGCGCTTAAACGTGTAGTAAATAACGCAGAATTCCGCACAGCCGAGCACGGTCAAAAGTTGACATCTGCCAGGTGCACCGCATACTGGAATCAGAATGACGATTCTCGCAGGGACCGAAACCGTCCTGGTCGTGGATGATGAAACATTCATGCTCAGTTTGGCGCAGTTGATGCTGATGCGCCACGGCTACACCGTCCTGACGGCCACCAGTGGTCAAGAAGTCCTCCACATGCTTGAGCTATGGCCTGACCTGAAAATTGATGTAGCGGTGATCGATGTCGTGATGCCAGTGATGGACGGCTTTGAATTAGTGGAACGGATGCGGAAAATCAGGCCGCGACTGCCAATCTTGTACATGTCAGCGTATCCCGAGAAGGCGGAACTACGGCCAGAACAAACGCGGAACATTCCGTTTGTGCCAAAGCCGTTCACTTCTCTGACTCTCGTCGGAAAGATTCGAGAAGCGCTGGACACACCCCTTTCTTGAGCGTCAGGGCAAGGTTAGCCTGCCTGCAGCGTAGCCAGGAGCGGGTCCTCGAATCTGGACGCTACTACTCTTGAGCTTGTGGAGCCGCGGTATGCCCACTACCTGCACGGATCGGATGTTCCTGAGTGTCACACTCATTCAACAAGCGGTTGATAGTATCGGATGTTCACCTCTGATGTTTTGAGCTAACCTCTTAAGCTTCATTCATTTGACTGCTGTTTTGTACTCAATTATGTAGACATGCATTATTGCTATATTTCATTGTTAAGTGAGTGTTTATGCCTTATCATGTGGACATGTACTTCGCCCGCGCCTCCTGGCCCTCCTCCAACGGCAAAATCTACCAGTCCATCTTCCTCCGCCAGTCCTACCGCGACGGCCCCCACGTTCGCAAACGCGATATCGCCAACCTCACCCACTGCGATCCCCAAGAAATCGCTGCCATCGAACTCGCTCTCCAATTCAAAGGCGACCTGGCTGCGCTGGGCTCACTCGACAAAATCCAGTTCAGACCTCCTGATCTCGGTGAAGTCAAGATGACCCGAGTTTGAAGACGAGAGTGAGCTGGGTACCGGGAAACACTGTCTGGGTGGCGTTGAGGTCGGTGAGCAGGTGTTCGATGGACTGATCGTGAACAGCCTGCGTGAGATGGTGTAGCCTGACGGTCAGGGTGTTGGCAGCCAAGTCAGGTGTTAGATCGGCTTCGGTCTGGAAGATCTGGCGCAGCAACGCGCGGGCATCGTCAGCGCCACGAGCCATATGCTCGCGCAGCAGAGACGCCATGCTGGTTTCGGCGCGATAGGCGATCATCTTGAGAGTGTCGATGAAGTGCTTACGTTCCGTGCGTAGGCGCGTGAAGCGGTCTGCCACCGGCAGGGACTTCACAGGAATGTGATGCTCGGCTTGCTTGCGTAACTGTTTGAGATTGGCGATCTCCAAATCCAGAACCTGGATCTCTTCCTGCAGGTGTCCCTTGCGCTGCTGAAACCCCTGTACCTGGGACTCGGTTGGATCCTCGGATAAGGCCAGAGCGCCGAACTGGGCTGCTAGCCGATGGCGCCGGCCGGCTTGGGAGCGGATCTGGCCGTCGAGCTTGCGCCAGGCCGGATTGACCACCGAAACCGCATCAGGAATAGGCTCGGTTCCGTACTCAATCAGGTGGTCCAAGCCGTAATGTTCTCGCATGTAACGGAAGGAGTTTTCCTGAGTCCATCGGGCGAATAGCGACACCGCCAAGGTGGGCATCGGCGCTTGGAAATTCGTCGTCAGAATCGAAGTCTGATGGCCGCTGTCGGTGAGCTTGCGGATCTCGCGCAACCAAAGGTTGTTGGACAACTGGGAGCCACGCTCGGCCAGTTGCATGGTCACGGTTTCGCCTCCGGCCAGTTCCACGCTGTGCAGTTGGAACTCTTCCTTTCGCCAATCCTCCTGTGGAAACTTGCGATAGGTCAGAATGGCAATCCGCTTCTTCTTCATCTGCGCGAACAACTCCGGGCTGTAGCCTTCCCGGTCGTATACC
>QHXW01000321.1 GCA_003223115.1 Acidobacteriota bacterium
CGTTTCAGGAATGGACCAGCGCCTGTTTCTCCCTTTCCCTGTTCCTCGATTGTCTCCGAACGGTCCTCGCCGTCCAGGGTTCGCTACGCCGCGCCTCTCGCCGCGCCCTGGACCGCTCCGCGCCGTTCGCTAGAACGCATCCCGTCAACAGGGAAAGGGAGAAACTAAGTAACCACCAGCCGCCCCCGGCCTCCCGTTGGTCGGGTATGAACGTTTAATATGAACCGGGATCGAAGAAGCACCATCGCCGCTTCCACGGCGAATCGAGTTTCGCTGTACCTCGCCCAACCCACCGACTGCTGCAACAAACCGCAGGAAGGGGGGCTGGATGCCATGGCAACTTCCCGCCCGGCTTCCAGCTCGGCGGGGAAATATTTCTCTTGACATTCCCTTCTATAGAACAACTTGGGGAAGCTGCCTTCGCTCAATTAGAAACTTCCGTCGCTCCAAACAGCTGGGGTTTTGGCACAGTTTCTGCACAGGTGGAATTCAAACGATTTGGCGAACAGTGCTGGCACGCATCCGAGCAATGCTACTGGTGTTTGATCCGTAAACGATTCCATCGGTTCACCCCAAAATCGAAACCCCAAGTCGCTCACCTGGTTGCCAGGCGGTGGAATCTCCATTATTACAAACTGTCGACCACTTGAATCATTCCGGCGGCGGCGACGTCCTTTGCTGAGTGGTTCGTCGCCGACTCTTTTGGTTATCACCAGTAAATTCTCGGCGCCAGTCAATCTGAATCGTCGACTGCCTGGTCCCGAACCTTGGGACACCCGTTTTTGCACGCTCTTGCAGCTAGTTGCTAATCCTCTATACAGCCCAGTTTATACAGCCCAGTTTGCATGGGATTGCACGGTGTTGCGGCCTTTGGTTGCACGAAAAGGGCAAAGTGGGCCAAGTGATTGATTTGATTCTCGGTCACTCGTCCCTTCCGCTCCTCCGGCATCTAGCCCAACCAGGGAGGCCCCCCGGCTCTGCCGGGGAGGCAGTAGCAGTTTGACATTTGCGGGAGTCCATCGGGAAACTCCAAGACGTGAGCCACCAAGCACACGAAAGGAGTTTCAACGATGGGCACCGGCGGTTGTCGGGTGCAATACCTTCAAACCGTGATCCGGCAGATTGCAACCCGTAACGACATAGGTTACACTAGTGGGCGTGGCGATCAAGGGATTTCGACACAAAGGAATCGAACAGTTCTTCGCCACCGGCGCCAAGTCGGGGATTCAAGCGAAACATGCTGAACGGCTCCGACTGATACTCGGCCGTCTGAACGTATCAACGAGCGCGCGCGATATGAACTTGCCCGGCTTGGATCTCCACCAACTCCGTGGACTCAGAAAGGGCACGTGGGCCGTCAAGGTGAGCGGCAACTGGCGCGTCACGTTCACTTGTGCTGGCAAAGACGTAGATCGCGTGGACTACGAGGACTACCACTGAGGTGACCATGAAGATGCATAATCCCCCGCACCCGGGTGAGGTGCTCAAGGTGCTGTGCCTGGATCCCCTGAGCCTGACCGTCACGGAAGTCGCGCGAGCGCTCGGGGTAAGTCGCAAGACGCTATCTAGCATCCTAAACGGGCGCGCTGGCATAAGCCCCGAGATGGCGGTCCGTCTCTCAATCGCCTTCAACACCAGCGCTGAAAGCTGGCTCAGCCAGCAGCTTCAGTATGACCTCTGGCACGCGGAAAGAAACCGGAAGCGGCTCCACGTGGCGAAATTGTCTGCCGCCTGATAGGGTAACTGCCCACGGCCGATGAATTCCGCTGGGCCGTATGGTGCGCTGAGCAGCGCGTTGATCAGAAGGGTTCAAGTCCCTCTGGCGCTCGGATGAGGAGTACCTCGGCGGGTGGACAGCCCGGAAAGAGCTCCCGGATAGCACCCGCCACGCGGGCAGCCAGATCATGGTCCTGTTCGTTGCGGCGCACCTCCTCACGCTCTCGCCGGGCCACCCGCTGGTCAGCATCCGCAAGGCATTGTTGTTCGGCTTTCTGCAGTGCAGATTCCTCAACCAAGATTCCCTGGCGCTCGTACCGGCCCCGAGCCCGGCTGAAGCGGACGACCACGGCCGCAAGGGCGCTGTACTTCCTGGCTCTTCGTGTGAGTGCGGCGTCGCCGCTGGCCAGGCCGCTTCTCGCCGGTGGCAACGTCCACGGACCACCCATGGCTCAAGGGAACCTGCCGGTCCTCGGGGCGTGTAATACCCTCCTCGGCGCAGAGAAACCTGTTTCCCGTCCGGCGACCACGCCGGATTGAATCCGAAGTTCGTCAGGCGCCGGACAGACTCGCCGCTGGCTCCCATAATGAAGAGACCGCCACCCTCGCGCTCCGAGCGAAATGCGATGCGTTTACCGTCCGGGGAGAACGCGGGCTGCGTGTCGCCGACCGGGGAACCCTTCGTGAGATTGACCGGTTCGCTACTCCCGACCTTCTGCCGATAGACGTTCCAGTTTCCAGACACCTTGCTGGTGTATGCCAGCCCGTAGTGTCCGAAAACTCGATCTGTTGAATTTAATGATGGTTGCGAGATGACCGGGTAGTAGTAGCCGGGCGCAGCACTGATAGATCGCCGCAATGAAGTTCTCCGCGGTTCGGAACCCGAACGCGCGATGGCTAATGGACTTGATCTTGTTGTTCATTCCCTCAACGGCGCCGTTGGAGACGCGGTGCTTGGTCCAACTCAAAATCCCATCGAGATGTCCACGCAGCATGCCTATGAATTTCTTGAAGGGCTCCAGTTGGGAGCGCATGGCCGAACGCATCCATTTCTCCAGTGGTCGCCGGCCCTCTTGGGCTGCCGATAAAAGCCAGAATAGTTGAAAGGCTTCTTTGAGGTAGTAGGCGCGTACGATCGGCAGGTTCCACTGCACCAGCGTCGACAGCCGCTGTTTCTGATCGTTGCTGAGATTCCAAGGATTCTTTAACAGCAACCAGCGGCTGCGCTTGAATGGCACCTTCTGTTTCTGACTCAGACGGCGCATTTCACTGCGTCGGACTTCTTCGACCGCTTCGTGGAGGTGCTTGACGATGTGGAACCGGTCGAACAGAATCTGCGCCTGAGGCGCATGCTCTTTTACCAGATTGGCGTAGGCCGCCCACATGTCCATACAGATGACGCGCAGCGTCTGGCAACGCCGTGCGCCCATTTCTCTGGTGAAAAACGGTTTCACCAGATGTATCGAGGATTCAGGCCGCCCACTCCGCTAGCAACCTGCTGCATCCAAAACCCTTCACCTTCAATTGCACTCTTGGGATGGGAGCCCAATTTCAGTCAGACACCCCCCGCGGAGCGGGTGGCTTGATGAGCGATAGACGGTCTCTGACGGGAGCGTCTCTGGCGGGAGGAACCTCAGATTGGCCACGTCTTTGGATTCAATGACTTGTGTCG
>QHXW01000322.1 GCA_003223115.1 Acidobacteriota bacterium
TGAATTTGAATCGCGCTTCACGGACTGGACCATTCGCATGGATGAAAAATGGGATCACATTGGTGCCGCCATTCTTTTGCCCGATCGTAGCCTGTGGGTTGTCGCCCGTATGCTGGGGTGAGGAGAGGGAAGGACTCGTTCCTCCAGTCGCCGGTTGAGCATGGCAACTTCCACAACTGTCGGAGTTGAATCGCGGCCCCAGTCCAGCGCCCGTATTATTGGTGGCGGGCTGGTTTAGTAACGGGCCCTGAACAGATTGAGCTTGTGCGAAATCGGCTTGGCCGGCCGTGAAGAATGTCGATTCGTTGGCACTCAGACCCGGAAGTGGCCCGCCGGCCCCGGCCGGGCCCGGGCGTGGCCCAGGATCGTTTTGGGCACTCAACGTCACTAATACCATGAGCATTAGTGCCTGTACCTTAAGCAACCTTTTAATCGCTTGATTACCGGAATTCAATTGCATGTGGCCCCTCCGTTATCAGCACTTCGGAGTAAATGTTACGCCGTGCATCTGTGAAATTACAGTTGCAAAGCGGCCAATTTTTCGTTAACCAAAAAAGAGTAAACGGCTTGGGCGGAGTTTGTATAACCTAGGTGAGGACAATGTAGCTCTAAGCTAACTAACTAAGTAGGATCAGCCAAATATGCACTCATGCCTAAGCGCTGATCTTGCGTCAACATGTGGGGTTATCATTCCTGGGTTTTCTCAAGGAAGGTTCGCGTTCGACCTATGGCGCGAGAACAGGTGCCTATCGCCGAATGACAATGTGGCTACACGCCGCAGTGTGGGGCCGGAAGCGGTTGCGCGCGGTGGTGATGAATTCTGATGGGCATGATGAAAATTGTCGGGCAACCGGGTGCGGACTCTACAGCCGAATGGTCTTCCTAGCGGCGTTTCGCTCAGTCTCATGTCTTGAAGGTGTCGTCACCGCGATTGTTCACTAAGCTCGCCCTTTAATGGATCGAGAATCTCATTGAGCTCCGCCAGCTTCGTCTCCACTTCCGTTCTTTGCTCCGCCGATACTTCAGAGAGGAACCGTTGGATGGCGCGTATGCCTTTTTCAACCGCTGCAACCTCCCTTTCGGCTCCGGTGGCATTTCCAACCGAAAGCTCATATCTGCCCATTTCCAGAGCCGTGAAGCACGTTTGCAACTCTGCCCTCAGGAATTGGTAGCGCGTGCGCCCGGTCTTCTCACGCAGTTCTCTGATGTCCTTATCTATGGTGCCCATATTTTTGAACTCATGTTTAAACCACGGTTGCTCTCAAGACGCTGCTTTCTGGCGGCGGCAGGTCCGAGGTGCTGATCGCTCGCTTCAACGTGAGGCATGTGTTGGATCTCGAACGGTGGAAGAATCTGATCTGCAGACTACCATTTTCCATGCGCGCCTGGCAACCCTGGCAACCAATCCTCAGACTCGTTCCAGAGTTGAGTATGAGAAAATAAAGCCCTCATACCATGGCCAAGCTAGATCTCGCCACAGCGACGCCATTGCGACCGGGATGGACGCCCGCGGCGCCGTTATGGCCCGTGGATCTTACTTCCGACCCCACCTTGCGATGCTCGTTTGATTTGTTGCGCACGAAGTGGGGTGAGGTGCCTTTTGCGCAATTTGAAAGACGGATGTCTTCAGATCTGCTGCGTCTTAGTGACGCCGAGGTGTTGGAAAAATGGACATCGAGCTATGCCGGCAGTTCCACAGGAAGCGCGTTTTCCGTGCGCGGCTGGTATCAAACACTCTATAAAGATGCTTTTCGGGGGAAGAAGATCCTGGACGTCGGGTGCGGTCTGGCTCCCGACACCGTACTGTTCGCGGAGCATGGCGCCAATGTTACTTTCCTGGATATCGTCGAGCCCAACGTCCGGTTTGCCGAGCGCGTGTGTCGCCTGAAGGGACTGCAGAATGTTGCCTTCTGTTATATGGAAGACTTATTGTCGTTGGATCGATTGCCGGCGGACTACGATGTCATTTACTGTTGCGGGTCGTTCATCTGCGCGCCCCTGGAAGCTTCTCGCTTGGAGGCGCAAGCTCTGTTGGCCCACCTTCCAGTCGGAGGCCGGTGGATTGAACTCGGCTATCCGGAGTCTCGCTGGCGGCGGGAAGGTTGTCTGCCGCCCGATCGCTGGGGCGAGAAGACCGATGGTGGTGCTCCCTGGATGGAGTGGCATGACCTGGAAAAATTAGAGTATATGCTTTCCCCGGCAAGGTTCGAGACAGTCCTCTACCTGGAGTTCCATAATTCGGATTTCAATTGGTTTGACCTAATCCGGAGAGCCTAGCCCGTTACTTTGCGATTGCAGACGATGATCGAGCACCATCACGTTTTCTCCTTTCCCCCCTTTGCCGGAGAGGCCTAGGCGAACTTCGAAATTGACTTCCTGGGCTGTAAAATCCGCCACGAATTTTGGCCCTCGTCGTTGCGAACCGGCATACCAAAGAGGACGTATCCACCGTTTGATGAAGAGTACTTCGAGTGGATTGACTTACTCGAATCCGTGGTTCAGGCCCAGGGGACATATACGATAGTCGAGCTTGGCGCCGGTTTCGGCCGCTGGTCGGTGCGCGCGGCGAATGCGATTCGACAGTACAACAGGCTGCCGATCCATCTTGTTGCGGTCGAGGCCGAGCCCGCGCACTTTGCCTGGCTTTGCCAGCACTTAGCCGATAACGGGATCACCCCTGAAGACCATACCCTGATCCAAGCGGCCATGACCGGCGAACTAGGCGAAGTGCTCTTCTACGTCGGCATGCCCGGACTCGTCGAAAACGCGCCGACCGAATGGTATGGCCAGTCCATTATCAAGGACCACGAAAGACCCGGACTTCCGGATAGCAGAGGCGCCCAGTTTGTCGAGCACCAAAGTGGTTGGCGATCGATCCGGGTTCGCGCGCTTCCCTTTTCTGCTGTGCTCGCAGACCTCGACCGCGTTGACCTCGTTGATATGGATGTTCAGGGAGAGGAATACAACGTAGTCGCCGCGGCCATCCGCGATATTACCGCCAAGGTGCGACGGCTGCATATCGGGACTCACGGACACGACATTGAAGGCGAATTGCGCAGATTGCTGCTCGCATTCAAGTGGAAATGCGTGACAGACTATCCCTGTTCCACCGTCAGTTCCACCCCTTGGGGGAGCATCTCATTTGATGATGGCGTCCAGAGCTGGATCAACCCGGAGCTGCAGACACCAGCGGTGGATTGATGGAAGGGCTATGAGCCGCTGCCGATTCGGTCAGCCCACGGGTAGAACGAATCAAGGTTCAGTCAAGACGAGTACCATTTCCTGGCCGAGCATCGAAGTCCATGTGTACTCCCCGACGTCTTCCCAAGGATCGCTCGCCCGCTGGGCTGAACGGCCCTAAAGCTGCCAGTCGGTGTGCGTGCGGCCGGTTCATGGCTTGACATTTGCGTTGACGCGAGTGTGGGACAACCGAAAGCAGCGCCCGCGCTCCATGCTGGGCATTATAATTTCTATCGGGCGGCTCGCTGCGGATCACAGCAGACCAGGAACAAATGGTAAGACATGAACCATGAGGAACTGGTTGAAAAGTATCCGCGGTGAGCATGTTGCCTTCACTGGTAAAGCGTGGCTAGCCCGCGCCGAGCTACAGCGCATTGTTCGTCGCCGGGGTGGGACTCCCACTGCGGGCGCCGTCACGCGCGATACCACCGTTCTCGTCAGAGGAGACTCGTCAACGTGGGCGTTTGGAGAGTACGGGACTAAGGAGCGGCACGCGGCTCGACTTATTAGCAAGGGTGCGTCGATCTCGCTCGTCCACGATTCCGAGTTTTGAAAACTCGTGGATAACGGAAAGCCAGCTCGTGCCGCCGACCGAATCGGCGGGGACCCCGTCCGGTGGCTTGCGTCTGCGACAAAGAGACAGTTCGAGCGAGCTGCCTTGAAAGAAGGGCCTCTCGATCGAGAACACAGCATTCTTGGACGAGTGGAGCAGAGTTATCTTCGACACATCCTTTTCCGCGATGTGGAGCAGGCGCGGTGCTCATTGTGTGGCCGCCGCTTGCCAGTTGGGCTACTTATTGCCGCTCACGTAAAGCCCCGGAGCGAGTGCTCTCGACGCGAACGACTCGACGTGGAGAATATTGTGTTCAGTCTATGCCTTCTCGGCTGCGATGCCCTCTACGAACGAGGGTTGGTAGCCGTGGGTAAAGGGGGGCTCATACTAATCAGTACCGCTCAGTCTTCTCGCACGCTCAACGCTGTACTAAGCAGGTTTGAGGGGCGAAAATGCGCCGCCTGGAATGCGGCAAAAGCCAGATATTTCAGCTGGCACCTGGCGCGACGCTACCAAGGTGCCAAGTTGGACTTATGACCCACAATTGGACCTGTCATTCGCCAAAACTGCGTCCGCACCCATGTCATTAGGCTGCAACGCGTTCATAACGGTGATGAAGGCCACCCACTTGAGGAATTGCGATAATTCTCCCGGTGCCCGACACCTGCCGAGGAAAGGGACATTGCTTGTCGAGCCTCAAATGGGTTCGAGACCCATGGTAGTAACCGAAATACGAAGCCAGAGCGCGCTTCAGATGCTTGGCGTTCAGGATGACGAAATGGTTCAAGCAGTCTCTTCGGATCGAGCCGATCAGGCGTTCGACGTACGGATTCTGCCAGGGACTCCGCGGTGCAGTGAGTACCTCTTCAATGGCCATTGACGCAATCCGCAGACGGACGTCGTCGCCGTAGACGCTATCCCGATCGGGAATGAGATACTGCGGCGCATCGCGATCGGCAAAGGCTTCGATGATCTGCTGGGATGTCCAGGCGGCGGTGGGATGCTCGGTCACATTGAAATGCAGTACCTCGCGACGACGGTGTTCCAGCACGATGAATACGAACAGCACTCGCATCGTGATCGTCGGCACCGTAAAGAAATCAATC
>QHXW01000323.1 GCA_003223115.1 Acidobacteriota bacterium
CGCGGAGCGGGTGGCTTGATGAGCGATAGACGGTCTCTGACGGGAGCGTCTCTGGCGGGAGGAACCTCAGATTGGCCACGTCTTTGGATTCAATGACTTGTGTCGAGGTTCCTGGAGAGCTGGGCCGTCTCAAAGACGGCAGGTCCATGGGTCTAGCTATAGCTAGCTAGGCGTCGCGCGGTGCGCGCCTTACTGGGGGGTTCAGAATTGTCCAGCTGCTCCATCCGCCCGTTTCCTGCTCGCGGATGTACTGACGGACCTGTTCCAGTTCGAACCCGACGGTCGATACTGCGTAACCGGGCCCAGAAGTGCTCGCCCGTAAAGTTGCGTTCTTGGCCGCTCAGGCGAGCGACGGCGATTGCGCTCTTCCCTTTGAGAAATCCGATCACCGATGCCACCGGGTGCTTTGGGGAAATGGCGATACATATGGGCACCTGGTCCGGCATCCAATGACCCTCGATAATTTGGCATTCCTTCTGCCGGGCCAGCGCCTGGAAGATCGCACCCAGTTGCCGGCGCGCCTGCCCCAAAATCGTTTTCCGACGCCGTTTGGGCACGAACACTACGTGGTATTTGCAGTCCCATTTGGAAGGGGATAGGCTCTGGTAAAGCTCTGACATTTGAATCCTCCTCATCGTAGGTCATCAAGCCACTTGAGGAGGATTCTACTCCCGCAACGGTCAAACCTTTTCAAGTCTCACTGGTCAAACCAGTGGCTTACCATGTTCAGTTAGACTTTTCCCTCGAGCAGCTCGATCAGCTGTTTTTCATCAATAACGGCTATACCCAGTTCTTGAGCCTTGTCGAGTTTGGACCCTGGGTCATCGCCGACCACCACGAACGTCGTCTTCTTACTCACTGCACTTGCGACCTTGCCGCCGGCTGACTCGATTCTTTGCCTGGCGTCTTCGCGGCTCAGCGCCGACAGAGCGCCCGTGAGTACGAACGTCATCCCGGCCAGCGGGCCGCCCACTTTGCGTTTCAGTCGATACTCGAATTGCAGGCCGGCGCCGCGCAGCCTCTCAATCAGCTCCTGGTTTCGCGGCTCGCGGAAAAACTGATAGATACTCTCGGCGACTTTCGGGCCGACTTCCTCGGCCTTCTGCAAAGCGTCCACCTTTGCGGTAGCGATCTTGTCCAGGTCGCCGAACTCTTCGGCCAGGAACACAGCCGTCCGCTCCCCGACAAACCGGATACCCAGGGCATTGATCACTCGCGGAAGTCCATTCTGCTTGGATTTATCAATGTTGCGGATTAGATTGCTGGCCGACTTCCTGCCCATGCGCTCGAGCTGCGTCAGTTTTTCGACGGTGAAGTCATAGATATCGGCCACGCTTTGCACCATGCCGCGGTCCACAAGCTGTTCGACCAGGACATCGCCCATTCCATCAATCGTCATCACACCCCGCGATGCAAAGTGAAGAATGGATTCCTTGAGCCGGGCCGGGCAATTGGTGTTGATGCAACGACTGGCGGACTCACCTTCTTCGCGCACGACTTTGCCGCCGCACACCGGGCAGTGCTTGGGCATTTCGAACCGTCGCCGGTAGGATCCCTGAGTGTGCACGCGCACTACCTTGGGAATGACATCACCGGAGCGCTCGATCACTACCGAGTCGCCGATTTGCAAACCCAGCCTGTCGATTTCATCTTCGTTGTGAAGTGTGGCACGCGAGACGGTCACGCCACTCACCTCCACCGGCGCCAGGTGAGCCACGGGTGTGAGGGCGCCAGTTCGGCCTACTTGCACGCCGATATTTTCCACTGAGGTAATGGCCTGCCGGGCGGCGTACTTATACGCAATGGCCCAGCGCGGAGCTTTAGCCGTGAATCCCAACCGACCTTGTTGCGTGATCGAGTCGACTTTGACGACGACGCCGTCAATCTCATAAGGCAGATCGTCGCGCTTGGCCTCCCATTCACCGCAGAATGCCAGTAGCTCATCGAGATCTTTGCACAGCTTGCGATTGTGATTGACCTTGAATCCCATCTTCGCCAGCGCGTTGAGCGACTCCCAGTGGGTCGTGAAATGGGGCCGGCCATCCACCAGCAAAAAGTAGGCGTAAAATTCCAGGCGGCGTGACGCCGTAATTGCGGGGTCAAGCACGCGAAGTGATCCGGCGGCGGCGTTCCTCGGGTTCGCAAACCGGGAAAGGCCCTTTTCATCCCGATCGAGGTTCAGCCGCTCGAATGCGCGGCGCAGCATGACCGTCTCCCCGCGCACTTCAAAGTGATCGGGAGAGGAAGAAGTGCGTAGCGGCAGTGAACGGATGGTCCGCGCGTTTTCGGTGACGTCCTCACCTACGCGCCCGTCTCCACGCGTAACAGCCTGTGCCAGCCGGCTCTCACTATAATGCGCCGCCATCGAGAGACCGTCCAGTTTGAGTTCCGCCACGTATTGATAGGGCTCAGAACCCAACAGCTCGCGGACACGGCCATCAAACGCGCGCAGCTCGTTTTCGTTAAGCGCGTTATCCAGGCTGAGCATGGGCGCGCTGTGCGGAACTTTTACAAATCCTTCGCGTGGCTTGCCGCCGACACGCTGCGAAGGCGAATCAGGCGTGATGAGCTCCGGATGCTGCGTCTCCAGATCCCTCAATCGGTTCATGAGCGCGTCGTATTCCGCGTCACTGACTTCGGGCTGGTCCAGAACGTAGTACAGGTATTCGTGCCGGCGAAGCGTCTTCCTCAGGTCCTCAACCTCGTTGACGAGTTTGGCCTTCATTCGATTCCATTATAATTGTGCGGGTGCGGCGTGCATGCATTTTTTGAAGCCCGTCGAGACGCCCGCACCAGGGATTCCACCATCGGGCCTTATCACACAGTCTTGATCTACAATCCCGTTGCCGGCAAGTTGCGAGGAGAGGGGTGTGCCCGGCTGGAGCGGGCGGTCAGATCTCTGGAGCAACAGGACTACAGAATTTCAGTTACGCCCACAACCGGCCCTGGGACCGCCGGAGAACTCGCCCGGCAAGCCATTGAACGGGGAGCTGGATTGATTCTGGCTGCGGGAGGCGATGGGACGCTGAATGAAGTCGTGCAGGGAATGGTGAACTCGGAGATTCCCCTAGGGATTCTTCCCGCGGGAACCGCTAATGTCCTGGCGAGCGAGATGGGCATCGGGAAGGATCTCAAACATGCGGCAGATCGGCTAGCCGAATGCGTGCCCCGGCGGATCGGCCTGGGGCGCCTCGATTTTCCTGAAGCGTCGCGCCACTATGTGTGTATGGCGGGCGTGGGTTTCGACGCGCATATCGTCTACAATCTGACGGCCTCGCTCAAGAACTCGCTCGGCAAGGTGGCTTATTGGATCAGCGGGCTTGGGCAAGCCACGCGGCTGCTCCCTCAATTTGAAGTCGAAATCGACGGCGCCCGTCATGCCTGCTCTTTCGCGCTGATCAGCCGTGTGCGCAATTACGGTGGCGATTTCGAA
>QHXW01000324.1 GCA_003223115.1 Acidobacteriota bacterium
TCCATGTGCTCGGGTGCAATCGCAGTAGTCGTGCAAGCATGGCAACTCCTTCCTAACGAGTATGCCACACTTGTTGGGCTTATGTCCCTTTAATTATGCGCGCCTGTATAGCTGGTGTAGCCAGAAGCGGAACGGGCCGCGCTCAATGGAACTGTCACAGAATCGTTGGGAGACATCATGAAACATTTCAATTCAGCCGCAGCGGTTTTGCGGTCGCGGTACCTCAGATTTCTGGCTCCTATCCGAAAAGTGTAACGGGCTTTCGAAGGCTTTGAACTGAAGAACTTGCAGCCCGGCGCACGTTTCAGATGTTTGCAGTCGCCCGCGTCTTCGGCTCTCATCCTTCGCGAAACGCGGAGTGAAGTACTGGGTTCCTTTTCTCTGAAGGGTTCTGTCAGGGCAGGGCTCGGTCAATTCGCGCGTGAGGGCCAAATATTCTGCTCCACGCCGACTCTTCAAATCGGCTGATTCCCGAGCAGATCCACTTCCCCTCACGGGCCCACTGCCTGTGCCCGGTGGGGTATGCCGGCTTTTCCAACTCCCTGTCGGAGCGAGACTGAGCAGCGATGTACTGCGGGGATCCGGAATCTCGAACGGTCCTTGTTTCCGGACCACGCCTTCGAATAGCGCCTTGGCCCTAACTTTCGCAGGTCTGGCGAGCCCCTCCGGTGGCGATCAGTGATCGGAGCGCTGAGCTAAACTTCAGGGTCCACAACCTCCTGGATTGTAAGGCCTCAACTGCAATTACACTTTTGGGATACGAACCAGATTTCTTTGGCTCAGTCTCTTCTGTTTGTCCCTCTCGGCACAAACCGATCGGTCTTCACTCAACGGCACGGTGACTGATCCAACTGGAGCCGTCATCCCGAACGTGGTCGTCAAAGCGGTTTCGGAGTCTACCGGGCTGCGCCGTGAAATGAAACGATGACGACGAACGCGGGCAACTATGAAATTCCCGTCCTGCTGGTGTGCAAGTACCGGCTCACGTTTACCATGGCAGGGTTAAACTTTTCGTAATGGAGGGGATCGAGCTCACTGTCGGTCAGGCTCGGACGATCGACGCGCGCTTGCAGGTCAGTCAGACCGATGTCGTGAACGTAAGTGCCTCCACGGAACTTCTGAACCAGAGTTCGGCCGAGGTCGCCTGCGTCATCGAAGCGACCCAAATTAATGAAATCCCACTCAGCGGGCGGAACTGGGCTACGCTGATGACCCTCGTGCGGAGCGATCAACTACGGCGGAGGTAGCCAGCGAGACATCCGATTCAACGGCCATTCGCTCGATGACAACAACTTCACATTTCTTCCCTTTGGGAAAGGCGCCAGGTACTTGAACCATGGCGGTCTGGCGGCGCAGGTATTCGGCGGATGGGAACTGTCTGGCGTTTACCGCGAGGACGGGCCTCCCGGTCGATATCCAGATGAAGCCCCAGACCGGGCCTCCCGACGGTTACACGAGGGGCCAGCGCCCGGACCTGGTACCCGGCCAGTCGATTTACGCTGCTCTTCATAAAACGATTGACCAATGGTTCAATCCGGACGCCTTTGCCTTCCGGCGCCCGGCCTACACGGCAACTTGGGCCGCAACATCGCATTCGGTCCTTGCTACTACGAGATCGACACAGCGCTTCAGAAAGAGTTCGGCGTAACGGAGCGGCTCAGACTCAGGTTCCGCGTCGAAGCTTTCAACCTCTTCAACCACCCCGCTTACGATGTTCCCGCAAACGTCTGGACCGAGACAGGAAATTTCGGGCAGATCACCGGCATCCACAACGGTGGTGCGGTGGGTACCGGCACCCCGCGGCGCATACAGTTCGTGCTGCGAATCGTATACTAGAGGCAACCCACTGGTATCCTGGCTGGTAGGAACTTCAGGATCGTGCGCCGTTCAATTCCGTTCGTGCTCCTGCTGTTAGTCGCCGCGCTGGCGTTCGTTCCAAACGCCCGGGCCCCGTCAGCGAGTAACCGCGGCCTCGCTTCCGACCAGCGAATTGCTCAGCGAACCGGGGCCGACGTTCCGGCTTGAAGACAATCGATTGACCAGCCCTCTGACATGATTACTTACGGAGACCAGAGGTTCACCGATCCGACGAACATCAAGTCCACGAACCCGCGCGTTCGCCAGTGGTTGGTGAATCAGATCGCTGCAGCGCGCCCGACTGCCGTGATCCTGAATGGCGACGTTCCCCTGGCCGGCGACGTCAAGAACGACTACGCGGTATTCCAGACCGAGACCAAACCTTGGCGCGATGCGGGTTTGCACGTGTTCCCGGCCCTGGGTAATCGCGAGTTTCACGGCGATGCGCGGCAATGCCTCGAGAACTGGGGAACAACTTCCCGGAGATGCGGAACCGCCGCTGGTATGCGGCGCAGTTGGGATCGCGGGTCTACGTGCTCGCGGGTCTACGTGCTCGCGCTGGACAGCGATGCTTCGTTGCTGGCCGGCAGCGATCAGGCCCGCTGGATCGAGAGGCAGATCGATGCACTGCCATCCTCAATTGACTTTGTCCTCCTGGCGATGCACCATCCTCCGGTGGCCGATCTTCAGGAGCACATCCAGGTCGACCACAACCCACGGTCGAACGAAATTGCCCTGCGAGACTATCTCTCGAAGGTTGCGTAAAATTGCCACGCGCGCTTTGTCGTCAGCACGGGGCATATCCACAACTACGAACGCAATCTGTACGAGGGCGTTATGTACCTGGTCTCGGGTGGGGGAGGGGCCAGGCCCTACTACGTCGAACGCACGCCCGAGGATCTTTACAAGAGCGATCTTTTTCCTAACTACCACTTTGTAAAACTCACCCTTGAGGCCGACCGCCTGCACGGCGCGATGTACCGGGTTTCCAATTCCGAAGTAGAGAGCCTTGCCCTCGAACTCAAAGACGATTTTGAGATACCGGTGAAGCCTCGCTGAATCCGAAATTCCGCGGCCAGTCAAGCGGGGATGAGGCCAGGGCAGGCGGACATGACTCCGGGGACGGCGCTGTGTCAAAGGGTAGCAGAGAGGCCGGCTGCTCTTCAAGGATGTAGACTGGACACCGGCCACCCAACTTCGGATTCCGGACATGGCTGTTCAACAAACGAATCAGCAGACGAAGTCCAATCCGCTACCTCTCAGCGGCCGGCAGGTGCTATGGAGTCGCCGGTTTGCAGTGTCTACTGCAGTTGTGTTCGTGGTGTCTACGGTTTTTCCCATTGTCGCGGGGCTGTCGAGAGATACGTCGGCCTTTCCGAAATGGTGGGGCGTGCTCGATGTTGCCTTAGCCTTTGTTCTCGCGATTATGGCCATAGTGATGAGCGCGCTCGTTGGGCGCTCCATACCTAAGGAAGCTGAGGAAGCCACGTATCGCGCCTACCGCTCTCTGACGCATGGGATACTGGTGATGGTCGTTGTGTTCTTCCTCTTTGGGGATCGGATCACCTGGATCTATTGCCTGACGGGACTTGCCTGGCGAGCCTGGTTGCTCTTATACAGCCTGCCCGCGTGGTTTGCCGCTTTCAGACCTTCGGCTGGGGGATCGCCACTCGAATGAAGCAACGCTAAAAAGCTGGCGCAGTGAGGCTGATAGAGCGGGTGCGTCTCTTGTCGTAACGGCGGACAGGTTGATCAGTTACACTCTGTCAACGTTTTACATTTCTCATCGAGGAATCCAAAAACGTCCTCTTCCCATTGAGCGACAGCCGTGTAACGAAATTGTGGCCGTCATCGGGCGTTTGACCGAAGGGTGAGTAGACTTTCATGATGTGCGGTTTCAAAAGTTTCCACAGTTCCTCAGCCATGGCTTTGGCGGGCGCGACGGAGTAGTCATCGCCGCGTAAAGCAGCATAAGGGGAACGGTTATCTTGCGCACGGCGGCGAGCAGGCGGTCGCGGGTTTCGGATGAACCTCTCCATTTCTGCCGCCAGAGACGTTCCCGCCAGGGACCGTCCGTTGCTTTCCAGGAGCCAGCGGCAGCGCCGAAAGTCACCGCGGCTCGCAGGGTGCTGTCGCGCAGGCTTTTCAAGAACGACAAACCTGCCATGGTGTCGTCCAGATGATCCGTGGTCAGCAACACAACCTGCAAGTGCTTTCGAAATTCTTCTGTCTTCTCGCGCGCATCAGATCCTGCATGAAGGTCCCCTGGTCTGCAGAAAGGCCCTGACCACGGCGGAAGAGATAGAGGAAGGCGTAGCCGTGTTTCAGAAAGACGGGTGCGAGTCTTTCGGCTGCCGCGGTAATCTCGAGTCCGGCACTATGCGCGGAATCGGTGCCGCCGGAACCGTGAGCGAACAAGACGGCAGGCGAGGAGCAGAGCCCGCCGGTTTCCAGAGGTAGCCTCGAAGGCGCAGCTTGCCGCTCGGGACCACAACGGTCTCAGGAGCAATGGATCGCGATGCCTGGCCGAGCACCGCGGAAACAGGAGCGGATGCAAGCAGCAATGCGAAGACAAAACGTTCCGCAAGTGTGAACCTCCGCAACGATATTCCTATATTTCGGGCTCGTCCAATTCGAATCCGCTGCGGCTAATCCATTACCATGACTGGATGGGATCTACAACATGATTGAGCTACCTGCCTTGTGGCAAGACATTTGGAAGAACCTCGAACACGTGGTGATGGCCTACATCCTGACTGCCACAATTGGCTGGGAGCAGGAACGCGAATCGCACAGTGCAGGTGTGCGTACGTTTCCGATCGTCGGGATGGCCAGTTGCGGGTATCTGCTGCTGATGGGTAATCAGCCAGATCCTAACGCACAGTCCCGTCTGCTCCAGGGCTTGATCACCGGGATTGGCTTCATTGGTGGCGGCGCGATCCTGAAGCAGGGCACTATCGTGACAGGAACCGCCACCGCCGCAAGTGTCTGGAATGCGGGGGTTATCGGAGCCGCCGTGGCGATGAATCGCTACGGCATTGCGATAACGCTCGCTATCCTCAACCTGTTTACGCTACGCGCCTTGCTGCCCATCAAGCAATGGCTCGACCGCAAGCGTGGCGCCGAAGAACACTAAGCGTCCTGCCTGGATTACAGCCCATTCGGAAATTGGCCACACAAGACGTCGGGAGAGGTGACTCGTGGCTGTGACCGCCGCACCTATGACATCATAACGCTCATTTCGCACCACGGAAGAACCGTTTATGGAATGACGCGGAACTTCTTTCCGCGCGCCAGACGGAGTATGCTAAAGTCCCGTCGGTCTAGTGTGAAAATGGTTTCAATCCCCTCCCGATTTGCCAGATGTACCAGTGACGCATCGGCAAGTTGTCTTCCTAAGCCCCGATACTTACCCAGAATCGCGGCAATTCCGGAAAGGTCTGTCTCGTCCAGAGGAAGAAGCTCAAAAGCCGGCCCTGGAAAGAGGACATCAACATCCCGAGAGCCGACGGGTATTTCCGCAACAGCCAGGCCGCCTCGGTGAGCACCGGCCAACAAGTCAGGAGTGGCCCCCTGATGCTCCGAAGCTGCTCTACGCATGGTCCATGGTGTTCGTCGGGTGCCGAGAGGATGGCCACGATCGGGCCGGTGTCAACTAATACCTGCTTGTTCAAGACCCACCAAATCCATCGAAGTGTCTTGGATTCGTACTGAGATCTCTGCTGACTCTGCGCACGGCTCCGATCAGCCCAGCCCTCTTCGCACGTTCGTAAGCGGTGATTACATTGTTCTCGGCCGCAAGCTGCCGCTCGACGGCTCCGCGCACCAGGTCCGACTTACGCGTACCGCTGATAGAGGCAGCCTGTTGCAGCCTTCGGCGCAGGTCAGCGGAAAACCGCACTGTGATTCGATCGTCTTTCATCTGTCTAACATTTTAGCAGATTTGTCGGACATCCGAGAATAGCGCCGGCTCGTACTCCAGTCTCCGTCCCTGGTTTAGGCTGGACCAAGTCTCTCGGTCTGCGACACGCGCGGTTCGATGGCTGGATCACCGAACCGCTGCATGTGAGCGTCAACGATTTCGTTTGACCCGCGTTTACCGCTTGGTACCGGTAGTAGTCGTCATCACGATCGCGGTAGTTCCAGCGTTGGCGCTGTTCCCTCCGGTCGCGCTGCCGCCACTGGTTCTCTCGCCATTCCCTGTCGCGCCGGTCATTCCGGTACTCGTTTTGGAACCAGTAATCGTTTCTGAACCGCTGCTGCGGCGTGTATGTTTGATACCCGCGGCGGCCTTGGTTGTACTGGTAGGAGGGCCGGTAATGATAATCGTCGCGATCTGCCGCGGCGGCGGCCGGCGGCTTTGCTAGCACCAGCGCCGCACAAAGCGCTGCCATCGAAATCCCGATCTTCTTCAACATGGCTTTTAACCTCTTTCTGAGGTCTGGCTCCTTGCCATCCTCTAACCAAGTGGACGCGCTCTGCCGCTCACGGAATGTAAGGATGTGTATCTATTTGCGGGAGGCACATTGAGGAAAGCAAATGCGGAGGACCTGGTTTCCGCTGAACCGCGCGCGGAGCAAGCGGCTCCTGGTTTGCTGCTGCTTCGCCCGTCTTGTTACTTGGTGCGCTTCGCCAGTCGAATCGTGCGCTTGCTGCCGGGCTTTTTCATGGTTACAAAGCGCCAGGCCATGCTCAGCAGGTCTCGGAGAGCGTCGGCGTGGATTCGAGACAACCGCACGAGCACTACCGGATAGTTCACGTAATGATCAGTCAGGTAATACACGTCAGGGGCGGCTGCCATCAGCTCCGCGCGGCGATCGAAATCGATGCGAACCGCAACTGAGTCAGTCTCAGCGGACCTGTGAATGGGGATACACGCCAACAGCTTTCCGCGAACCTTGAGGGCCGGCGACCGGTATATCTTGGACTCCTCCACGTCAGGCAGACCGAGTGCGATTTTCCGGACTGTGTTGAAATCGATCTTGTTCCTCGGCATGCGCATGGTGACTCCTTTCTGCTTGCAGTAGATCGGACCCGGCGCTGCATCTGCACGCAGCTGCACCTCACGGCAGCGGAATGCGATAAAGATTACGGTGCACGCTGGTGCGGGTGAACGCGTAGGTCGCTAAGTCCGTCCATGCAACGGCGGACGGCTGATTGATCACGCGCAGTCCGGAAATGGAGTCCAGATCCGATCTGGACTTGATACCGTTCGGCGGAAGCGGCGGCAACATCCGGCCGCCGCGTAGCGGAATCACAAAAGTTTTCCCGCCGGCATCCATTGCGCCTCCGCCAAACCACTCCAGCATGAGATAACTGCGGTCCGGCGTCCATCTGCCATAACAAGCATTGCAAATTCGCTGTGCCGTGCCGCCATGTAGCTGGAAGGCGACCAGTCCGACCGGCATGTCCTCGTCGGCTACCGCTGTGCCCGCAAGCACAAATGCTCCATCTGGAGAAATGGCGGTGATCTCGATGATTGGGTTGGGCAGGAGCTGTTCCCGTCCGGTTCCATCTGGCTTCATGCGATACAGAAAATTGGCATTACGTTCCGATGCGCGGAACACGATGTCCCCGTCTGGCGTAAACAGAGGGCTGTCCTCATTGGCCGAAGAGAGCCGGCGGGGAGCCGAGCGGCGGTCCAGAGGCGCTAGCTAGCCAGATCCGTGGGCCGCTGGTTTCATGCGTCGACGCAAAAACGATCTGTTTGCCGTCCGCGGATATGTTATAGCTGGTGACCAGGAATCCCGGCAACGCTCGCTCTGTCCTGTCGCCAGGTCCGCCTCCCGGAGGTCACCCATCGGAAACCCTTGCGACGCGCCTGAGTCGGTCAAGTAAAACAGTTTTTTCCGATCCCGGGAAAATTGAGGTCCGTACGCGAAACCTTCGGAAGAGATCCGCCGCTCGCCAGTGGCATCGCGGATCCAGACCTCGCTCTCCTTCAGGCCCACGGAGGTGACCAGCGACCGGCCATCAGGCGCAACAGTCACGCCCTGTTCTTCGGTTGCGCCGGAGGTGATCTGTTCCGGGTCGCCTCCGTTCGACCGCTGCCGCCAGACGTGAAATTTGCCGCTCGCATTCGAACTAAGATAAATCCAGTTTCCGTCCGGCGACCAACCGCCATCCGTGCAAGCGCTCCCAGGCGGGCCCACTCGCCGGCCCGCCGAACTGCCATCGAATGGAACCACGCGGCAGGGTAGCCATCCGTCGTTATCCATCTCGGCCAGTAGCACCCATTTGCGATCCGGAGAAAGATACGAGCGATGTGCCATACCGCGGTTATGAGGCGGCACGTAAACGTCATGAGCTTCCGTGCGGCTTTCGCTAGCTGAAACGATAGCCATGTGTAAGCCCGACTTGATCTCGGAAAACAACAAGCGCTGTGGTTCAATCCAGATCAGTCCGGCGGCGTTGGGCAGCATGCGCCGCGGCTCACCGCCCAGCATCGGTACGGTCCAGGTGTCCCATGGAACGGTGTAGGCGATGCGCGAACTGTCCGGCGAAAACTGCGAGCTCATTTTGTCCTGGCTGTCGTGCGTCAGCTGCATGGGCTCGCCAGCGGGCAACAGCTTAACGTAGATCTGGCCGTCAGTGACAAAGGTTCCAGGACCTCGAATGAAGGCCAGCATGCGGCCGTCCGGAGAGAGCGCCGGCTGCGTGGCCGAGTCCGTGAAGTTCGTGAGCTGCTGCCAGGCGGAGGACGCCGGAGCCTCGTGCCGGCCGCGAAAGAAGAGTGCCGCTCCCCCTAGCAGCATCACGCACGCCGCGGCGAAGCCAGCATACATCGGCCACTTCCGTCGAGGTGACGCGGCTAGTTGCTAGTACGCCCGCTGAATATGCCCGCCCGGATTCAGTCTCTCGTCGCAGCCGCTTCAAGTCCGCTAACAGGTCGATGGCGGTCTGATACCGGACCTCCCGGTCCTTCTCGAGAGCTTTGAGGATGATGCGCTCCAACTCCGCGGGCAGCTCGAGGTTGGCGCGCGTTGCCATCTCATACAGCACTACGCCGAACGAGAATAGATCGCTGCGTGCGTCCGACTCTTGCCCGCGCGCTTGCTCCGGCGACATGTAAGCGACGGTCCCGACCGCCGTCCCCGGGCTGGTGACCACCATCTCAGTCTGCAGCAATGAGGCTTGGCCAGCCCGAAGTCCAGGACCTTGGCCTGCCCCGCTGGCTCGGTAACGAAGAGATTGGCGGGCTTAATGTCGCGGTGCATAATGCCCTTGGCGTGCGCGGCCGCCAGTGCGCCGGCGATCTGACTCGCGAGATCTAGCAACTGCTCGAGCTCCAGCGGCCTATTCGTGATGTAGTGCTTCAGGGTGTGGCCTTCCAGAAGCTCCATCACGATGAATGGCTGGCCACCCGCTTCATCGATGTCGAAGATGGTGCAGATTATTGGGGTGATTCAAGGCCGAGGCCGTGCGGGCCTCACGCTGGAAACGCTCCAGGGCTGGACGGTCGGAGAGATAATCCTCCGGCACGAACTTGAGCGCCACGCTGCGGCCCAGACGAGCCCCAGTCGGTCGATGTGGACGATCCTGTAGCGCTCGGTTTCCTCCACTTTCGTCACCGTATGCGCCTGTAACCCCAGTTGCTTTCTCAGACTTTCGATGAGCACCTCGATCTCTTCCTTTCGCTGGCTGTCAACAACAGCTCTCGAAAGATTAGCAACTGTAATAAAATAAGTGTAGCAATTAAAACGTTTCTGGCCTAGAATGTTGTTGTGGCCAGCGAGGGCGAGATCAAGCAGCGTTTCTCCCAGTTGGAGGCGTGGCTGGATGAACGCACGCGGCGATTATGGGCGGCTGCGGAGCGCGGCCCATGGGCGCGGTGGTATATCGCTGGTGGCGCGCGCCAGCGGCGTTTCCAGGCGCGCTATCGCAGTGGGTTTGGCGGAGTTGCAGAAAAAGCCGGATCGCTCACAGCGGACGCGTCTGCCGATTCGGCAAAAAGGTGGCGGTCGAAAGAAGGCGTCGCTCAAAGATCCGGATCTGCTGCTGGATCTGGAGAAACTACTGGAACCCGTAACGCGAGGGGATCCTCAGTCCCCGTTGCGGTGGACCTGCAAAAGCGTGCGGAATCTCGCCGACGAACTGCGTGCCCAGGGACACCAGGTGAGCCCCATGCTGGTGGCGGAACTGTTGCACGAGCAGAAGTACAGCCTGCAGGCGAACCGCAAGACGAAGGAAGGATCCTCGCATCCGGACCGCCATGCGCAGTTTGCATACATCAACGCCCAGGCGACGAAATTCCTGAAGAGTGGCCAGCCAGCTATTTCAGTAGACACGAAAAAGAAGGAACAGGTAGGGGACTATAAAAATGGGGGCCGCGAATGGCGGCCGAAGGGTCAGCCCGAACCCGTCCAGGTGCATGACTTCGCGAAGCAGAAAGACGCTCCCTATGGGGTTTACGATCTCGGGCAGAACGCCGGTTGGGTCAGCGTTGGCACCGATCAGGACACGTCAGCCTGCGCCGTCGAGAGCATCCGACGATGGTGGAACATGATGGGCCGAGAGACGTACCCCGGTGCCAGTCACCTATTGATTACAGCGGACAGCGGAGGCAGCAACGGATCGCGTGTGAGGTTGTGGAAACTGGAGTTGCAGAAACTGGCCGACGAAACCGGGCTGGAGATCTCGGTCTGCCACTTCCCGCCCGGAACCAGCAAGTGGAACAAGATCGAGCATCGCCTGTTTTCCTGCATCACGAAGAACTGGCGTGGCAAACCGCTGGTGAGCCATGAAGTCATCGTCAACCTGATCGCCGCCACCACCACCAGAACTGGTCTTCGCGTTCAAAGCCAATTGGACACAGGCACGTACCCGAAAGGGATTAAGGTGGGCAAGCAGGAGTTTGCCGCCATCCAACTGCGCACCGATACCTTCCATGGCGAGTGGAACTACACCATCACGCCCCTTTCATGATGATACAGTTATTTTCTTACAGACGCTAAGCGCTTTTGGGAGACTTGACAGGACTGATCAGGACGTGCGCGTTGCGGCCTTCCATGCGTGGGCTGCTTTCCACCGCACCGTAGGCGGACAGGTCTTCGGCAAAACGCGTCAGCAGGTTCTTGCCTAAATCGGTGTGTGCAATTTCGCGGCCCCGGAACTGTACCACGGCTTTTACGCGATTACCTTCTTTGAGAAACCGAATGGCGTGGTTTTTCTTGAATTCGTAATCGTGGTCGTCTGTATTGGGCCGAAATTTCAGCTCCTTGACCTGCACCACGTGCTGCTTTTTCTTGGCTTCGTGCTGCTTCTTTTTTTGCTCGTACTGATAATGTCCGTAATCCACGGCCTTGGCCACGGGCGGCACGGCGGTTGGCGAGACCAGCACCAGGTCAAGCCCCAGCTCCTGCGCTTTGCGAAGTGCGGCGGCAGTCGCCATGACTTCAGCAGTGCCATCGGGAAACACAGCCCGCACTTCACGTGCCCGAATTGACTCGTTCACGTTTTCTCTGCGATTTTGCCTGCGAGGCGGGAAGTTCTTGCCAGGATACATGCGCTATAAGCGTCGAGACCTTTAGCGCTAGTGTACTTGGATTCCGCAAGTTTGGCAATCACCAGGCCGAAATTTGCATACAGAATGTTGCAAAGGTGCCGGGATGCCTGATCGTCAGGCTCGACGATCGAGTAATTCCTTTAACCGGGCGTATCCTGAGCGACTGACCGGGAGCTGGGTACCGTCCGCCAGCACCGCCAGCCGGCTATCCTTGGTATAAGGCTCAATCTTCACTACGCGTTCCAGGTTAACAATGTAAGACCGGTGGATACGGACGAAGCGCGCTGGATTGAGACCAACCTCAAGGCTCGAAATGGTTTGCTGTTTCAAATGTTTCTTGCCCCCGCTGTGGAGCTCGACATAGTCATCTTGCGCCTCCACGTATTCCAGTTTGCCGATGGGGATAATGTGGACGCGGGTGCCATCGCGCACCGCTACACGCTCGAGGTATTGCGCCGGCGGGCGAGCCGCCGCGGCCAAATCGACAGCAGAAGTCGCCGTGATATTCCCAATCCGGTTTTTGGCACGCGTCAAAGCCGCTTCGAGGCGCGCAGCACTGAAAGGCTTCAGGAGGTAATCAATGGCATGGACCTCGAAGGCGCGCATGGCGTAGCTGTCATACGCGGTAACAAAAATCACAGCAGCCTGCGGGCCTACTAGCTCCAGCACCTCAAAGCCATCCAGCTTCGGCATCTGAACATCGAGAAACAAAAGGTCAGGTTTCAACTCGGAAACAGCTTTGACGGCTTCAAAGCCGTTGGCACACTCGGCCACCACCTCGATTTCCGTGTGTGGCGCCAGTACCTCGCGAAGCGCGGCGCAAGCCAGTTCCTCATCGTCCACGATGATGGCGCGCAAGTTTGGCTCCGCAGCCTGGCTCACGCTTCCACAACCTGCGTTTCTGCCGGAAGCGAAAGCTCGACGGAATAGCGCTCACCCGCCGCCCGTTGCTCCAGGCGAGCGTCCACTCCGTAGCGGACGTCCAGGCGTTTGCGCACGTTAGCCAGGCCGAGGCCATTCCGCCGGGAGGAAACTGAATCGGGATCGAAGCTGTTTTCGATGAGGATCACCAGCATGTCGCCAGCGCGGCGCGCCTCGAGGCGGATTGATCCGCCCTCCAGCAGGTTCGCGATTCCATGGGTGATGGCATTTTCCACCAGAGGTTGCAACAGCAGAGGCGGCACCAGCATCGTATTGCATTGGTCTTCGATGTGCTCCTCAACCGTGAGGCGCGACCCGAAGCGCACCTTCTCCACTGCCAGAAAACTGCGGATGAGCGCCATCTCCTCCTCGAGCGGCACCAGCGCCTTCTCACCCAAGCCCAGCGTGCTGCGCAGGAACTCCGAGAGCAGGATACACATTTCGCGCGCACGGGCTGCATCCACACTGTTGAGCGCGCTCAGCTCGGCATCGCGAGCCAGAATGCGCGCTTCCGCCTCACGTTTTTCTGCTTCTCTCAAAACCTCGAGCGCCAGCAGCGCGTAGTGCAAAGCCACCGACAGCAGATAGAGCAATACACCGGTGCCGAATAACAGCGGGATTTGATCTGTGAAGCGCCGGTCGAAATCCTTAAAAACGGGAGTAAGGACGCGGACTCCCCCAAACCGGTGACAACCCAGAGCGCACTGACCAGTAGCGCCGCACTCAAGTGCGTGGTGGCGAGCCTTACCAGCCCGAAGCGTTGCACAGGCGTCGCGCGCACTGGATACCAGGCTGATAGACAAACGAATGCGTACAACAGGCACAGTGGTGCTACCAGAGCCAGCGTCTCGCCCCATCCCCACTTCCCCGAGCCGGCCAGCAGAAGCACCAGCAGGCCGGTGAGCGGAATCCAACCCAGGAGGTAAAGCCCGAGCCTTCCGCTTCTGGCAAGAATCGGATGCATGGCAGCTAGTTTTTAACTTCTACGCCTCCGAACATGGCAAGACCGCGTACCATGAGCGTCTTCAGGGCCGGGTCATCGTGTTTCGGATGGCGCGTGTTGTCCGCGTGACCTCCGAAGATCCCGAGGCCGCGCATAATGACGTTCCAGTTCTCGGGCACCACGATTTCTCCTCCACCGAAAACGGCGTTCACTTCGATCATGGCCTGGTTCTCTTTCATGCTGGCTTTCGTGAGATCCACTTTGAATCCGCCGAACACTGCTACTACCTGTCCGCCTTCGAAATCGGGCGCGCTGATGCGCCGCTCACCGCCGCCGAATACCGCCACTTCGTTCAGGTGGGCGGTGCCGGATGAGAGGGCTCCGCCGGAACCATACTTTCTGGATTCGATCGCGCTCCAGACCAGCACCAGCCCGACCGCAATCAATGCCAAAGGCCACAGGTCCCAGATGCGCACATGAATGATACCCAACTCGCTCAACTGCAGGATCGCGCCGGCCATAATCAGTAGCGCGCCCCAGATGCGCCCGCCCCCGGCTTCCGGCATAGCAACCTTGAGCAGGCCTATAATCACCAGCACCGACGGCCAGAAGCGGAACAGATATCTGCCTTCGATGACCCCGGTTCGATCCAGCAGCAGGATCACGCCGGCCGCCGTCATGACGAGACCAGCGATCAGACCGGAGCTGACTGCGGGGTTGGACCTGCGATTCATGCTGGAGTTTTCTGGTTGCATTTTTCGATCTCCCCGCTCATGCCGGCTGCCGCATGGGATTCTGCCTCGTCATCTTCCAGAAGCTTGGCCACGCCGAGCGCGATGAGAGCCACCGGCCAGTACTCCGCCAGATGCACCGAAATATTCAGCTTATCGAAAAGCAGAAGCGATCCGACGATCACCAGCAGAACTCCAATCGCGAGTTCCGATCCGCGCGAATCCTTGCGGCCGATCATGTTCCCATCCGTGCTTTCTTGTGCCATGCCCATGCTCAAGTGCAAGGCTAACATCGGCGCCCGAAGCTGTCTTTTGTTGTTCGGCGAGTTACAGCCAGCTACCGGTGAACGGCGTTTTTGGGCCGCCGCCTGTGTGACTTGAACCATCCGTTGGCCGCGGCCACGGGATGCTTCCGAACTGGCTGTCACTTTACCCATAGGTTTGCAAAGTTGGAAGCATACCTTTGCAAAAACGTGGGTTTTTCTCGCCCCAAGATCTCCAAAATGGGCTATGTTTCGTTCAGGGCGGCGGATGGGCCGCTCGCCTCGGCTGTCGCCAGCCTGGTCGCGACGGACCGGCGCACGACACAGCTCGCTGTGGCGGGGGTCTCGCAGCCATCGGCTGGCCTCGCTCCGATGCCCGACAACCGATCTGCACAGCGGTTTACTTCAAACATGTTTTTGCAAGCCTTTGCTTCCAATCTGGAACTCCGTGCAAACCTATGCTTCCAACCCACGCCTCGCCCGAAAGTCTAAGCCGTTGAAAAACCGTGCCAGCTGTGCCTTGAAGCATAAAGTGGCAGTGCTGTGAAGCATAAAATGGCAGTGTCGCGACTGGAAGTCCTTTAGCCCCATCACAGCCAATTCTGGATGGCCGAGTCGCTTTGAAGCATAACTTGGCAGTAAGTACAAAAAGGAAGCCTAAGTTGGCAGTAAGTGCAAACCGCAGCAGGCTAGCCATCCGCGATGCTCAATCGGCAGTGCTGGGAGGGATTCTGTGCTCGGAGGGTGGAAGAGCAATTTGGGTTCCGGAAGCAAACCCTAACAAAATGCGGCAAAAAGCCTTTGTATAGGTGCGATACAACGCCTATACTAATCTAAGCCGACGGCGAAGAGTTGGCGCGCCACACCAACATCAACAGACATGTTCATAATGTGGCCCCCTACCATCATCATCATCCTTTGGGAAGCGAATGTTGGCAGTCACTGCCAATTATGCTTCAAGGCACACCAGCCTGTGCAAACCTATGCTTCCAATCCTGCAAACCTATGGGTAAAGTGACATTGGCGCGGCCAACGGATGCTTCCTGACGCCTTCGCCCGGAGATCGCGGTTAGCAGAGCCCGCGTCGGAACGCGGGCTCTGCAATGGGAAGATCGATACGACGTGCCACCTCCTGGACTTCAGGCTGGACACCGTTCTGTTTCCCGTTCCGGTCGAGCTTCAGGATCGAGGTGACGCGAATCTCGGTGACCCGCTGCTTGGTTGCACTTTTGCCGCACAGTTCTCTCGAATGCACGGGCTCTTTCGAAGGGACAAGGAGCCGTCCGCAATGGGCCATAGTCCTGCAATAGCCTCACGAAACCATCGGTTGACATGGTCCGACGTCTCCCGTCTCATGTATATGCGTCACTCACCGCATATACAGATTGGCGCAGCCCGAGACAATCTTCAACACTTTTGTTTCGATTTGGAAATAGACTGGCGGTCACTGGATGCTTCCGATCTTGTACTTTCGGCCAACGGATGCTTCAATCCGCGGCCAACGGATGGTTCAAGTCACACCTGCTGCCTGGCTGGCGGTCGCGTACACCACCCCTACGGCAACGAAAACGCCACCAGCGCATCCGAATACGTGTCGTTGTACTTGTTTCCTCCGCCCGCGGCAATCACCACGTACTGCTTGCCGGACTTGCGGCCAAGAAAGGTCATGGGCGTGGCATGGGCACTGGCAGGCAGCATCGTCTCCCAAAGCTCCTTACCCGTGTCTTTATCGAAAGCCCGGAAACGCGAATCGTTGGTTGCGCCAATGAATACCAGGCCACCGGCGGTGACCATCGAACCACCCAGATTTGCAGTGCCGGTCGGAGGGATCCCGCGATTCACCAAGTCATCCATGACGCCCAGAACCACGCGCCAGCGGAACTCTCCGCGATCCAGATCGATGGCCGTCAGGTGTCCCCACGGCGGTTTCTGACACGGATGCAACTGCGCGTCCCAGAAGCGCGAATTCGGCGAGCCCAGCCCGCGTGGCCGGTACGGAATCTCGGAACCCTCCGGGCGCTTCACCATGCGATAGATCATGCCAACGTCCATGGAGTTCACATAGAGCGTGTGCGACCCTGGATCCCATGCCGCGCCACCCCAGTTTGCGCCGCCATTGGTGCCGGGGAACAACACCGTTGGCTTCAGCCCCAGCGGCGTGAAGAGCTGGCCGAAAACCGCGCCTTCCGCGAGCTTGACGCAATAGGCGTGAGACTCCGGCGTGACGTCCGTCAATTCATCCGCGCTCATGCTTTGCCGTGCGTAAGGCGGCGGCCTCACCGGGAAGGGTTGTGTGGGCCATGCCTGCTCGCCCGGCACCTCACTCGTGGGCACAGGCCGCTCAACAATGTCGAACAGTGGCTTACCCGTGACCCGGTCAAACACAAAAGTGAATCCGGTCTTAGTGATCTGGGCTACGGCGGGAATCTGGTTTCCGTTGCGCGTTACGGTTACGAGATTCGGCGGCGCCGGAATATCGTAGTCCCACAAATTATGATGGACGGTTTGGAAATGCCACAGGCGTTTGCCGGTTGCGGCATCGAGGGCCACCAGCGAATCGCCGAAAAGGCCCATGCCCTTGCGGTCGCCGCCGTAATAATCGGTGGCGGGCGAAGTCAAAGGCAGAAACACGATGCCGCGCTCCGCGTCCACACTCAGGATGGACCACGCATTCACGGCGCCGCGGTCTTTCCACGAACCATTCGCCCAGGTCTCGTTGCCGAACTCGTCCGCGTGCGGCACCGTGTGGAATGTCCAGACCAGCCTTCCGCTCTGTGCATCGTAGACCCGGACATCGCCCGCGGGACCGCGCGGCTCGCCATCGGGAGTGAGTGTGCCGCATATCACGAGGTTCTTATAAATCGCCGGCGGCGAAGTCATGCCGAATCCCCGATAGTCAAAGCGGTCCGCCACGCCGGTTTTCAGATCCACCCAGCCACCCGATCCGAAACTCTCGACCGGTGTGCCCGATTTGGCGGCGAGCGCGAACAGCCGTCCATCCAGCGTGCCTAGAAAGAGCCGCCGGTTTCCGCCGTTGCTCCAATACGCCGCGCCTCGATTGATGAACAGGTTATGCGGAGCATCTTTATCGATTTTGGGATCGAATGACCACAGCTCTTTACCGGTCTCGGCATCAAGCGCGATAAGACGCGAGTACGCCGTGGTCACATACATCACGCCGTCTACCACCAAAGGCGTGGCTTCGAATGCGCTGCGCACCGGATAACGCGTGCCGTCGCTTACGTCGCCTGTGTGATAGATCCAGGCGGGCTTCAGGCGCGCCACATTCGTTTTATTGATCTGCCGTAGCGAGGAATATTTCGAATTGCCGGGATCGCTGCCATAGACCGGCCACTCCTGCTGGGCCAGCGCGATGCCGCCGGCGAGCAGCCAAAACACGGTAACGCAGACGCGCAGAGAAATTCTCATGGGGTGGCTGCCTCCGCGTCTTGGCGTCTCGGCGTTAAAGCGGCGCGTCAGGCGAACTTGTAGACCCCTGGCACCGGAAGCGGCGGCACATCCAGCGGAAGGTCGTAATCGAACGCTTTGGGAAACAGGTCGAGCTGCGAATTCATCATCTGGTCCCACGTGAGTTTCTGGCCCGAGTACGCCGACTCGCGCGCCATGATGCAGGTCATGGTGCTTTCAGCCACCGGCATGCCGTGGTTGATGTACGGTCCCTGCCCGCGGATGCTTTTCACCATGTCGATGTGCTCCTGCACGTAGGGATCGATGCCCTTCGTGCCCCTGTCTTTGCAATTGCTGCGGCCCTTTGAGCCCACCACCAGCTCTGAGATGTTGGTGTGGAGCCCACGTTTGAACTGGCGGCAGTAGCTCGACATGTGCACGCCGTTGGGGTAAAGGAAGTCCGCGCTGATGTGGTCGTAAATGTTCCCGTAGATCTCTTCCTTCGGCCGCCAGGCTGCGCCGCCCGACGCAACGACCTCCACCGGATGCGTGCCCATCAGCCAGTTGATCACGTCGATATTGTGCAGATGCTGCTCGACCACCTGATCGCCGCAGATCCACACGAAGGAATACCAGGCGCGGTGCTGCCAGGTCATGTCCTTCCATTTTGGGTCGCGCGCCTGCTGCTGAATCACCGGCGTTCCAATCCAGTAGGCATAGGCCGCCGTGACGTCGCCGATCTCGCCGTCTTTGATGCGATTGATGGTCTCGACGTACTCCCTTTGCGAGTGGCGCTGTGCTCCCGACATCACGGTGAACTTCAACTCTTCGGATTTTTTCGCGGCAGCCATGAACCGGCGTACGTTCACGGGATCGGTACCAAAAGGCTTTTCGCAAAAGACGTGTTTGCGGGCTTCGACTGCAGCCTCGAAATGCATGGGCCTGTAGCCTGGCGGCGTGCACAGCATCACGATATCGATATCCGACGCCAGCACTTTCTTATAAGCGTCGAAACCGATGAAGTGGTGCTCGGGGTCAACTTTCACTTTGCTCTCGATTCCCGGATAGTGCGTTGCAGTGCGGATTTCGCCCAGCGATTTCTCGAGATGGTCCTCGAAAATATCGCCCATCGCCACCAATTCGACGTCTTCACTGCCGTGCAGAAACTGCTGTGCCGCGTCGGTGCCGCGTCCGCCGCAACCTACCAAGCCGGCGCGCAGCTTCTCATTGCCGGCGCCCCGAACGAGTTCCGGCTTGATGATTGTAAAAGTCGAGGCCGCGGCCGTGACGCCCGTGGACCTCTTCAGGAAAGACCTGCGCGATAATTCGTCGAAATTTTCCATGACCGAGCCTCCAGGAACCCCCGATTCTATCGCATGTGTCCGTTCCCCATGCGGAGGCTGCCTGGTATGATCCCCAATGATCCCCCTGAATGATCGAAAGTTCTGTAAATGATTGTGGCGGTGGCAATTAACTGAGGCCAATAAAATAATTGCGGGAGAGTTCGTCGTGCGGGCTGTTTTGTATCAGCGGATTAAATATATAACTGATACATGCCCGATCCCGGCCAGCAACTTCGCGCTCGAATCAGCGCTCTGCAAGCGCAACGCCGCTCTCTGGAGTCCAAACTCCTGCAGCCTCAGTCGATGCTGGCGGCTACCTTGGTCGAACGCTTCCTGAAAGCCGACGGCGTGGCGCGCACCTCCGCAGCATACTACTTGTCCCGCTCCCAACAGGGCACCTCCAAGTTGAGCTATGTCAAAAAGGAGGACCTGCCCAGGGTGCGCCAACAGTGCGCTGCCTACCGCACCTTCCAGCAGAACCTGAAGCGGTGGCGGCAACTCACGGTCTCCTTGGAAAGCCTCTGGAAGCAGTTGCAGCAGGCCCAATCTCCATAATTTTCGGCCTTCCTGTTCGATTTCGCTGGACTTTTTACCGGCCCTGTGCCAAAAGTAAAAGGGATGGCAGACCCCTGCTTCCCAGCCTTAGCGCCGCCCGGCGGCGCCGGCAGTTTCCGCTTTTGGGAGAAAGATCCCGCACGAGTCGCACAGGAGATTGTGGAAGGACGGCCCTTCCAGGTGTTCGACACGGAGCGGGGGCGCTTCGACGCGATGTTGGATTTCATGCTGCGCAGCGGCCTGTGGGCCGCGGCCACCGGGATGCGGCCCTCCCACCTGAAAAAGGACAACGGAATTCGCTATCCCCTGCTCCATGGAGTGGAATGCTTGCGGGAGATGGCGGGCAGGGACACGCCGGCTCATTGCGGTCCGCTGCTCAAGGACCCCTACCTGCTGGAACGGATCGGTTTTACAGCGGAAAAAATCCACCGCTGTCTGGCCGAGGATCGGACTGTGATCGATCCGGAATCGCTGTTGAACCCTCTGGGCCGCTTCACGGAAAAGGATCTGGAAGCCGGCTTTCTGCAACACCTGGAGGTGATCCGCCACAAGCGCTGGTTGCGGGGCGGGATGTATGCCGTGGAGGGCCCCGACAGCGTGATCCCCCATGGCCCAGGATATGAGGGGGCGCGGCGGATCAGCGACGGCAGCTACGGGTATAAGCTTTTGGTCCTGCTCAACATTCAATCGGACTGTGAACTGATCGTGGGGTATGTTCTGGGCGGTTTGCAGGAGAGTGAAATCACCATGCTGCGGCGCCTGTTGGCGCGCTTGCAACACACCCAGGGGCCGCTGCGGGAGTGGCTGAAGATTCTGTTGCTGGATCGCGGCTACTGGGGCACGGATCTGTTTTGCGAACTCCAATCAGGATTACGGCATCGATTTCGTGAGCCGGGTGCGGGACGAGAAGTTAGACCTCAACGGCCACATCCAACGGCAACTGGAAGAAACCGATCGAAGCTGGACGGAATGGGAGGAGCAACGCCAGTTCGCGGGACGCAAGGAGATGCAGAAGGTGCGCATCACGGCGCTGCGGCCCATCACCTGGATCAGCGACGAGACTCCCGCTCACCGTCAAATCGCGGTGCATATCGTGGGGGCCATTCAATCCCACCTGGAGGGCTCCCCCATCCTGGACAAGCACGGCAAGGACATCTCGCGGACCGATTACATTACCAGTCTGGCCCCGGGGAGGTATGGGGTGAAAGTGCGGAGCTTCTATCGGGGTCGCTGGGGAATCGAGAATCAAGGTTTTCGATCGCTGTCGCAGACCTGGGACATCGATCGTCCGGCCGGGCATAGTTATGCAGCGGTGCTGGCGCGGCTGGTGTTCGTGTTCCTGATCTACAACGCGCAGCATTTCTTCGAGAAGCAAAGCCGTCACCATCCCGACTACGCCGAACAACTGCGGCAGATGCGGAGCTACGGTCCAGCCATCGGCTTGGCGGGAGCGACGATCATCGCGGTGACGGTCTCCGGATTCTGCTGCGCGCTATCGTCGCGGCGGATGCTGGAGTTGCAAAAGCGACGCCTGCTGAACCTGATGCAGCCGGGTCTGGCGGCAGGAAAACCGATTCAGGAGGTGATGCGGGAACTGGACCACACCTGACTTCCGGAGCGCCCGGCTGAGGCATGCCGGGGCGCGGTGAACTTTCGATTTGTCTCTAAGGAAAGGAGGTGATGGAGCCGGTCCCAACCTAGACGGGAAGCAACCCCAGCACAAGGGCAGCATCGGTTGAGCTGCCACGGTCCCACTCGCGCCGGCGGAACTCCAGAACCAGCGAAGCAGCGAGCCTTCGCCGGACTGAGGAGGGGCATGGTCTCTGAAAACTGCATGTCCAAACCGAATAACCCGAGTTGCGCTCTTTTTTTCCAAGGTGAGCGAGGGAGGAGGGCATGTCTTCAGTTTTACTTTCGATTCTTCAGCTGATCCCCCCCGCCGACTTGCCTGACGGTGGCCTGAGGGGGTATATTCATTGTGTTTTCCGGAAAACCTGCCAAAGAGGAGGTACGACCTTGAAGAAAGCAGCACTGAGTTTTGCGTTTCTATCGATGTGTGCAGTGGCAGCCATGGGAGCCGAACTGACCGGCTACATCTCTGACTCGAAGTGCGGGGCCAAAGGCGCCGCCGATGCTCATGCAGAGTGCGCCGCCAAATGCGTGAAGGGCGGAGCCGCACCCGTCCTGGTATCGGACGGTAAAGTCTACAAGATCTCCGATCCCGCGAAAGTGGAGGACCATATCGGTCACAAAGTCACAGTCACGGGAAAAGTGAAGGGAGATACGATCAATATCGACACCGTAAAGATGTAGTTGATTTTCTAGATTTGAACGGAGCGGAGGGGCAGCTTATTGTAGCTTGCCTCTCCCCTCCACCTTCCAGATTTCCTCTACCTGATACCCGCGTTTCCCATAAACCTGTTCGTGTAAATTCACTGCTACGCAAACGTGATTGGGAATGATATGCAGCCGGTCGCCGATCGCAAACTCGCGGTCTGATTTCGTAATGTCCACGTAGCCATGCTCTTCGTTCATGCGGTAGAACACGCATTCGGGAGCTTCTACAAGCCGGCCGAAACTGGGTCCCTGGACCGACGCCGGATCGGACGAAAAGGTTTTGGAACCGCCGTCCACAATAATCTGGCCTTTGCGCGCCGTCGAGACCACGGTGACCAGAACCGACGCCGCGCAATCCCCGAACGTACAGGCGCCCGTTGCGACCGTGTTTACGTCGTTATACACGTAGGTGCCTGGCCGGATTTCGTTCAATCCCTCGATTTCATGCGAGCGGTAGAGCGATGGAGTCGAGCCGCCGCTGACAATATTGATATTGATATGTTCCCGGCGGAAGTCGTCGAGAATACAGCTCACCAGTTGGCTCACCTGGTGAACTTGCTCGTTGCCGGCTTCACCGGCGTCCCGGATGTGCCCTGGGTAGAAATCAATCCCTTCAAAACTCAGGTTCGGAAGCCGCAGAAGGCCCTTCACCAGGTCGATCAGTTCCGGTCCGGGCGACACACCCACGCGGCCGAGTCCGGCCTCCACCTCCGCCAGAACACCCACCTCGACCTGTGACTCCCGCGCCGCTTCCGATAACTGCCGCGCCGCCGCCATGCTGTCCAGCGCCACCGTGACCTTGGTTTTCTTCGCCACCTGCACCAGCCGCGCGAGCTTGCTGCGGCCGATCACCGGATACGCCACCAACAGATCGGGCGGATTCGCGTTGAGCATTACTTCCGCCTCGCCCACTTTTGCTACCGTGAGCCCCGCGGCGCCCGAATCGAGCTGTCTGCGCCCCACCGCGGGTACTTTGTGTGTCTTAGTGTGGGGCCGCAAGCGCAACGTGTGAGAGCTGCAGTATTCTGCAACGCGGCGCAGGTTGCGCTCCATGATTTCGAGATCAATAACCAGTGCGGGAGTGTCGAGTTCGGATACGTGCATGCCCCAACTATTTTATGCGAGTGCGTGGCGGCTTGGCGCGAGCGGGAGGTGTTTTCAGATCGAGGCTTCAAGGCTGGAAATCTGGGCCGGCCAGTGCGCAGTGTCGGCGTGTCTCGCCCACCGCATTTCGGCGTTAGAATGAGTAACCGCAGCGTAACCAGCGATGGCTCTTTCCGCCGGCACTCGTCTCGGCCCGTACGAGATCCTGTCAGTTCTCGGTGCCGGAGGAATGGGCGAGGTCTATCCGCGCGCGGGACACCCGTCTCGATCGCGTCGTCGCCATCAAAGTTCTCCTCGAGCACCGTGCCACCAGTCCTCAGGTCCGCGAACGTTTTGAACGTGAGGCCCGCGCCATTTCGAGTCTGAGCTATCCGCATATCTGCGCGCTGTATGACATCGGCCAACAAGATGGCATCGACCACCTTGTTATGGAATTCCTGGAAGGCGAGACCTTGGCCCATCGGCTCGGGAAGGGTTCTTTGGGGCCTGACTAGCTAGTCGCTAGTTGACCTAGAACCTAGAACTAGAAGGACCTCCAAAATACCGGATGCACCGACCTACGGAACCGTTTCAGAGCGGCATTACCAAAGTGCGCGTCTAGCTAGCCGAACGCAACCTCGTTCAGGATGATAGGAGACTAGGCTGACGCGTGGATGACGCTCGAATTACATTTTTGCAATCTGCGTTAGTTTAATTCGTCGCTGGCGTGCCGTCCGATTGCAACGGCACCAATGGGTCGTTACTTGAAAGCATTGGAGATAGCTATGATCCTCACCGGCAACTCAATGCCCGGCCCGGCGTGCTAACAGGAATGATTATAGAGATGAAAGAGCGCACTCAAGTTTGCGTGCGCGCAACGTCACCGCCTCATCCCCAATCCAAAGTAGCTGAAGCCGCATGCGGGGGCGTTATGAAAAGCCTGAAAAAGGCGCTTGACCCAACGCAAGTAGGCTCGGAAGCGGGAAAGCTCGCCGCCGGCCTATACCAGCGCATCGTCGGGCAGGACGAAGCGATCCACGCGATCGTAGGCGCTTACCAGATGTACCTGGCCGGCACGAACAGTCCCGGCAGACCGATCGGCAACTTCTTGTTCCTGGGCCCGACGGGTTCGGGTAAGACCAGGCTGGTGGAAGCTACCGCCGAGAGCCTGGTGGGCGATGCTCGCGCCATGATCAAGATCGATTGCGCCGAGCTTCAGCACAGCCATGAAATTGCCAAGCTAATCGGCTCGCCTCCCGGATACCTGGGACATCGTGAAACGCATCCGCTGCTTAGCCAGGAAGAGCTGCACCAGTATCACACTGAAAAGATGAAGTTGAGCTTCGTCTTATTCGACGAAATCGAGAAGGCCAGCGATGCGCTTTGGAACTTGCTGCTCGGCATTCTGGACAAGGCGACGCTGACCCTGGGCGACAATCGCCGCGTGGACTTCTCCCGCACTTTGATTTTCATGACAAGCAATCTCGGCGCCGCCGAAATGGGTTCCATATTGAGACCCAATTTGGGATTTGCGGCATCCGAAATCCAAGCGCTCCACAGGACCGGCGAGTTGAATGAGGACACTTCAGACAAGATTGCGCGAGCGGGTGTCGAGGCGGCACGGAGAAAATTCACTCCGGAATTCATGAACCGCATCGACCAGGTCGTGGTGTTCAAGCCGCTGGGTCAGGCAGGACTACGGAAGAT
>QHXW01000326.1 GCA_003223115.1 Acidobacteriota bacterium
TTTCGGATGACTGTCGCATCGACGCCCGCGGCAACCAACTGGACTCCAACGCTGTGTCGAAACGTATGTGGGCCGACGCGTTTTTTCGCGAGCGATGGTGCCTCTTGGGCTGCTGCCTGAACATATTGCTTGAGTTTGAATCGTACACCTGCAGCGCTGAGCGGTCGGCCATAGCAATTCACGAAGATTGGCTGATCGTCGCGACGGGGCCGGCGCCTCAACAATGCTCTAAGCAGATCCACCGTTTCAGGCCACAAGGGACAGACTCGGCTTTTCCTGCCTTTTCCAAAGAGCTCCACGTGGGCAGGCGCCTCGAACCGAATTGCTTGAGGACACATATTTAACGCTTCCTGGATGCGAGCTCCCGTGTTGTAGAGGAATCCGAGTAAAGCATGATCCCGCTGTCCTTCGGGATTCGACCGGTCGGGCTGCCGCAGGATTGCTGTGATTTCCTCTGCGTCCAGGTAACACATGGCAGGCCGGTTCATCTTCTTTACCGGGATGCGCGCAATCTCGCCGCACAGCGCGATCGCCAGTGGTTCGCGACGTGCGACAAAGGCGAAGAAGCTGTGGATGGCCGCCAGACGACAGTTGCGGGTGCCGATGGATACTTTCCTGTCATTCTCCAGGTGTTGCAAGAACGCGAGAACTTCAGCGGCTTCCAGGTCGGACAGCGACAGTGCGGTGATCTCTCGACGCTTGCGCTCCGAGACGAAGCGCAGCAACAGCTTCCATGTGTCGCGATACGACAACACGGTATGATGTGACAGATTTCTCTGTTGCCCCATCCATTCGTGGAAGAACGCATGCAGCAGCTTTGCGAGGGAATACGGTTTCATATCGAACCTCCGGTTTTCTGCAGTATGGCCGCGCCGTTCTTTCGAAAACGTTCGCTCGCCTCGTGCAGCAGCTCTGGTGTGATGTTCAGGTAGACGAGCGTCGATGTGATGTCTT
>QHXW01000325.1 GCA_003223115.1 Acidobacteriota bacterium
AGACGGCGATCCAGGTGTTTGACGGCTCCACCGGCTGGAAGCTGAGGCCGTTCCTCAACCGGCGTGTCGTGGAGCCGTATACGACGGAGGAAATGAAGACGGCATCCATGCAAGCAGATCTGGATGGTCCCCTGGTCGATTACGCGGCCAAGGGCACCCGGGTCGAGCTGGCCGGCATGGAAAAAGTGGAGGACCGCGATACCTATAAGCTCAAGCTGACCATGAAAGACGGGCAGGCAATCCATGTCTGGATTGACGCGCAGACCTTTTTGGAAGCGAAAATTGAAGGGCAGCCCCGGCGGCTGGATGGCACCTACCATCCGGTGGAAGTCTACTTCCGTGATTATCGGCCGGTCAACGGCCTGCAGATTCCGTTCGTTCTGGAGACAAAAGTCCTCCCGGTGGCCCAAACGGCGCTGGGGCTCAAGGACCCCCCCGTTCCGGCAGAGAAAACAATCATCGATACGGTGGTAGTGAATCCCAAGCTTGATGAATCGGTCTTTTCGAAACCCCAAATCGAAGTTGCCTCAAATGCCAGGTAGACCACAGTTGAGGCATAGCCGCTATTTGCGGCGGATCAACGAGAGCCGTGAGGCTCTGCGGAATGGGGATTCGAGTTTTCCCTTGCCAGTCGTCTCGGGGCGATGGATGATTGTAGCGGACTTCGTGGAGTACATGTTCGTGCCGGAGCACGTCGCGACGAAGAAGCTATCAGGCCGGACGCATTACCAGGCGATCCTGAAGCATGTGCTCACGCCGGAAGAAGTGGACCGCATGTTCCAAGTCGACGCAGAGACGTCGAAAACAAAACTCAGCGCCGTCCCGAATTGGCCGTACTTGAGCAACGTGCGACTCAGCGATGCTCGGCCGGACGATATACAGCGGCTCATTTCGGCGGCCTTAGCGCACGGGTACTCAACCCAGACGGTCACGCACATTCGGAACGTGATCAGCGCCATTTTTGCGCACGCCCAGAAAAAGCAATGGTTCACCGGCGAGAATCCTGCCAGTCTGGTGACGCTGCCGGGAATGACCCGCAAGGAAGCACACTCGCTTACACTTGCTCAGGCGAAAGAGGTGCTTCAGGTAATGCATTATCCCGAAAAGGAAATGACGCTAATCGCGATCCTCACCAGCATGAACATGGCGGAGATTTGCGGCCTGCAATGGAAGCGCGTGAACTTGACGGAGGCATGGTTCAACACGGATGGTGAGCCGATTCCGCCAAGGACCATCGCCGTCAGGCAGCAGTGGTACGGCGGTGAGTTTGGAAGCGTGAATAAGAAAAGCCGCAATAGAAATCTGCCAATTCCTGAGACGCTAATTCCTGTTCTGCTCGGACTGAGCCAACGGGAGAAATTTACTGGGCCCGATGACTTCGTCCTCGTGTCTCCGGCTGGTGCGCCGATCAACGAGAAGAATATCGCGGTATGCCGATTGAAGCCCATCGGCAGGGATCTGCAGATGCCATGGCTCTCCTGGCACGTGTTCCGCCGCACTCACACGACTTTGGCATACGAATTCGGGATGCGATTCCAGGACCGTATGGCGATGATGGCATTCACACCCCGCGTGACTGATAGCGAAGCGTAAGCATCCGGTGAACACCGATAAGGTGGGAACGCCGGCGAACTCGGCAATAGCAATCTGGCCGGGCATATGGAAAGGGTGGGGATGCTCAGAAACGCTCCACGTGATCGAGTGTGAGCGCAGGAGGCCCCGAGTCTTTGCCGCACACCATGAGAACAGGCCGATTCCGGATTACACACCAGATCCAGGAGTGCGCCCGGCCAGAACTTAGTTGCTTTCCCACTTAAAATTCAAAAAACTGCCCCGGACCGTCCCGACACTTCCGGCGAAGTGCATTCGAATTAGCGTGGTTTCGAGGAGAGCAATAAGAGTGGGACCGGAAGGTGACTTCACTCTGGTTTTAGATTAGATTGGTTAAGCAATTAACGCACGTGGTGATCTGATTATCAGAGAGGACCTCACCGCGGACGTGCTTGCTCGGTCAGGTGGGTGCCGATATGAATTACATTGTCGGCGATCACGCCAAGTCCGACTCAGCGCTGGATGCCGTCCGACTCTTTATAGAGCGAGCGCCGCAGCCCATGGCGGCGTTTCAGAACACTGATGCGGCCTTCACAGCCTGTGCGTCACTTCTGAAGCTCCTTAAACCAAGGCTGCTTCTGTCGCTGTTTGCGTGTGGGGCTCTTCGTGTCGTGGCTCGGAATTGAGACCCGGCTGACGCCCATTTGATGGGCCTTGGATTCGTTAGCGGCGGAGAAGAATCCGGGGTCCGCCGCCACGCGCTCCGGGGCGCGTCCGAACTGTTCGACATGTTGCTTCAGACATCCTTCCAGCAAGGTAAGGTGGAGTCGGCTGGCCGCTGTTCGCATACTTGGTAATGCGTAATAATCTGGTTCTCCGCCTCTTGAATCAGGACCAGTTTCCCGAACTCATTGGGCTTATTGGCCTTGCCCTTGCGGATCACCTCGGTGTGCGTCTCAAATACGCTGGGCAATTTTCCGTCGGCCTGGGTGTTACCGCGCAGCACTCGCTCCCGTGTCTGGCGCAGCACCTGCTGGACGCGGGGAATCATTTCATCCAGTTGCTTCTTGGCTTTGTGCAAGTACGGACAGATTGCCTCGCTTGACGCCCGCGGCGATTTCGCTGGAAAACTTCTTGGCTTGTCCGGCAATCCGACTGGTGATTTCCAACAGTTGGACGTAGGCGTTCTTCATCTTCTGCCGGCCTGGCTCCGTCTTGTTCCGGCTGGCGCGAGCGATCGCCAAAACCTTCAACTTTGCGGATCGGCTGCGGTCGCGCATCTGCGTGCCCGCCTGGCTCGCCACGGCGGTGACTTTCTTCATGATGCGTGTCAGGACGCGCACGCCGTCGCCCAGCAAAGTGCTGTCGGTCGGATAATGGATATCGGTTTCCACTAGGTCGTGTCGACCCGCATCTTACGGCCCTGGTGATCTTGTTTTCCTGGGCGATCTCCACCACCCGCCGATGCAGTTTTTCGATCACCTCCGGCCCCAGTTGACGCGCCAAGTTTCCCATAGTCCGGTCATCTGGAACCTTTTCGCCGCCGATCCGGGTGAACTCGCGATAGACCAGATTGGCGCGCGCACTTCTCGTGACAGCGTTTCATAGCTCCAGTCGCTCACATGCTTCAACAGCAGCATGCGGAGCACGACCTCAGCCGGCGTGGCTTTGCGGCCGCGAGTCTTGCTCTTCTTGCAGCGTTGGGCCAACGCTTGCTGGATGATGAGCAGCAGGGCGTCATCTTCCAACGCTTATCGGCGTGTCGCATCCAGGGTTCCCAGAGGTCCTCCACCGCCTCAGCGATAAAGCCATCGGCGAACTGTCGTTGCAGGCGGCGAGCGGCGATCACGGCTGGCGCTCCTGTTGTTTGGACTCCTCGCGATCCAGGCGCAACAGGAATTGATTCAACTCGCTGATGGCCTCCAGAGTCTGTTTGACGCGGCAGCCGCCATCCATCTACCCAGCCGGCCGCGGCCGGACTGGAGCGCGATCTGGAGATGGCGGTTGCCATCCTACATCGGGCTGGCCGGCGGCTGGGCGAAGCCCTGCCGGAGATGGCTGGCCGGCAACAGGAACAAGCGCGACGCCAGATCGAAAGCGCGCGACGGGAACTGGACCGGATGGCGGCGCGGATGGGAAAGGAACAAGAAGCCAAACATGCTGAGCCAAGCGCAACGAACGGCGATTCTGGAACTGAGCGCGAAGGGAGTGAGCAAGCGCGAGATCGCGCGCGTGTTGCAACTGTCGCGCCAGACCGTGCGCAAAGTTTTGCGATCGAACTCCACCCAGGTGCCGGAAATCCAGCGGGCGGAGAAAGCCGAACCCTACCGGCAACAGATCCTGGAACTTTTAGTGTCCTGCAAGGGGAATCTCGTGCGAGTCCATGAAGAGCTGCAGGCGCAGGGGGCGGTGATGTCGTATGCGGCGCTGACGG
>QHXW01000327.1 GCA_003223115.1 Acidobacteriota bacterium
CAACTTCTTCGATCCGCAGGACGAGAAACTATTCGAATCGCTCGGACGCGGTGAGTTCAACATCAGCGGCTTTCAGAACAAAGATCTGCGACAGCGGCTGCGTGACCGAAATAGCGGCCAGATTTCACGTACCATGAAACGTCTTCGGGTTCACGGCTTGATCAAAAAGGTTGGCCACACCTACAAGTACTACCTCACCGCCCTCGGCAAACAGGTTGTCGCCCTCGGCCTGAAACTCAAACAACTCTACATCATCCCCACCCTCTCAGCACAACCGGCTTGCTGAAAGTCCTGCCAAGTTCGGTCAGAATCTGTCGGTATAGGTACTAAAAATTAGCAGGCCGTCAAAACTCTTCCCCTCGGAAGGAGACGGAACTCACGGTTGCCCCCGCAGCCTGAGCCGATCAGGGTCCGATCCGCCCCGTCCATCGCTAATTTCCGAGCTCGACCGCCAGTCCAGATCGTATGGATCCCCCCGGACTCGCAAGGGGGCAGTTTCTACTGTCTGAATCGCAGCTGAAGCGTGAACTGCAGGGGCCAAATGCGGTTCTGGTGTGGGATGGTTTACCGGCGCATAAGAGTCGGGAAATGAAGGCCTATCTGGCGCCACAGCGCGATTGGCTCGTGGTCGAGAGATTACCTGGCTACGCGCCCGATCTGAACCCCGTAGAGACGCTGTGGGGAAACATCAAAGGGCAAGAACTGGCCAACCGTTGCGCTCCAGATCTTGGGGAGGTTCACCAAGCAGTGAAGCGAGGCATGGCGCGAGTGCGCCGTTCTCGACGCCTTCCGTTTTCCTTCCTAAAACACGCAGGTCTCTCTTTTTGACTATTTCGTCACTGTATTATGCGAGATTCCGTAGGCCTGGTATGAGAGAGACCTTGCTCACTGTCTTCACGACTGAAGGTGGATTGTCCACACGACTGCAGAGGACGTTCGTCAGTCGGGACTGTCCGTACTTTAAGGTCGATGTCGAATTCCAAGCGGTCGGCCGGCCAACCCGAGAGGGGAATGGAGGGGTGACCTCGGTCGAAAACGGCCAAGACATCATTGTCAAAATCTCGCAGCCATTCTTGCAGTTCAGTATTGCCGATTGACTGCACGGCAAATTCGATGTCAGCAGCCCGGATAGCGCCGCCCCGGACAAAGGGCGCGCTCGCAGATCCATAGGCAGCTTAACTTCTGCGCGCGCTTCCGCTATTCCTGCAAATACCGACGCAGCTCATCCGCACGGAAGCAGTGCGCTAACGCCGTCTCGCGCGTGATCCGACCAGCGCGCACCATCTCCGCCAGCGACTGCTCCATAGTTATCATTCCATCGGAGCGGCCCGTGGAGATGGCGGTGTAGAGCTGATGATCCTCGCCTTTACGGATCAGATTGCGGACGGCATGCGAACCCATCATGATTTCGACCACCGGATAGCGGCCGCTCTGGTCAGTAGCCCGAACCAATTGCTGAGCGACGACGGCCAGCATGGCAAGAGAAAGCTGCTGCCGAATCTGGGGCTGATTACCTAGAGGGAAAGTATCCAGGATGCGGGACACGGCTTGCGATGTGTCATTGGTGTGCAGAGTAGAAAGCACCAGGTGACCGGTTTCCGCCGCCGTCAGAACTGTTGCGATGGTTTCCGGGTCGCGCATTTCGCCGACCAGGATAACGTCAGGCGTCTGCCGCATGATGCTGCGTACGGAGCCGGCAAAATCCGGCGCGTCGCGCCCCACCTCGATCTGTTCAACAATCGAGTTCCGGTTGCCATGCACGTATTCGATTGGGTCTTCAATGGTGACAATATGATCGCGCCGCTCGGTATTGATGATGTCGATCAGCGCCGCGAGAGTCGAGCTTTTACCACAGCCGGTCGAGCCGGTGACCAGCACCAACCCTTGCCGGGCCTCAGCCAGACGGCGAAGTGCCGGTGGCAGATGCAGCGATTCGAGTGTGGGGATGCGTGCCGGAAGGAGGCGGATGCTCCCCGCCAGCGTCCCTCTCTGATGATGCATGTTGGCGCGAAACCGGCCGATCGACTCTCGCGAAAAGCAGAAATCGATGGACTTGTTCCGTTGCAGTTCCTGGTACTCCTTCGCGGCGAGCAGGGAGAGGAGTAGGTTGCGTGTATCTTCCGCGCTCAAAGCAGGCGCGGCAGCCGGCCTAAGCTTGCCGTCGATGCGCAACGCCACCGGGGCGCCGGCAATCAGCAGCAGGTCTGAGGCATTCTGCCGCGACGCGTACGAGAGCAGTTGATCCAGGCTGCCGTTTGCCTGCGGGATCTCGTGCTGTGTGGCGTGCGAACCGGGAGCAGCGCGGTTCAACTCGGCAACGATCTGCGCCAGTTCATTGTCATAGCCGGGCATAGGCAATGTCGTCGGTCTCGGGTCCGGCTTCTGCAAACAGTTAACCGCAACCGCACGCGATCACGCAAGTCTGGGATAGCAAGCGAGTGCTTTGCATCGACCATCCGATTCCAAGTCCGCTGACTCTTGATAACCGACAGATGTCGCAATTCCAAACCGGCTGGTCGCTGGGATGAACAGCGTCAAGCCGCGTTCACACGATCTGGTCGATCACGTTTCCGTGAATTTCCGTGAGCCGCTCTTTGCGCCCTTGGTGCAGGTAACTGAGTGCATCCTGATGCAAGCCGAGCTGGTTGAGGATGGTTGTGTGAATGTCGCGCAAGTGGTGGGGATTTTCCACGGCGTGCAATCCGATAGCGTCCGTTGCGCCGACCACCTGGCCGCCTTTGATCCCACCACCAGCAAGCCACATTGAAAAACCAAGGTTGTGGTGATCGCAGCCTTTGCTGCCCTGCGATTCGGGCGAGCGCCCGAATTCGCCGCCCCAGATCACCATCGTAGAATCGAGCAGGCCGCGGCGTTTCAAGTCTTTCAGCAGCGCGGCGATCGGTTGATCGGTCTGCGCGGCCATGCGGAGATGGTTCTCCTCGATGTCGTCGTGGGCGTCCCACTGCATGTTGCCGGGGCCACCACCAGAGACCACGCATATGAAACGCACACCCTTTTCGGCCAGGCGACGCGCGAGCAAACAACGGCGGCCGTAATCGTTGGTGGGTTCTTTGCCAACACCGTACATTTCGAGCGTGGACGCGGGCTCGTTTGAGAGATCGAAGATCGCTGGGGCTTCAGTCTGCATTTTGAACGCGAGATCGTATGCATTGAGGCGCGCAGAAAATTCGGTGTCGTCCGGGTGCATCTCCGCCTGGTTCAAATCACGGATGAGTCCGAGGGTTTTGAGACGACCCTCCGTCGTGGTATCGGCAGGTAGATCGAGATTGAGCACCGGTTTGCCCCCCGGTCGCAACATCGTGGGTTGATACACAGCCGGAAGAAACCCGTTCGTGTACATGGGCTGGCCCGCTTCGAGCGCGCCTTTCGGATCGGGCATCACGACATACGCGGGCAACGATTCACTTTCCGAACCCAAGCCGTAGATCACCCACGAACCCATGCTGGGGAATCCGGGAACTATGCGGCCAGTGAACAACTGATACTGCGCTGCCGAATGCACCACCATGTCGCCGTGGCAGGAGCGCATGACGGCGATATCGTCGACGCATTCACCGATGTGCGGCAGCAGGTCGGAGACTTCGATGCCGCTCTTCCCGTGGCGGCGAAACGTGCGCTTGGTGCCAAGCAGGCGCGCATCGCTCGAGATGAACTGGTACTTGGCTTCGCCGAATTCGGCGGGGCGCTTCTGGCCGCTGAGCTGGTTGAGCAGCGGCTTCGGGTCGAAGGTTTCGATGTGGCTAGGGCCGCCGGCCATGAACAGGAAGATCACCGACTTGGCCCTGGCCTTGTCGGGCATGTCGGGCGCTTTGGACGCTAGCGGATTCAGCGTGGCCGCGCGGGCATCTTCGCGCATGAGCATTTGCGCAAAGGCCAGGCCGCCGAAGCCGCAACACGCGTCGCAGAGAAATTCGCGCCGGTTGCAGGTGATGCGAACGTGTTCAGGCATATCAATTCACGTAGAGGAATGCATTCAGGTTGAATATCGCGAGCGCAAACTCCTCTCGGGCCTTTTGGCCGCCGGCGCGCTTCGCCTCTTTCCGAAGAAAATTCAGCGCCAATTGCAGTTCGCGCTGCGTAGGCGCGCGGCCTGCTGCCAGCCGGTAAGCCAGATCGATCTGCCCACGGTAAGAGCGGCCTGATTCAGCCGCCAAACGCGCCGCCAACACTTTCGCCTCGCGGTTAGAGCAGGTACCATTCAGCAGCTCAAGCACTTGCGGGGCGTGCGTGGTGGATTCCCGGCGCGGGCAGCTCACCAGTGTATCGGGCGCGTCGAAAACTTCGAGAAACGGCAGCCGTAAGTTACGCTTGGCAATCAGGTACACGCTGCGGCGATCGTGCTGCGCCGGGTTGGGCGTTACCCGCCATTGCGAGGGCTTGTATAGGGCGTTCACGAGTTCCTTCTCGATGGGAACCATGACGCTCGGGCCCCCAGCGTCGGGATTCAGATTGCCTGCCACCGCGAGCATAGCGTCGCGGAGGTCTTCGGCCTCGAGACGCCGGCGGTTGAAGCGCCAGATCAGCTTGTTATCGGGATCTTTTTCAAGTGCCTCTGCTTTTTCCGGAACGGCGGAGCTTTGCCGGTACGCGTTGCTGAACAGGATGAGCCGGTGAATGTGTTTTACGCTGTAGCCGCTGGAAACGAATTCATTGGCGAGGTAGTCCAGCAGATCGGCGTGCGTGGGCCGCTCGCCCATGCGGCCGAAATCGTTGGGTGTGGCCACGATCCCGCGGCCGAAGTGATATTCCCAGATGCGGTTCACCATCACGCGCGCGGTGAGGGGATTCTGAGGATCGACGACCCACCTGGCCAGTATCGTACGCGGGTTCCTGGTCTCAGGCGGCAACTCCGGTGCATTATCGGAAAGCAGTACGCCGGGCGGGCGCATGCCGACAACGTCGCCTTGGTTGTGATAGTCGCCGCGAACGAGCAGGTGTATGGCAGTGCGCATTACCGGATCGTCGCTCACGCTGAACAAAGCCGGAAGTGGCGACGGCATCTTGTCTTCAAGATCTTCCAATCTCTTCTCGAACTGAGCCTGCTCCTCTTCTTTGGCGTGCTTCTTGGTCTCGCGGAGTCGCTTCATCTCGCGTTCCAAGGGCTCGGCTTTCGCCTTCCACGCGGCCTGCTGCTCGGGTGTATATCTCGGCACGTCGCGGCCGTGGGTAGCGGCGAAATAGGCTTGCAGACGGTAGTAGTCGCTCTGGCGGAATGGATCGAACTTATGATCGTGGCAGCGCGCACAACCGAGGGTCACGCCGAGTAGCGCCGAACCAACGATATTTGTCATCTCGGTAAGCACTTCGTTACGGCTGCTGGCAACTTCCTGGTTTCCGGCGTTCTTACGCAGCGGTCCCAGGCGGTTGAAGCCCGCGGCAATCAGGTCTTCATCCTCGTGCGGAGCGATCTCGTCGCCGGCGAGCTGCTCGAGCAGGAATTGGTTATAGGGCTTGTCATTGTTGAAGGCGCGGATGACGTAATCGCGATAACGCCAGGCATCGGGGCGGTGCGTGTCGTACTCGAAACCATCAGTTTCGGAAAAGCGCACCACATCCAGCCAGTGCTGGCCCCAACGCTCGCCATAATGCGGGTTCGCGAGCAGGCGTTCGACCAGATTCTTCCAGGCGTCCGGAGAGCGGTCGGTAACGAACGACCTAACCTGGGCGGGCGTGGCAGGCAAGCCCACGAGGTCAAAGCAGACGCGGCGGACGAGAGTTGCACCATCCGCGGGAGGCGAAGGCCGGAGACCTTCTTTCTTCAGACGAGCGAGAATGAACGCGTCAATAGGTGTTGTAGCCCACTTCTGATCAGCCGCCTCGCTGAATTTTGGAATCTCGGGATGCGCGTGCGGACGAAAGGCCCAATGGCGACGTTCCACCGGCGTATAGGCTGCGAGCGGGGCGATGGATTCGGCCGCGAATGTTGCGGAGCAAATCGCCAAGGCGAGGGTGGACAAGAATCCGCGAAACAGCATAACGTCTCGACTATATTAACGCGCAAATTGGCAAATTGAATGATGCGGATGTCGGTTCTGACTCGCGAATACGCAAACTCTACGCAATGCCGGACAAAATTTGATATGGATGGCGCAGAAAGTGATTCCGAACAAGCGAATCGCCGCTCGGGGGCAAAAAAAGTCGGCTACTTACGAGCGACCGGCCCGGTGCGAAGTATCGAGCGAGCCTAAGAATCTCCAACGCCTCCAATGTATCGCCGGCGGGCACGCGCAGTTTGAAGCCACCGAGTGCTGTGGACAAGAACAGTCTATCCGAATCGTGTTGTCATCGAAGAGAAATGACGGCATGCCGCTCGACAGCAAACGGCTCTGAGTAAATTGAGCCTGCACGTAGTTGCGAAAGGTGGCGACCGTAACAAGATCAGGCGTTTCGCTGGGGACCTCCTGCTGCTCGATAAACTCGACGACCACGCCGCGCGCAGCGAGTTCTTCCCATGCCGCCAGAACGATGTTGTGCGGGTAGGTGCCGTCATCCGCGATCGCGATCAGTCCGAAATCTTCATCGCTGAGTGCGTAACGTTCGTTCCCCTCGATTCGAGTCGTATAGAGTAGGGCGATGCCAACGAGGGCTCCGAACGAGCGCTCCGAGGGTGCAAGCCGCAACCAGGAATGGCGAGATGGGAGCGCTCATATTGAAGGCCTCGGGAATGCCCAAGGGTCCAGCTACAACTGCAATCCAGCCTAACGCTCTGCGCCATCAAACCCAGAGTCGAGCGCCACCCCACAGAGCGCCACCTCCAGCCAGCTCGATGCCGGCGAGTTCGGCGGCAAACCTGATCGCATGAACCCCCGTTGCCCAAGCAGGACGCGCGATCACGAGAAACAGCACGCCCGAGACCGCACCAGACAGCCAGCCATAGGCAGCTACTAACAGAATGGACCGAGGGCAGCCTTCAATTGGATTTGCCCGCTTTGAGATTATCACTTGCCGTTAGCTCCTGTTGAAGTGCGAAGGCAGCGGAGTCTGTTCCAGAATTTGCTTTGGCACTTGAGCAGAGAGGTTCGGGCAAGGATCACCCAGACGTAGCCTCAATCCCGAACCAGGAGCCAAATAAATCAAAGATATCCAGAGCCGCTCCTGCTGTCTTACCTCAGTTCACTCTCTCTCGGCGGTCGGATCGACAAGGTTCAGCGAAGGAAACAGCTTCCTGTAGAATCCGCGATCTCGTGACAGGAGCCGCGTCGCCTGGGCCTGGGCATGCGCGCCGATTAGGAAGTCTCCCAAGATCCGAGTCCCCTGCCCTCCTTGCTTGCGGTACGTTCGCCACGCTCGACTCGCCAGAAAATGTGCTTCTCTATTTAACGGTTCCACTCGGATCTCGTTACTCTCTCCAGGAACCTCGGTGCAAGTCCTTGAAACAAAGAACCGGTCGAATAGAGGTTTCTGCCGCCAGAGACGTTCCCGCCAGGGACCGTCCGTTGCTTTCCAGGAACCCGTCGCATTCGCGCTGGGTGATGAACTGTATGCAGAGTTCCGCGTAAACGAGTCCGCAAATGACCAAAGACCCCGCAGTATAGGCGTCTTCCAGTGCACGCACCGACGCGTCGCAGAACTTCTCGTTTGGAACAAGTATGTCGAGCAGCACGTTAGTGTCGATTGCCGTGATCATCGACCGCGTCATCGATGAACTTGTCCACCGACGAATAGCCGAGTTCAGAGAAGCTCTCGTGGCAGCGGCCCTTCCACTTTTGGAGGTTCAGTCTTTTCGGAGCCTTTTTCAGCACGATAGAGCACGATAGATCCGTTCAGAACCCGAAACTCGACGTGGGTATCGGGTCCTAGTCCGAATCGATCACGAATTTCCTTGGGGATGGTCACTTGGCCCCGCTCTCCAATCTTCATACTTTGGCTGCAAAGATTGAGCCGTCTATCGCGCTGCGCCAGGATTGAGCTTGGCACGTGTTCCCTTGACTCGATCCGAAAGTAGTAAGCTGTGTTGGGAGGTAGGCGATGAAAACTATTGCAATTGCCATCCTGTTGCTGGCCAGTGGCCCCGCATTGAGGGCGCAACAACGCATGAGCGCGGAACCGATCCACGTCGCACCACCGCCGCAGGTGCCAGGCGCCATTCGGTTCACCTTCGGCTCGATCTCCGGCTCCGGCAACGTGGTTCTCCGCGGCTATGGAAACCAGCCGGCGTTGACGAATCCGTTCTCGTTCCAGGACAACTTTGCCACCCGGCAGGCCGCCACGATCACCGCCTTTCCAGGCTTCGCGGATGCCCAGAGCGGCGGCTCCTTCCAGCCCAGCCGTGGCGATGCCACGGTAGTGGTGCGGTACCCATACCCCATCTACATGGGGGCATATGGCGATCCCTCTGCGCAGCCACAGCCGAACGTAACGATCCTTATGCCGCCGTACCCGGACCAGGCCGTTCCGCCGGTCACCATCAACCAGTACTTCGTCCCGGAGATGGCCAGGCCTACCAGTCGCGAGTACGCGCCCGGCGCGCAGGAGACGGTGCCTGCCGGCCAGTCCGGCTTGCGTAACGATGATGCGGACGCCACACCCGACCGCGCTTCCGAAGACCAGGTGCTATTCTTCATCGCCTTGAAGGACAGTACGATTTACACCGCCGTGGTGGCGTACTATGTCGAAGACGGGACACTGCACTACATCAACTACGGGGGCAAGCATAACCAGGTCTCGCTGGACCTGGTAGACCGGGACCTGACGGCTAAGCTAAACCGGGCTCGCCAGGTCGAGTTTCGGCTTCCGCCGGCCGCCAAGTAGCGCATTTCACGAGTGCGATCTCGCCGGCTCACTATTTGCGGGCCGCGCCCTAAGATTTGACTCCTCTGGAACCCGCCTGTTTGCTCTAGAACAAGGACGGTCGCAGCCTAATAACGTCTCCTGAAGAGAGCGGCACGACCGCCCGAACGTTTTGAATGCCTTGGCTGCCAGTGCATCTCGAAATGGTTTGCCCGATGCTGACTAGAGGAGAAAGGGACCGAATGCGATTGTTTGTCACTGCTGTCCTGCTGGCTTTTCCGTCACTTGTAATTGCACAAACCATGGTCGGGGCCCCCCCGGTTGAAAAGGCGATGCTTACGCGTGGCGCGCCCATCCAGGGGCGCAGCCTTGGTCAAGCACTGCCGCCTCGCACGGCGCCGGGTAAAGCGAATTCGACAAACCTTCCGCCCAGCGCGCCTGTGGTGACGCTGCAGGGCGTTTGCAGGGAACGGCAGGCGAAGAGTGCTTGCAAAGCAGTGATAACACGCGAAGACTTGGACAGATATCTTGACGCGTTTACACCGAATGTTTCGGAAGCGGCACGGGGCCGCGTGGCGGTTCAATATGCCAGGACGCTTGCTTTTTCTGCTCTTGCAGAGCAGCAAGGTCTTGACAAGAATCCCCTGTTGATCAAAGAGCTTGACGCCCAGCTAAAGCTCGTGCGCATGCGCGTTCTGGCCAACGCCTTCTTGCAGAATACGCAGACACACGCGACAGTCATAGGGGTGGCTCAGGTCCGGAAGTATTACGACGAGCACCGCGCTCAGTACGAACAGGCTCAAGTGCGTCGTCTGTCGGTTCCGCTCGTGGTGCCGACCGAAACCGGGCGTCCTTTGGACCGTTCGACCGCAAAATCCGAGATGGAAGAGTTGCGACGCCGGGCAGTTGCCGGCGAGGATTTCAATCAATTGCAGCTGGATGCCTACAGGCATTTGCATATCCTGGCGACACCGCCTCCGGTTAACGCACTGACGCTGCGGCGGAGCAACGTTCAGGGAGATGAGGCAAAGACGTTTGATCTAGCCCCCGGCGAGATATCGGCCGTGCTCGACTTACCGGCGGCTTTTGCCATTGTCAAGCTTGAGTCTAAGGAAGCGATGCCCCTTGAGACCGTTGGCCTGGAGATCGAGGCCGCCCTGCGCCGGGACCGCATGCAAGACCAAGTAAGCGAGCTGACCAAAAAGATCAGCGCGCAGTTCAATTTGCAATATTTCGAAATGCCCTCGCAGCCGGACATCTTTGGTCCGATGGCGATTAATCCGACCGCAAGCCTCGGCAGCATACGCCGAAGATCCGGTATCGGCCATAAGCGGCGTTGATGTGCCTGCCGGGGTTCGCAACAACCGCTCCGGCGGTCGACGATGAGGCTGAACATCCGGGAATACTGTCGCACGAGGACTTCTTGAATGTCTGGAAGGCTGAATCTCTCCGTCTTTGCAGTTTTGCTGGCCGGTAGCGCTCTTGTCACACATGGCGTGGCTGGCGAATCTGGAACGCCGCTGGGAAATGGTTCAGAGGTATGCGGAGATGCCGTGCTGCGCAACGGTTTCACCATGCAGCACGTACGGCCCGAAGTCGTAGGCGCGGCTACTCGGTTATGGCTGTGTGGCGACGCAGGCGCCGGCTACGTGGAAATTCCTAGCGAAAACATACAGAGCTTTGAACTACGCCAGAGCGCGGTTCCCCTCCCGCCGGCCGCGCTATCCGGTGCCTCGCAGAAAACCGCGATTGGCACGCTTCCGATTCCGGTCAAAGATGGTATCAAAGATTTGATCGCCAGCACCGCCTTGCGGCACCAGATCGATCCAGACTTCGTGGCGAGCGTGGTGAAGGCCGAAAGCGGCTTCAATCCCGCGGCCGTCTCGCCCAAAGGCGCCAAGGGACTTATGCAACTGATGCCGCGGACCGCTGCCGGGCTCGGGGTTACAAACGTGCTCGACCCAGCCGCGAACTTGGAAGGCGGGACGAAATACCTGCGCCAGTTGTTGGACAAGTACGACAGCGATGCAGTGAAGGCGCTGGCAGCCTACAACGCCGGCCCTCAGCGAGTGGAGCAGTATGCCGGTATTCCTCCGTACCGCGAGACTCACGCTTACGTCGCCCGGATCATTGACGATTACAACCGCAAGAAGCTTCAGCAGCAAGCACCTTCAACTTCAACTTCGCCGCCAGCCAGCAAATAAGTGACATCCCGCTCGTGTGTCAAGGCTGTGCTATTAGTCCCAATTCGGCCCATACGGCCCATACGCCCCATTCGCCCCGTTGACCCCATTCCGATTTGTTGGATAATCCCCAAACTCAAGTTTGTCATGGGGCAAAACGGGGTCGATCAGCTCCCAATAGGCGCGTCAGCCCTCGATAAGAGAAGAGTTCATTCGAGAATGCGAAAGGAGCAACTATGGGTGTGAAAGGAGCTCCCTCCCCGAGTTTGGCGTTAGTTAGCCATGCTGCTGATCCTGACTGCGATCTTCGCGGTACAGGCTCAGGACTATCGCGCGCGCGTTTCAGGGAGTCGTGTCGGACCCGACACAAGCTGCGGTCTCGGCCGCCAAGGTCACGCTTAAAATTAAAAACGTGAATACCGGCATCGAGAACGTCAAAACAACTGATATGCCACCGGCGCGCGTATGTCTTCGATCTGGTGCCCCCTGGCACGTATAGCGTGGCGATCAACTTCCGGTGCTGGCGCGCAATCCGTTCACGCTGGCTCTTCTCGATCCGGCCGTGGTGAACGACTACTGGGACGTAGAGCACCCCCAAAACCCGTTTTACATGTGGTCTTCGGATGGCCTGAATGTCAGTGGAGACACAGCAGACCACAATGACATGCTGCGGCCGTGAAGCAGAACAGCGTGGACGCCGAGTTCGGCTTTAGCGGCGGCGGCACACTGAACGTCTCCATGAAATCCGGCACCAACAAATTTCACGGTGCACCTTCCTGGGATTCGATTACCTCCAGACGGGCCAGCTTGCAAGGGCAGCGGAGCTACTCGAGAAGGCGCAGGAGGAGGACTCTTCTCATGCGCAGATTAACGCCTGGTTGGGGACGGCTTATCTGGGCCTGGGCCAAATACCGGAAAGCCATTCCGAAACTCGAAGCGGCGCTCCAGGCACAACCGAAGAACGTCGAGATCCTCTTCTATCTGGCCCGCGCTTACGCGGGGGTCTCAACTCATAAGCGCTAACTAAACTAAGATAAGGAGAACGCCTACGAAGGCGCCGACGGGGCATTCGTCACCAGAGAGTAGTCGAAACGCCCGCGGATCAGGCTGTTGAAGCACCTCCCTTTCGAGTGAGCGCGCATCAAGGCATCGTGCACCTCGGCCGGAACGCCGAAGTATTGATAGACGGTCCGATCACGGAACTCGATCTGCAGCAGTTTGGCGACTAGCGTCGTAGGCAACGCTAGCCCGCTAGCCACTGTGGTGGACTCAACGGCGGCAGCATGCATGAAGGGAATTCCTCAATGAATTTTCGGAGACGCCGTTTCCCCCTGGGGCTACTGCTTGGCCGAGCAAGCCTCCGATACGGAGTCTTGTTTCGGCACATGACCCAACTGGACAATTGAACGTCTGTTGTCTGCAGTGTGCGATGGGCAAGTCGGTGCCGTCTTCAGCATTGAAGCATCGCGGCTGGCGCGCACTAACCGGGAGTGGCACACGCTGCTGGAATTTTGCGTACACAGCGACTGCCCGTCGTCAGGCTCTATGATATGAGCGACATGATGAATCCTACTATGTCGTGCGGCGCGGGGATGAGACCGCTGGCGGTGCCGGTCTGGATGACGATGAGCGGTATATTTTGAATTCCGGGTGTGCCGGACCAATGCTTTTCTGCCTCTTTCTCCTCTGGTTTCAGAGCGCGGCCGCACAAATTCAGTCCCCATCGGCGTCCTTCTGATCGATGCCCAAGCGATCTATGATCCCAGGCTCACGAATGATCGCTTGTTGTTGGGAGTTAAGGGCACGATCAGTGAGATGGAAGTGGCGACGTTTCGCGAGCGTGCGCAGTCGGCACTGATGCAGATGGCGCAGCGGGGGGACTTGGTTCGACGAGTGGCCATTGGATACGTCAGAGGAGCCAATGATCGCATCGAGAAAGATCCCGACGGCCGGGTCAGGGCTGCCATCGATTTGATCTTTCGCAAGTTTGCGGAGTTGGGCAGCGTGCGACAGGTTTACTTCTGGCTGAATCAGCAGCAGATACAATTGCCCATCGTGCGTGGACCGGAAGACGCATAGGAAATCATTTGGCAGCCGGCGCGGTACCACGCCGTGCACAGCGTGCTGAAGAACCCCATCTATGCCGGAGCGTACGCCTATGGGCGCAGCCAGACGGTGCCGCGGCTGGAAGCGGGGCACAGGCGAGTCTCACGTCAGCTGCGGCGCCGTCGCGAGGAATGGTCGGTACTGATCTTGAATCACCATGAAGGCTACATTGACTGGGACGTTTATGAGAATAATCAAACGGTGATTATGGACAACTACAGTGTGGTGCGTGGAGCGATCAAAAAGGGCGATGCCCTGCTGGCTGGACTGCTGCGTTGTGGTCATTGTGGGGCCAAGTTACTGGTGCAATATCCCCGGCCGCAGGTGATTAGGTATCAGTGCTCAGGGTACATCCTCAATCGCGATCAGGTGTGTTGTGTGATGTTCGGCGGGCTCCGCGCCGATCGCTTAGTATCGGAGCAACTGCTGCAATGCTTGGCGCCTTTAGGCGTGGGAGCGGCCATGGAGGCGATCGAAGCGCTGCAGGGCGCCAGCGATGATCGGGTGCAGCAGAAACGGTTGGCGTTAGAGCGCGCCCGTTATGAAGTGGCCCTCGCGCGACGCCAATATGATGCCGTAGATCCCGCCAATCGCCTGGTCGCGGCGGAGTTGGAACGTCGATGGAATCTAGCGCTGACC
>QHXW01000328.1 GCA_003223115.1 Acidobacteriota bacterium
ATCGCGCGGAAGGGCATTGTGGCAGATCCGCCGCCCAAGCCCACGCGCGAACGGATTGACCACGAGCAGGTGCCGCGCGAAGAGTCTCCCAAACGCGATCTCGACGCAAAACATCCATTTCCTGTTGAAGGCGATTATGATGTGCGGGCCTCGGTGGGCGGTCGCCATGAGGCGCTGCTGTTGACGCTTTGGCTGGACGGAAAAGCGCTCCAGACGTTTCCGGTGATCACCGAAGAAGATACGCCTCGCGTTTCCGAGATGTGGGTCCACGTTCCGGCCGGAGAGCACCAGTTGAAGGCTACGCTGCAGCATGACGATTCGCGTCCCGATGCGCCAGACCCCGAAGATGCGAAGCCGAAGAAAAAAAACCAGGTGAAGGATAAGATCGAGGCTAAGGAGAAAGACGAGATTCGGGACAAGAATCTGGACAAGGAAAAGGATGCCGCCAAGGCTGACCCTGCGGTGAAGAAAGAGCCGGTCAAGAAGAAGCCGGCGGGCCGCAATCCCTTTGTCGATCACTTCGAGATTCGCGGGCCCTATAATCCGCAGGCCTGGCCGCTCACCGCAAGCCACAAGCGCATCTTCATTTGCGGGCATGAAAGCGGACACCATACACCCGAATGCGCGCGTAAGATTCTCGACAACCTGACGCGCCGCGCATACCGGCGCCCGGTGACGGCTGACGAGGTCGAAGGCCTGGCGCGTTTCGTGAACATGGCGCAGGAGCGGGGTGACTCTTTCGAACAAGGCGTGCGTATTGCTCTCGAGGCCACTCTGGTATCACCGAATTTTCTATTTCGTATCGAGCGTGATCCGAATCCGAACAAGCCGGATGCGGCACACCGTCTGAATGATTTTGAGCTGGCCTCGCGGCTTTCCTATTTCCTCTGGAGCAGTATGCCGGATGACGAATTGTTCCGCCTGGCCGTCGAGAACAAGTTGCACAAGTCCGAAGTGCTGGCGGCCCAGGTACGGCGCTTGCTGGCTGATCCGAAGTCCATGGCGCTGGTGGATAACTTCGGCGGACAGTGGCTGGAGTTTCGCAATCTCGATAGCTTCAGGCCGGATCCGGATCGCTTCCCGGATTTTAACGAGCAGCTTCGTGATGCCATGCGCCAGGAGACGCGGCTCTTCTTTGACGCTGTGATCCGTGAAGATCGCAGTATTCTGGATTTCATTGACGGCAAGTTCACGTTCTTGAATGAGCCGCTGGCGAAACTCTACGGCATTCCGGACGTGAAAGGCCCGGCGTTCAGCCGCGTGGAACTGACCGGCGAAGAGCGTAGCGGCGTGCTGACGCAGGCCAGTGTGCTGACGGTCTCCTCTTATCCCACCCGCACTTCGCCCGTGATTCGCGGCAAATGGGTTCTCGACAATTTCCTGAACGATCCGCCGCCTCCTCCGCCGCCGGGCGTACCGAATCTGAACGAAGCGGCCATCGGTACGACAGCCAGCATGCGCCAGCAGCTGGAACAGCATCGGGCGAGCCCGGCTTGCGCGTCCTGCCATTCGCGTATGGACCCGTTGGGCTTTGGCTTGGAAAATTATGATGTCATCGGCCGCTGGCGCACACACGATGGAAAGTTCCCGGTGGATTCGACCGGAACCCTGCCGGGCGGGCAAAATTTCAAGTCCTCGGCCGAACTGAAAACGATCCTTAAATCCAATAAAGACGCCTTCGCGCGCTGCCTGACAGAGAAATTGCTGACCTATGCTTTGGGGCGTGGGCTGGAACGGTATGACAAACCTGCAGTAAACTTAATTTGTCGCCGGTTGGCCGCGAATCAGTACCGGTTCTCCTCGCTGGCGCTTGAGATTGTGAAGAGCATGGCATTCCAGGAGCGCCACGGTGAGGCGCCTCGTGCGGCACCCCAGGCGATGGCATTCGCCGGAGCAAAAAGATGATGACTGGCAGGTACCTTGACAGGCGCACATTTCTGCGCGGGTTGGGCACGACTATCGCGCTCCCTTTTCTAGACGCGATGTGGCCCGCATTCGCCGCAACCCGGTTGAACTCCGCCGCACCACTGCGTATGGCTTTCGTCTACGTGCCGAATGGCATCGTGATGAACGATTGGACGCCGCCATCGGACGGAACGGATTTTGAGTTCACGCGCATCCTGAAGCCGCTCGAGCCGTTGCGTCGCGATCTGATGGTGCTCTCGGGCCTCACCCAGAATAACGGCCGCGCGTTAGGCGATGGTCCGGGCGACCATGCCCGTGCTGCAGCTTCGTTTCTTACTGGCGTACATCCCAGGAAGACAGCCGGCGCAGATATCCAGGCAGGCGTGTCGGTTGACCAGATTGCCGCGCAGAGAGTCGGAAACCGAACGCGCTTCGCTTCGCTCGAACTTGGTTGTGAAGACGGCCGCCTGGTTGGCAACTGCGACTCCGGCTATAGTTGCGCCTATAGCAACACCATCGCTTGGCGGACGCCATCCAATCCGCTACCGGCCGATATCAATCCGCGCGCCGTGTTCGAGCGGCTGTTCGGCGATTCGAGCGAGACTCCTGAAGTCCGAGCCAAGCGCCTGGCCTACAACAAAAGCATTCTCGATTCCGTGCTCGAGGACACCAGGAAACTGCAAGGCAATCTTGGCCCAACGGACCGGCGCAAGCTGGATGAGTATCTGTATGCGGTTCGTGAGATCGAGCGCCGCATCGAAAGCGCCGAACACGATTCCAAAGAATTCGTGCCGGCCATTGAAAAGCCCGCCGGCGTCCCAGTGGAATTTGAAGACCACGTGCACCTGATGTTCGACCTGCTGACGCTTGCATTCCAGGCCGACCTGACGCGCATCGGAACGTTCATGATCTGCCGTGAAGGCAGCACGCGAACTTATCGCGAGATCAGCGTTTCCGATGCACACCACCCGCTGACGCATCACCGCGACAATCCGGAGTGGATCGAGAAAGTGACCAAGATCAACTGCTTCCACCTGGAGCAGTTCGCATATTTTCTGAACAAACTCAAATCCACGCCGGAGGGCGACGGCACCCTGCTCGATCACTCGATGGTGATCTACGGCAGCGGATTAGCCGATGGTAATAAACACACTCACAACGATCTCCCGGTGTTGCTTGCAGGCCACGCAAAGGGATCCCTGCGCACCGGACGCCACGTGCGGTACTCCAAAGAAACGCCGATGAATAATCTCTTTGTCGCCATGCTGGATTACATGGGCATCCAGCCGGAACACCTGGGCGACAGCACCGGCGAACTCGAGCATCTGACCGATCTGTAGTGGATCTGCAGCGTCTACCACTTGCGAGACAGAATCAGCCAGGCCAGTAGCCCCACTCCGCCGGCTAGCAGCATGCCGATGGTTTGAGCGATGCTCAGTCTTGGGGCGGAATGAGACGCATCCGCATTCTCGCTGACAAGGGAACTGGCCAGCTTGCGACGCGATCTTCCAGTGAGCTTGCGCAACGCGCGGGCAATCTCCTGGCGTCCATGGCGGTCCGCGATCAAGATGGTCCGCGAACTCAGGCTATTGGTGGACTTCAATAATTTCCCGCGCAGCGGCTCGGGGACATCTTCAAGCGAACGGTAAACCGAGTCGGCATCATCCGCCGAAATGAGAATGGTAGAAGTCTTCAGCACCGCGACGCGTTTGCCGTTGAGCCCTTCACCGCAATGCGGGCAAACGGAAGCCGAGGCGCCAGCCGGACGACCACAGTGAGGGCATTTCTTCTCCGGAATCCGAGGCATTATAGGGCCACCACACGCGGCAACTTAGTTATTTCGTTGGTAGACTGCTCGCCGAAATTCTCAAGTATTACTTGAATGAATCCAAGTGCAGCTTTAGAAAGAGCTTTATCCTTCTTATAGATCAATCCCAGCCGCCGTACCATCGGTTCAGGCGCCAAGGTCAAAGCCCGTAGCTTGCCGCTTGCGATCTCTTCCCGGCAGTTCGATGCAGCCAAAAACGAGAGGCCCAGACCGGCCATGGTGAATCGCTTCATCATTTCGGTGGAATCGAGTTCCATGGAGACGTGAATTCCGTCTTCCACCGGTTCGAGCCAGGTGTTCAGGCGCGCGCGCGTGGTACCGGATGTGGGAAGCAGCAGCGGGAAAGGCAGCAGGTCGTGGCATGTCACCACGGATTTTTCCACAAGCGAGTGCCTGGCGGGGGCGATGACCTTGATTTCGTCTTTGTAGATATTGACCACCTGGACGCGCTTTTCCTGCACCGGCAATTGGGTGAGGCCAAAATCCGCGATATTCTCCATCACCGCCTCTACAACTCGCGATCCATACGAGCGATCCACCTGTAGCTGTACACCTGGAAACTGCTTTTTGTACTCCGAGAAGACTTGTGGCAGGACATAAATGCAGGTAGCCTCATTGGCTGCGATCACCAACTCGCCGCGCGGCACCAGCTCCAGTTCATTGATCTCATCCTGCGCGCGCCGCCGCAGGTCCAGGACCTGCTCCGCGTAGCCGGCGAATACGCGGCCGGCCGTAGTGAGGGAAATCCGGCTGCCAAATCTTTCAAATAGCTCGGTTTTGAGCTCCTGCTCGAGTTGGCGGATCTGGGCGCTGATGGCCGGTTGCGTGCGATAGCACGTCTGTGCGGCTTTAGAGAAACTCTTCAACCGCACAATCTCAAGAAACGTGTGGAGCTGGTCAAAATCCATAGTACCTGGCGGTCTGCGCGGACCGCACTGGAGCCGTGTGTATTATAGCCATTGTAACAAACGACCCCAAGCCGTACCGGCCTCAGTCCTCTGGGGCTGGAATCACGTCTACCGTTTGCCGTAGTTTGAGTATAGAGTGAAAATCTATGTTCCGTCTTCGCGTGTTCTTGGTGCTGGCGAGGCCATCGTGGCTTGCTTGAAGTCTCTGAATTAACTGGTGAATTCGCGCCGCGCACTCATCGCCCTGCTGTTCTGTTCGGTGGGCGTCGCATTTTCACAGACCGGCGAGAACGTGCTGGTGGTGGTGAACCTGTCTTCGACCGTTTCCACCCACATCGGCGAGTACTACATTCACAAACGCGATGTCCCACTCGAAAATCTCTGTAGGATCAAGACCACCGCGGACGAGGAGATCTCCAACGACGTCTACGAGTCCCAAATCGAGCGTCCCATCGCCCGTCATCTGAGTTCACATCGACTGACCGAGAAAATTCTCTACATCGTGACCACGGCGAGGGTTCCGCTCAAGATAAGCGGCGCAGGAGAGGGCATGACCACGGAATCCTCGGCAGTGGATTCGGAACTGACTCTGCTTTATGGCAAGTTGCGGGGTGCGCGATTTGGCAGGCCCGGCCTGGTGCCGAATCCTTTTTTTGGCCGGACTGCTGAGCCGTTCCGCCACCCGCAATTTCCGATCTACCTAGTCACCAGACTGGCGGGTTACGACTTCGCGGACGTGCAAGCCATGATTGACCGGTCCTTGATGGCGCGCAATCGAGGCAAGTTCGTGATCGATCTCAAGGAAGGCGAGACCGACGGAGGAGATGGCTGGCTGCGCCAAGCCGCACTCGCGCTGCCGAAAGGCCGGGTTGTTTTCGACGACAGCGCCAAAGTGCTCTATCACCAACGCGATGTCATCGGGTACGCAAGCTGGGGATCGAATGATCGAAACCGCAAAGAGCGCCGGCTGGGTTTTGAGTGGCTGCCCGGGGCCATCGCGACCGAGTTCGTTTCCACTGACGGCCGGACGTTCGCGCGACCCCCGGATTCATGGAATATTTCGACATGGAAAAAAGAAGACAAGCCGTTGTGGTTCGCCGGGGCGCCGCAGACGCTTACCGCCGACTACATTCACGAGGGCTCGAGCGGGTGCTCGGGCCACGTTTACGAACCATATCTTAACGCCACGCCGCGCCCGCAGATCCTGCTACCGGCGTATTATCAGGGCAGAAACCTGGCCGAAAGTTATTACCTGGCCATTCCGGGTTTGAGCTGGCAGAACATTGTGGTGGGTGATCCGTTATGCAAAATCGGCAAACCCGAATAGAGCAAGGTTCAGTAGCGCAGGGCTTCGCTTTTGCGAGGCCTGCAGGTTTGCGAGACCACAATCCACCAACCTAGGGAACGGTTTTTTCATCTCTCCACCAGGCTTCAATCTTGGTGCGATAACGCGAGTACAGGTAAGAGGTGACGAGCAGCGACGCTCCGAGCGCGCCAAACGCAGCGATGCGATAAATGCGGCCAAGCAGCCAGACATCGTACAAATAGAGCTTGATCACAACGATTCCAATGAGGCCGAGACCCAGGACGCGATTGATCATCGTCCGCGAGATCACGCCCACAATCACCAGGAGCAGCGCATAAAGAGACATCAGGACGGAGATGGACAACCTTTCCAGGTTGCCGACGTTTTGCGGAGCAGCCGTGCGCTCCGCCCATCCAACCACTTCCAGGCCCGCTCCCCAGATCATGACGACATGGCCGGCCAGATACAGGGTCAACGACGTGGATCTGTCGCGCGACCAGTGCGCTGACGCCCAGAGGCTCGCTGCACTTGCCAGGAACGTCAGGAAGCGAGCGTTCACCAAGGTTGAATAGTCAGCGGCGTGCGGATAAATCCACGAATCGATTGTCCAGAGCCGGATTAGGGCCAGCGTGAACACGGCGAGAGCCGCGAAAATTAGTCGACGGGTCCCCGTACGCTGCGCAATCCAAATAAGAGCCGCGCCTTCGACCGCCCAGACAATCGTGATCCGAAAGCCGGCAAACTGGATGGGCACCGCCAGCGTCAGCAGCGTGAGCGCGATCCCGAGCGAGAAACTGATGGACCGCGGGTCAGAAATTTCTTGACGACGTCGCAACGCCACGCTTAAGCCTAGATACGGAATGGCCACGCCTACAGTAAAGAGTCCCAGAAGGGAATGGTGATCATTGACCAGCACGCTGTACGCGGCCGCGTAATAGGCAGCCGCATTCGTAACGGCAATCAGGAAATCTCCGCTGTGTAGTTCCATGTGTCCCGCGTGTCCCACGCGGCGGCTCAACGCGCGCCAGGGCAGCCAGGTGAAAAACAGCAGGAACGCTACGGTAAGCAGTAGTAGGACAGAACCCACCGGAGGCGGCGTCGCATGTGCCCCGGGCCACGAGGCATAGCTCCACCAGAACCCAGCCACCGCGACGATCGGCAGAAGTGGAATCTTACGGCGGTCGGCAGCTCCCAGACCCGCGGCGCCAATAGCTGTACCCAACGCGAGATAGGAGAGGGCGTTCGAGGGCCAGATAAAAGCCATCACGAGAGCCCCGAGCGCTTGTGCCGCAATCACCACCACCGGTTGCTCGGCGATCAGGAAAAGCACGTAGAAGAGCAAAGCGAAAATGGTCGCAACCGTTTCTTTGCCGGCCGAAAAACGATCGGCGAACCACACGGCATATAGAAGCGCCGTAGCGCAGAATGCCAGCAGTTCGAGTCCCAGCCATTTGCGTACGCGAACCAGCGCCGCGGCGCCTAGATCCAGCAGCACGATATAGCCGAAATAGAAAATGGGATGATCTTCGCCGGTACTCACCAGGAGCGGCGTGAGATAGCCGCCGATAAGTGCCAGTGCCGCCATAGCGGGTGCGCCGTAACGCAGCGCCAGAGCCCCGCCCAGTGCTGTGATCAGCGCCATCATGACGAAGGCCAGGCTCTGCGAGAGCACGTGGTAAAAGCCGAAGGAGGCGTAGAATGCAAGGTAGAGAATCGCCACGCCAAGCGCGGAAATCGCTTGGGAATAAATCTTCTGCCCGCTTGTCCAAATTCGGTCTCCGATGCCGATAGTGAGAAGACCGGCGGCGACTCCCAGCGCTACACGGCCGGCTTCACCGATCCACTGATTGTCGATCGCGTACTTGAAGATGAAAGCCGCCGCGAAGACCAGTGTAATCGCGCCGATTCGGCTGATCCAGGTGAGCCCGATCTGAGTTTCAAACGCGTGCGGCCTCTCCTGTTGAGCGCGGGCGGAGTCTTGGTGATTTGTCGCGCCTTTAGGTATTCTTGGCGGCTCGGTGGGCGCGCTCGGAGTCGCTTTGACAAACGGCTCTGGCTGGATAGGGACGGCCTCACAGGGCTTCTCTCTTTGCTGCGGCGCCGGCTGGTTTTTCGCTTGCGAATTCAGTTCGGCCCCGCCGCGCAGAGACTCTTCGATCGCCGCGAGACGCCGCTCCGTTTCCTCCTGTCGCCTGAGCAAGCGCACGATGGCTTCGCTCAACGCGTCCATGCGTTCTTGTTCGGGAGACGCCACGGCAGTGACGATTATAACGAAGCGGAATTTGAAGGCTGCGTGTTGACCTGTGAGAGCGGTAAGATCTCCCCCGCTCGCTCATCGCTCGCAGTTTAGTTTAGAGATATTTATGGAACCGTGACCGAGAGGGAGCGGCAGTCAGCTAGCCGCGGATACGGCGCTTCCGGTATCCGGGTGGCTGGCATCAAGAACCAAATATCTCCGGAAGAGGATGTCGTAACACCCCAGGCTGCCCGAAGACGCCTGTGCGTCTATGAGTGTAATATCTGTGATGAAATCCAGCGTCTTTCGTTGCCAGAATAATAGCTGCTTTATTGCTGGTGAATTGTGTATTCTGGCTCCCGAGTACACTACCACCCAACTTGCAAATCTACCGTTCGTATTGCAGACCGTACTAAACCCACCCACGGACTTGCAACAGAGTTTTGTCCAAGATCCGGCGGTCTACCTTCTGTGCCTGGTCTCGTGTTCGGTCCAATCGAACCTTTTTGGCACAGACAGCACATACAAACGTCGCTTCCGGTACCCCGGTCGCTGTCGATTGCGCTCGATTCGCCTGTATTCCCGAAGATCGCTTTCAATTGCCTGGCGATCTTGAGGACGGAACGCGGCGTCTTTGCTGGCCTTCTCGAGATCTTTGAGAGCGTGCTGCACGTCTCGGTCGCTCACCAGCTTATGATCGCGTCGCGACTGTGCCGCCAGCAATAACGTCTGCTGGCACCGGTCCATATTTTGTGTCTGCTTTTCGGTCAAACTGGCGTGCGCAGCCGCCGTTGAAACGTCATCGCGCAAGCGCAACAGCAGTTCGTGGCGGTGTTGAGCGTGTGCGGGAACAGCAATCAGGAGAGGAAGGAGAGGAAGCGCGAGATGCGAGATCCGCTGCATGAAATAGCCTGAGGGCAGACCGCGAAGAGCCTACCCCCATGCCGGTTTTAGGAGCCGGAGCCGGTTTCGTTCCCGTGCCCCCGCCCGCCTTTGAACATACCACGCCTCTGCTGGTGCATTTGGTCAGCTTGAGTGCGCTGTTCAGGCGTGAGAAGCGCGTACACCTTGGCAAAAGCCTTGCTGCGGATGGCCGTCATCTGGCCCTCGAGGTTGCCCACCTGGCTCGAAAGCCGGTCGATATCGGCGTCTGGCCTGCCGGCTTTGACGGCCTCGTGGAGTGCCGTCTGCTCCTGGCGCAGTTGCTGCGCGATGGGTTTGGCCGATGTACGTGCGGAATCCAGAATTGAACGGGCCTGTGCTTTCTGAGAGTCCGTGAGATTCAGCTTTTGAGCCATTTTATCGAAACCTTGGCCCCGGTGAGACTGGCTGCGATTCCACTGGCGACGCTGTGCCGGCGGCTGTCCTTCTGCCGGTGGCGCCGGATTCTGTGCCAGCAAAATGCCTGACGCCAAAGCCGCCAACCTAGCGAAACGAACGAGAGTGCTTTTCATGAAGTTTGTATGCCTCTTAATTGATAAACAGATGCCAGGGGAGAAAGTTATGGCCAGTCCGGTAAATGTGTGTAAAGCAGCCGCCTGTCAGGCATGCGGCGTGCTAAATTTTAGCCGTGCGAATCTTGTTGGTGGATGATGACGCGGAACTCTGCTCATTGCTCGTCGAGTTCCTCTCACGCCAGGGTTTTTCGGTGGAATGTGAGCATGAGGGCCACCGTGGGCTGGACAAGGCTCAACATGGCGGGTTCGATCTGGTGGTTCTGGATGTGATGTTGCCCGGTATGGATGGGTTCGAGATCCTACGCCGCCTGCGCGAGCGCCGCCGTGTGCCGGTGCTGATGCTGACCGCGCGCGGCGAGGACCTGGACCGGATTGCAGGCCTTGAAGCCGGAGCCGATGATTACCTGGCCAAGCCGTTTAATCCTCGCGAGCTGGTGGCCCGCATCCGAGCTATTCTGCGGCGCCTGGAAAAACCGCCCTCGCCCGAAGGACCCCTGGAAGTAAACGGCGTACGGATCGATCCCGGTGCGCGTGAGGTCACGGTGAATGGCAAGAAAATCGAGCTGACCACTTATGAGTTCGACATTCTCGAACTGCTTATGCGTACCGCCGGCGAGGTGCTCTCGCGTGACGACTTGATGGAACATCTTTATAACCGCAAGGCTACGGCCTACGACCGGTCCATCGACATGCACATCAGTCATCTGCGCAAGAAGCTCGAGTCCGGGCAGCCGGTCATCAAGACCATCCGCGGCGTGGGTTATCAATTCTGCCGCTCACCGGAGGAAGCGGAGGCTACGGAGTGAGATCGCTGTTCGCCAAAATCTTGCTGTGGTTTTTAGCCACCATTGCCATGGCTTTTGTGGGACTCAACGTCCTCGTGGTGATGCACTTCAACGACCCGGCGAGGCAAACGCCGCTGTCCCGGGCGCTCTCGTATCAGGCGCAGCGGGCGCGGGTGGCCTATGAAACCGGCGGCAAAGAGACCCTTAAAACCGATCTCACGCGCATCAGCGCCATATTCCAATCCGACGCTTTTCTCACCGACCCGCGGGGCCGCGACCTGGTCACAGGCGAGAATCGCTCCGATCAGATCGCCGCCGGCCGCCGCCGTTTTTTCGTACGCACGATACGCACGGTAGTGGCCCGGAAAATTGATAACGGCCGCTATTGGTTCATCCTGGACGCTCCGGGCGAGGATGCGCCTCTGTTTCCGACGGCTCAATTGACGGTTCTGTCGGCGGTGGTGTTGCTCGCTTACCTTCTCGCACGCTATCTGACGTCGCCCGTGCGCAGCCTGCAATCGGCTGTCGAGCGCTTCGGCAAAGGTGATTTCTCCGCGCGTGCCGGCTCGACGCGAACCGATGAGCTGGGTCAACTGGCGCGCACATTTGACCAGATGGCGGAGCGAATCCAGAACCTGATGGCCGCGCAACGCCGTTTGCTCCTGGACATTTCACACGAATTGCGCTCGCCGCTGGCCCGGCTGAATGTGGCCGTTGAGCTGGCGCGCACTGGAGAAAATCGCGATGACGCACTCGACCGTATTCAAAAGGAATCGGACCGGCTGAACGCGCTGGTGGGCGAGTTGCTCCAAGTGACTCGCGCGGAAGTAGACCCGCAGGCCCTGCATGCGCAACCCATTCGTCTGGATCAGTTCCTTCAGGGCGTGGTGGACGATTGTTCCATAGAGGCCACGGCGCGCCATTGCTGTTTGACTCTGGACGGGCCTGGTCCTGTGACGGTGCAAGGAGATCCGGAGTTGCTCCGGCGCGCGTCGGAAAACGTGATCCGAAATGCCATCCGATTCGCGCCGCCCGAGACGGCGATCGAAGTTCACCTGCAGGCGGACTCTGAAACCGCCCGCATTCGGGTCCGCGATTATGGACCAGGCGTACCGGAACAGGAGCGCTCGCGCATTTTCGAACCGTTTTACCGTGTTGAAGGAGACCGGAACCGGGGAAGCGGCGACGTGGGTCTCGGCCTTGCCATTGCCCGCCGCGCCATTGAGTTACATCAAGGGCGTGTCGAGGCGCGCAACGCGCATCCTGGACTCATTGTAGAAATGGAAATACCTCGTTCGGCCCATCCGGTTTCATAGGACAATAAGCCGGTCACTTCTGTTTCTTGAGGATCTTCATGTTGGACGGCAGCGTGAATAAATCATCCTTGAGGTCGCGATTGATCGCCACGGAGTCAGAATACATCTGGTAGATCTTTTCTCCGTTGCGCTCCCGCTGGATGTCATAAGGCCACATCACGCCGCCGACATCGCGATACTTCGCGAATCGGGTGACCTCTTCGATCTGCAGCTTGGTTTCCGGATCCCGGCGGACGGTCACCTGTTTGAAAGGCACGTGCGTGATTTGGCCGAAATAAACGGTTACGATGCGGTTAGTGGCATCGGTGATGTCGACGATGTCGGCCGACTGGTTCTCAATGACATCGGTGCCGCGATATTCGAAAATCAAGCCGGGCTCTCCAAGCCGCTGTCGCAGAATGTAGAAAATGTTGCGCAGCGTGCTCTCTTTGTAGCGCTCGAGGGTCTTGTCCGGGATCGGTCGCGCGCCGCGAAAAGATACCTCGAAACCTTGGCCGTCGGCGAAGAGTACGGCGCCGCTTTCTTCGTTCTTGCCGAAAGTTTGCCGCTCGCGCACGCCGATGTAATCGGGCACTGGAGGCTCCGGCCGCGTCAGATATCGCGTGTAGATCCTGGCGATTGAAAGCCCGCTCAGTTCCTCGCGATAGAACGAGTAAGCGCGGCCGGTCTCGATGCGGTCGGCCATATTGAGGAATGCCTCGCCGCCGAGCGCTGCGACGGCTTCATCAATCGTGCGTTTACCGTGTTCCTGGATAGTCTCGGCTGTTACAGGCGTGATTACAGCCACCAACGAAAAAAGAAGCAGGAAGAATTTCATGGTTTCTTACTAAGGTCCTCGGGTTTCAGCCCCGAATTGAGCGTGTACTGTTGCACGGTGATTTCCGCGAACTTGGCTGCATTCTGATTCACAGTGATTTTGCGCGGCAGTTTGAGGCCGTCAATCTCCTGGAATTCGTCGAGAAGCTCTTCGGTTGTAGCCGCCGGCCCTCCCAGTTGTGCCGATTGATAGATCTCTTTGGCCGGCATGCCGGTTTGCGCGTCGACAAACAGCTTGACCGCATTGCCCTCTGAATCGGAAATCTCGAGCAAGCCAGGCTCGGGAGAATTCAAGGTTCTGCCCGCGATCCGGTCACTCAGCAGCAATTGAAAGTAGGCGCGAAACAGTTCCTCGCGCACCTGTTTTAACTGCGCTTCGGGCAGAGCCTGCTGGCCCTGTGGCGTGGACATCCAACCGCTCTTGCCGTCTGAGTAAACCACGATTTTGCCGAACGGCAATTGGCTCTCCTGACGGAAGAAATTGGGCGACACCCAAAGATTCGTTTGCTGGACTTTCATGCCGCCGCCCATTTGTACGATCTGCAAATCCACGGTTTGGGTAGCGTCATGAACGGCGGCCAGTTTGTCCGCGCCGCCTACGGCCTGCTGCGCACGAGCTAACAACTGCTTGCCGCGCTCCAGACTGGCGGTATCGGCCTTGGCAGCCTCAGGCTTCGGCTCGGGAATCGTCAAATCAATTGACGTGACCGGAAGCCCCAGAGTTGCGAGCGGCTCTCCGAATTCCTTGGGGTTCCCGACGGACACGATGGCCATTTCCTCGGGCTTGAGGCGTGACCGGGCCGCGCGCAGCACATCCTCCCGAGTGACCGCCTGAATGGCACGCTGGTACTGGTTGATGAAGTCGCGCGGATAGCCGTAATAGTCGTAGAGCAGCATCCGGTTGAGCGTCTTTCCGGGTGTGTCGAAGTTGAAAATAAAACTATTGGCTACGGTGTCTTTGGCGCTTCTGAGTTCCTCATCGGTGACCGGGCTCGAGCGTATCTTCTCCAATTCTTCACGAATCACCTTGATAGTTGCGACAGTGGTAGAAGATTTCGTGCTGCCTGAGATCTCAAAGATCCCGGGGTGGTCGAAATTGGCGCCCCAGAAAGCGCCCACGTTGTAGGCGTAGCCAAGCTGGGTCCGCACGCGCTGGAACAAACGGCTGCGGAATCCATCACCCAGGATGTCGGCCATGACCTCGAGCGCCGGGTAATCCTTATCTCGCAGCTCGCCGGCCAAATGTCCCATGGCAAAAAAAGTCTGCGTGACGTCCGTCTTGACGGCCAGAAAGACGCCGGGCGCTGGCTTCGCGGTTACAGCTGGGAAGGGCGGAACCGGAGGCTGCTTCGCTGTCCAATCGCCGAAAACTGTTTCCAGCTTCGATTTCATGTCAGCCGCGGAAAAGTCTCCGAGCACTCCCATCATCACGTTCGTCGGAAAGAAGTAACGCTGGTAGAAGGCCGCCAGATCGTCCCGAGTGATCCGGTCTATGGTCGCGTATTCGACACGCCAGCCATAGGGCGTGTTTTTGCCGTAAACAATGTCGTTGAACTCGCGAGCGGCCACTCCGTGCGGGTCGTCATTCCGGCGCGCGATGCCTGCGCGCAGCCCAGTCTTGGCCAACTCGATCTTGTCCTGGCGGAATTCGGGAGAGGTCAGCACGTCGTGAAAAACTCCCAGCACTTCATCCGTCTTTTCTTTCAGACAGGAGAACGACACGCTGCCGTAAGTCTCCTGAATTCCGGCTTCGACCGATGCCGCAATATTTTCGAGTTGCACGTCCAACTCGTCGCCCGTTTTCGACTTTGTGCCGCCGGTTCGTAGCACCATGCCCGTCATGCTGGCCAGACCGATCTTGTCGGCGGGGTCGAACAGGTTGCCGGTGCGAACTAAAGCAAAGCCGCGCACCAGTGGGAGTTCGTGATTCTCCACGAGGTACAGTTTGATTCCGTTCGGGAGCGTGTAGGTGGCGACATTCGGGATGCTGATGGGCTTCGGCGCCGGATACTTGAGGTCCTTGTAGGATGGAATCGCAGAGCTGGTTACCGCGGCGCGCGGCGTACCGGGCGCATGCGTCTGCGGCTTGGTTTGCGCCGAGAGCGCACCGGCCACCAGCAGAACACCGAGCATTGAATTCCTCATTGCTTTTCTCCTTCCCCCGCCTCGGGTTTCTGGGCAGAAGGTGCCGGAGGTTGAAAATTGAAGGCCACGGTGCGCGCGTTGGTAATGAAATACGTCCGGGAGACGCGTTGCACATCATCCGCGGTGACTTTGTCGGTGTCGTCGATTGAGGTAAACAATTTTCTCCAATCGCCAAAGGCCACGTAGTAGGCCGTCAAAAGCTGGGCCAGATCGGCGTTGTTGTCGAGCCTGCGGATGAGCGAGGCGCGTGTTTTGGTTTTCACCCGGGCCAGCGTCTCGGTATCCACTTTCTGCTTCTTGAAACCCTCCAGGATGTCGTTCAGCAGCTTTTGATTCTCGTCCACGGTGTGGCCCACCGCCGGCACCAGGTAAAACATAAACAGACTGGGATACTTGTCTCCAGGAAAGGCTGCCTCTGTCCCGGCCACCACAGCGATCTTCTTGTCCCGGACCATCTCCTTATACAGAATGGCGGTCCTTCCGCCGGAAAGAATCCCGCTGATGACGTCGAAGACCGGATCATCTTTGTCGTACTGACTGGGACGCTTGTAGACCATGACCTCCAAAGGCTGGCTGGGCGATTCAACTTCGGCTTTTCTTGGCCCGGCCTGCTCCGGCTCGACCGTGTGAACCGTCGGTGGCAGGGGACCGGGAGGCAAAGCGGCGAAGTACTTTTCCGCGAGAGCTCGCATCTGTTTCGGATCGACGTCGCCCACAATGCTCATAGTGATGTTGGCAGGACCGTAGTAGGTTTTGAAAAACTGTTCGGCGTCCCGTACGCGAAGGCTGGTGATGTCGCTTGCCCAGCCGCCCGGCATGCGGCGGTAGGGGTGTGCTTGGAATGCCGAGGCCAGCAAGGTCTCCATCAGCTTTTGCTGAGGGTCTGACTCAACCCGCATGCGCCGTTCCTCGAGTACTACGTCGCGTTCCTTGTAGAATTCACGGAAAACGGGATGCAGGAAGCGCTGGGACTCGAGTAAAAACCAGAGCTCCACGCGGTTGGCCGGCAGGTTGAAGAAATACTCTGTGGAATCGAGTTCAGTTCCGGCATTCAGGCCCACCCCACCGTTCTCTTCGATGATGGTGGGAAACAGATTCGGAACAACGTAAGAATCCGCCTTCCCGATGGCAGCCTTGAGCTCGCGTTCGAGCGCCGCAATCTTCTCCTTATCCGCGCGGGGGCCCTTGCGCTGCTCGGCCTCCAAACGGTCGTAAACCTCTTCGACCGTCGCGAGCGCCTTCTTTTCCTCCATCCAGTTCTTGGTGCCGATGGTCTCGGTGCCTTTAAACGCCATGTGCTCGAACATGTGGGCCAGCCCCGTCTTGCCTTCCGGATCGTCCACCGATCCGGCGTTTACGTACGTATGGAATGAAACTACCGGCGCCTGGTGGCGTTCGAGCACGATAAAGTGCAATCCATTCGCGAGTGTGAATTCCGTGACTCGCTTTTCGAATTCCTTCAAGTCTTGCGCCAACGCTATAGCGGGCGCGAGTAGAAAAAACAGGCGCAATTGAATTGTGCGGCTCACGGTTCAACTCCCTTTGAGAGGTGTTGCGGGCAACCGCCGGGGACGCGGCAGAACCCGCTGGAAGTGATTCAGTCCCATTGTCACGTGGGAATCCGGCAGAGCGCAAATGGCGGCTCATCCATCCCGTAATTTTCGGCTACTGGAGCCTAACGCGCCGTGACGGTAATCTCGATGTGCGCGCCCCCGCCCAGCTTCGCTACACCCACCGTGGTGCGCGTGGGACGGGGCTCCTTGAAATACGTTGTGTAGACCTGATTCATGCGCTGGAACAGGTCCATGTCGGTGAGATAAACCTGAACCGCCACCGCGTTTTCGTAGCCCATGCCGCCTTCTTTGAGCACCTCTCCGATGTTCTCGAGAGCCTGCTTGACCTCATCTTCGAACTGATCGGGCAGTTTCCCCGTCTTCACGTCATGACCAGTGGTGCCTGAAACGTAGAGCGTGCCGCCCGATAGAATCCCGGGACTGAAGGGCCGCCCGGTAGGAAAGCCTTTCGGCTGAATCACTTTCTTGGCGACAGGCTTAGGCGCCGCAAGCACACTGGTTACCAGAAACAGAGAGAGAAGAATTGTTCGCATACAGGAGAGCTTACACCAGCGCGCAGTGACAAAATGGCGCCTGCGCCGAGGCGCGCAGCGATTCTCCAAGCTTCAGCGGTGGAGACGTGCCCGCAGGCGAGTTTCAGGTTGGGCTTTACTTCTTTTGCGTCAGTTTCAGATTGATAACGGCCTGTTTACGCGAATCGAAGGAGCTGAGCGTTTTCGTGGGACTGACCGCGCCCTGGTACTCCGCGCGGAGCTGGTAATCGACGTCAGGACTGAGCCCGTAAAAATAGTATGCTCCGTGGTCTTTGGTGATGAACGAGCGAATCTGAAGCGTTCTGGTATTCGTGAGCTGGACCACGGCCCCATCCACCGCGTTGTCGTTCGCATCGGTGACCGTGCCCTGAACCGACCGCACGGTCTGGTCTGAGTTCTTCTTATCAGCCGCGAACGCGCTTGGGGGCGTTGCGACCAGCAGCATCGCCACGGCGGCAACAGCTAAAGAGGCCATCAGTCTGCGCCACATTGATTTAAACACCTCGATTTGGTAGACGTACCGCGCCCTCCGTGCGTTTCGCCGGCTACCAGCCGCCCGATTTGACGGGATTTCTGCAGAGCAAGGATGCATCGGCGCTACTTCCAGTCCTCCTCCTCTTCCTCATCCCCTTCGACAAATCCCTCCTCGTCGTCTTTCAGTTCCTCTGCGGACTCGAGTTCCAAAGGACCGGTGCTGACGACTTTGAGGTCTGCGCCGCACTCATCACAGCTCAGCGAATCGCCTTCATCGACGTCCTCCTCGTCCACATCGATACTGCCCTGGCACACGGGACAAGGGACCATAGTTTGCCTCCCTGTTAAT
>QHXW01000329.1 GCA_003223115.1 Acidobacteriota bacterium
AACCCCGCTTGACCGGTCCGGGAATGAAATCGTGCACACCCCTTCCTGCCGCTACTACCCGGGCAGCGTCGGACGGCGTGTACGCCATTCCTGCGAGAATGATATCGCGGTATTCGTCTGCCCTTGCGTTCAGAAGAGCGCCGGCCAGTTCTCGGTGGCGCGAGACGAGCTCGTTGCGTTTACTTTGCAGGTCCGCCGCCTGTTGCTCCAACTGCTGTGCGTCCTCGAGCGAGAGCCGGCTGACCATCGCATCTACGGAACTCTCGAGCTGCTTGCGGCTGTCGATGTCGCTGTCGAGAAGGCTCACGCAGAGAGGGCGAAGCCGCGGCACTACCTTGTCGCGCAAGACTCTTAATGCTTTGGTGGTGTGGCTCGTGACTAAGACGCTTTTGCCCTGCGCTAGGAGATGGCCGATCAGGTTCGCAATCGTGTGCGTTTTCCCTGTTCCCGGAGGACCCTGAACCAGCGCGGATCCGTGCCGCTCCAGCCGTTGGGCGATTTTCACCTGTTCCGGGTTCGCGGGTTTGCTAAACAAGACATCTAGTGGCTGGCAATCATCAATCCAACTCGTTGAACCGGAGTCTTCCGCCACCGTCGTGATCTGGCTCTCGATCCCCACCACTCGCAATAACGAGGAGGGTATCTGCGGGGCGGTGGACAGGTTCTCGATGACGGACTGAATTGCTACCGCGTAGCCTAAGTTCCTCTGCCGCAGGAAAATGACGGGCGATCTGGAAATGACCGGGTAGCTGCCCCCCGATCTCGCAGGCCCCTCGTCCTGGAATTCACCTTGAGCAGACAACTGAACGGACAGACTTCGCAGAAACGCCGAAGTGTCTTCCCTCGCCATCGGATGGCACCTGCCCCGCTCCAACTCCTGCCGCGCTTTGGCGACGGTCCGACCCGCCACGTCCGGCATGGACTGAAACAGCGCCGAATAAAGCTCAACCGGGCTGTCGGCTTCTACAATCGAGAACTCCGGTAGCGTGGGATCGAACTCCAGTTGCAATCTTTGTAAGAGGATCGGGTGGAAGACACTGCCTTCCGCCCGCTGCCAATTGAGGATGCCGTCTCCCAGTACGAGCTCCAGCTTCTCTCCTTCTCGTTCGATCTGTCCCCGAATCTCGTACAGCTTTTCAAAAAGCTCCATGGCCGCGCGCGCCGGCTTCTCGTCGCGAGCCCAGGCTTCTCTTTGAACCCGCCATCGCTCAATTGCCTGTTGCCGCTTTGGATCATCCTGGAAGAACGCGGCTACCGTTTGCCCTTGTGCATCGAGCTCGTGCCCTGACTCTCGAATCCGTACTTCGGCCGCCGGTTCTTCCCAGCCGCGTTCGAGCCACTGAGCCAGTAACTCTGGCGGTGAGGGGCAGGGGGCCAGCTTGGGCCTTCGCACTTTGAGGACGAAGTCGTCATCTAGAACGCGAGGCGCATCTTCGGCGGCTCCGTCCGGATCGGATGGTGAATCGGCAAACTCCGCACGCCGGATAGACGGATGCTCAGGCAAATCGCGGAACCAGAGATGCCAGAGTTGGTCGTCGAGCTGGCGCCTGGCGGGATTGCGGTGCTGGTTCAGCGCTTCCAAATAGCGGAAGATCTGCGTAGCCCGCTTGCGACCGATGTGCAGACTCTCATCACCAGCCCCCATTCGTACTAGTGTTTCATTACCGTTGGACGGCAATCAAGAGGGGGGTAGTGGCTGAAGTGTTGAAATCAAGTTTTCGATCTAGGGCAAGAAAAAGCCGGAAAAACAGTATGGGCAGCAGTCCCATAAGAATCGGGGCGCACATAAAAACCGCTATGAGCACCGCCCCTCGTTTGAAGGTAAACTACATCTGACGTGATCATATCATAACAATGCTCTATGGCGCGCGCCCAGCAGTTCCGCTAGTACCCAGACGTAATCCGTGATTGGCTTCCATCGCAGGCGTCACAACGCACTTTTCAGACACTACCCAAGACAAAGCGGAAGCGAGAGACGGCGTTCGCGGAGTTGACTAGATCCCCGTTTGGGGCTCCTCACACGATAGATACCTCTTGACTTCCCCATGCATTTTGGGCGCAACCTATGCATAGGTAAACTATGCAAAGGGTGCAAAACAGGCCGGTGCACCGTTGAGTTGTAGGTTGACAGAATAGTTGACAATTCGTGCCACTCATGCAGTTGATGGGGCACGCCGATATCCAGACCACACTGCTGTATGTGCAGGTCACTCCACAAGACGTCTACCTGCAGTATGCGCGCGCCGTAGCCCAGCACATCCGTCCCCTTCCGGTGACTTCATCGTGAACCGCGCGCGACGCCCTCCGCTCCCACATCCGCTGGCTCCTGTCTTCGACCGCGCTGTTGACTCCCTCAGCGCCGCGCTCCATCCGAACACGACTCGTCACTACCGCGGGACCGTCCGCAAGTTCCTGACCTACCTCGGCGCTGCTTATCCCCAGGTGCGCTCTCTCGACCAACAGCGCCGCGATCCACACATCCTCGGCTGGATGTCTAGCCTACGCTCACAAGTGCCGCCGCTGGTGACGGCATCCTGTATCAACCTGCTCCTCCATCTGCGCTACATCTTCCATGAACTGGCGTGGACCCAACAGCTTCCTGAACTCGCTCATCTGATCCGCCGCGAGGACGTTCCGCGTCGCCCCAGAAGGCTGCCACGCCCGCTCACCGCACAGCAAGATCAACTCCTCCAGCAGGAATTTCTCCACCGCAACGATCTGGGCGGCAACGCTTTTCTGCTGATTCGTCACACCGGCATGCGCATCGGTGAGTGCGCGGATCTGTCGTGCGATTGTCTCCGCTCTTCTGGCCCGAATCAATGGGCGGTTCACGTGCCGCTCGGCAAACTGCAGACCGAACGCATGGTCCCGGTAGATTCGTTTGTTTGTACACTCGTCCAGCGCCTACGATTCTTTCGCTCCCTCGACCCGTTGCCCGCTGATGGTCTACTGTTGGCTCGCCCAGGTACTAAGGACGCGCTGGTGCGCCAACTCCGCGACTACATGCACCAGGTGTGTCACTCGCTCGGTATCTCCACGCGCCTCGTGCCGCATCAGCTTCGCCATTCGCATGCCTCCGAAATGCTCCGTTCCGGTGTGGGCCTTCCTGCCGTGATGAAATTACTCGGCCACACTTCTCCCGACATGACCATGCGCTATATCGACCTGGCCTTGTCTGACCTCCGGCGCGAGTTTGACTTGGCGCGCTCCAAACCTCGGCATCTGGTTCCCCAGCCGAAAACACCCATCGCCTCGCTTCGAGCCGGCCTGGACGGCGTCATGGACGCCTTGTTCTCGGCTCAACATGTGCTGGAAATGTTCCGTCGTGCGTTGCCCAACGGTGCTTCACGCACTTGCCTCGCCCGGCTCTCCAACCGGCTCACCAAGATCGTCGCCGAAGCACGCAAACTCGCTACACCCTGAGAATGGGCACAGATTGACCGGTTATGTCGGAAGTAATCCACTTGGACGTATAGTCGTTTTAATCCGGCCAAAGTTTCATGGGGGATATGCGTGGAAGTGCCCGGCTGGATTACTCCCGCTAACGTCGGCTTGTGTTCGGAAACTCTTGGCTCTAGCGTCTAGCCGGTCTGCAGCAATTCAGGGCGCTTGCCGACAATTTGAGAATACATTGCATCGGGGGCCAGATCGATTTCTCCCGGCCACGCTACGGCGCCACAATCGATGAAGACCTGCTCGAAGAACTGCACGTCCCGCAGAGGTGCGAGTACACCGGTGAGGTCGTCCTCCCGCAAATGCACGCGCCCAGCCTGTCCGTCTTTGAAGCGGACAAAAAGGCAGTAGTGCGCCTCCGGCTTCACTTCCACTACATCCCAATACATTTGAACGCTCCAGTTATTGCACTCAACCTTGTTTGGTCGCTCTTTGTCGCGGCAGAGCCGCCAGTCTTCAAACAATTCCTCTCTATGTATCATCGCCCATTCTTGGACCAGGTTCAAAGCCCGACTCGGCAGTTGACCCTGGAGGACCGCCGATGTGCCGATATCGATGGTGGCTTCGAACTCGCCATAGCGGGCGTGAAAGTGCGGCGGAGCATGGTCGTTGAAAAACATTCGGATCAAGATCCCATAAAACATGCTGATCGTAGGTATTGGGTCAAGCTGATTTTATCATTCGCCATAGATTACTCCCCGCAAGTCGGCTTACGACCGCTGACCCGCTCGACCCGCCACTTGGCGTATCACGCTCATCTCATCCTTTGGATGTTCCGGGCGCGATCCAACGGCAGTCCTAGCGTTAGCGGGGAGGAATTCGGGTGTGCGGCGGAAGAAGGCAGTGGTCGACGACCGCCAGGCGAAAGCCAAATCGTCAGAGGAAAGAGGCGGGAACCGAATTCAAATCGAGCGCGTCTGACTTCGTGTGGTACGCACTGCGATTGTTGCGCTGCTGGTCCCTGGGCTAGGTTGCTCGGCGGATTTCTCGTTCGGGGCCGGCGCAGGGCCATCTTCGGGCAGGGTCGGCTCAACGAATTTTGGGGGGCTTCTCGTCGGCGGACAGGCTGGCGCGACTGCGCTACTGAACGTCGGATTCGACTTTTGGTCATGGAAGAGCGCGCAAGTGGGAGTCGAAATTCCTTTATCGATCTACGGATCCCAGAGGGCCAGCATCCATGCCATCCCGTCTGGGTCGTTTGTAACTTCTTATTCCGAACGCCCGACGCTTACGCTCACTCCGGGCCTCCGGGTCCGGTGGGCCGGAACCCGGCGCATTTCCCCGTGGGCTGCTTTCGGAGGTGGCATGGCGAGAATCGACCGAACCGGTATTATTTTCGACGCGGGGCGGCCTTCTGCAACTCAGAGCGATATCAAATTCGTTCCGGCGTTGGCGCCCGCCGCCGGCGCCGATATCCGGCTGCGAGGCCGCTGGTTCTTGCGAGGCGAGTTTCGGGACTTCCTATACCGAACCCCGGGCGTCGGCTTCGTGGCCTCAGAGTTTGATTGGAACCAATGGCACTCGAACCCGACGGGGATCGTTAGCCTCGTTTACAGAAGATGAGACGTGTGCTCGGCTCGAAACCCAGGCCTATCCGTATCAATCACGATCAGTCGCGAAGTGGCGAGCGATTCAATCAAGCCCGCACTTCTACCGCCGGCGATTCGTCAACTGGCCCCTTCGGCGTTTTATCGTCACTAACGAGCATCGCTAGGACGACGGTGTACGACCGACACAACGTCTGGTCGCGGATGAGCTTGCCGCGCTCATTTTCTGGCGGCTGTGTCCGGGCTCGTTCGGATCTGCTTCGCGACACCACGAAACCCAGGAACGGAAGCCAGGACCTGAACAGCGGCGACGCAGGTACACGTACGAACGACCGTAAAGATGTCGAGCTGCAGCCTTGCCTCGAGCTCATACGTCACTCCACCGCCCAGATGCGTCCTTAGAACATCAAGGTGACGTAGGAACATCTCTCCGTCACAGGTCGCAGGCTGGCGATTAGTCTCAGAAGGCGCCAGTCTGCCCAACGACACGCTTCAGGCCCGCGCGTTTCGCGCGTCGCCTGCAAGCGTTGTTATGCGGACTTCGTTAGTCGTGGTGAAAATAGAAACGGTTTCCGTCGATGTCCTCGACGGTGAACTGCCTTAACCCCCAAGGCTTCTTTTCTAAGGGCTCAACAATGTTCGCACCCAAAGATTTCAACTCGTTGTACGTCGCATCGACATCTTCGGCGAACACCCAGTGAACCGCAGCCTCAAATGGCGGGGCTGTCTTCCGAAAGAATATCGCCACGTTTCCGCGGGACACGGCCCCAATTTCGCCCGGATAGAGCCAACCAATCTCAAAGCCGAGTGCATCCCGATAGTGCTGCTGCGCGCGTTCTACATCAGTAACGGGCAGTTCTGGCACTGGCTGGCCAATCGACGTTAAGGACTGTTTCCTGCTCACGACGCTCTCCTCTACGATCACGGCGTGCTGATGGGCGCCCGCATAACTGATAGTAGGCCGAGCAAACTATCGCGCCCAAGTCCTGCGCGCTCCCAGCATAACGCCAAACCGTCGGCACCGGGATATTCGGCCAGCAATTGACTGGATACTTGTCGCAATGGCGAATTTCGGCGTCGGCCATTAGTTCGGACCTGCCTAACGCGAAGCCAGCACGGCGGAACGCAGTTTGGTCCCGTGTAGTTTGCGTTTACCGACCTTACGCTCCCGGACGTGCTGACGATGCGTAAAGGGACGACGGGACCGGCGCCATGTAGGATTATTTCAAGAACAGGGGCAAAAGCGTAGGATAATTTCACGAACTCTGGCAGATTTTTCATGATCTGTGGCACAGAGTCGTTGTTCGCGCTTTGTTATCAACACCGCCATTTTCGCGTACTCTGACAACCTACAGCGCGGGTTCGCCCGTCGGCCGTTCAATAGGGTCCCGAGCAGATCACGCCAACCGGAAGTGGGGTAGGGCGCGGTCAAGTTGACGGGAAACGCCCCAGAAGTCCATTCAAGGAAGCGTGGACGGCGGTTGCCAAACGGATGAACGATACTCGCATAATCGTTTCCGACAAATGGTTAACCGCGAGGGGCCGGAACACTGGGCGGAACACCGGGCGGAACACCGGGTCACCGCCCATGATTACGCGTGCTCATCAGTCCGATCGCGCTGACCAGGGCGAACAAAAATCCCCACAGCAACGTGATGGCAGCGACCTCGGCTACCTCGGAAAATAAGTCTTGTACCAAGCCGCGAGCCCGCAGAATCATCCAAACCAGCGATAGGATGCCGACCACCAGCGCGGGCCCAGCAATGCGTTCGAGTGCCGTCTGCATCTGCTGCGAGTAGAGCGGGTCCGCCGGCATGAGAATCGGGGCCGTCGCATGCGCGATGAAACCCCTGTCCTCGGCGCCGGGGGCCGCCGCCCTTGGCTCGGCCACACCTTGTTTGCGAGCCAATTCCTCAGCTATCCGCGCCGCTACTTCCTCCGGCGCGACGGGCAGCACGTTTTTGCGCGCCCGGAGCGCATACCAGACCGCCGCGACTACGTAAAGCCCCACCGTCGGAAAGATCACCTGCACGTTCGACCACACATACAGATATCCTGCAATCCCAGCTAAGACGGCCACGAACACGGGCAATGACGGATACGCGGGAACTTTGTATGGTCTGAACAACGCCGGCTCCTTCCGGCGCAGGATCACCAGGCAGACCATGGCCAGCACATACCAGATCACCGCCGTGAGCGTGGAGATCAGGATCGCGACTGCCGTTGCCTTCTCGTAGAAATGGCCGAACAAGATGAACAGAATCGTCACAGTGGTCCACACAGCGAGCGAAACGTGCGGCGTTCGGCGCGTCGAATGTACCGTGCCCAGCCACTTCGGAAGGTATCCGGCGCGCCCCAGCGAAAACGACTGGCGGCTGGTGGCGTAGATCATTCCGTTGTAGGAAACCAGCATGCCGGCCACCGCTAGCGCCGAGAATGCAGTAAGAAACCATCCCGTCCCCCAGACTTTCTTGAAGACCAGCGGAAGCGGATAATCCACCACGCCCGTTTCGGCGTACGGTGCCGCCGCCGATGCAAACCACCACGTCAGCAGGACTAGCGCCACCAGCGTGATCTGGGCCAGCACCAGGCCACGCGGGATGGAAACGTGCGGGTCGCGTGCCTCTTCAGCCGCAAGCGCGACCGTTTCGATAATCACCAGCCACCACAGCGCGTAGGGGACGGCGCCGAGCACGCCGGACCATCCCGTCGGCAGCAGTGGTCTGCTGAAAACGCGCTCCAGAGCCACACCAGGAGCCGCACCCAGCCAGAACCAGACCAGCGCGGCGATGGCGGCGTACGTCAGCCATAGCATGACGACGGCCTGCTGTTTCACTCCGGAATACTGAATCGCGAAGAACACCAGCGCGCAGAGGATGGCGCACGCGGTGGTCAATTTCCGGTCAGGATGTTCGGGGTTGCTGAGAAACGCGATGTACCCACCTGCCGCCAATCCTGTTCCAATCGTGGCGAACAGGCACTCGAGGAACATCGACCAGCCCATTAGAAATCCGAACCATTTGCCCACAGCCCGCCGTCCGAACGCCAGCGGTCCGCCAGCAAACGGCATGGCGACCGAGAGTTCCGACAGGGCAAGCACCCACGCTAGGTACAACACGCAGACGATCAACGATGCCACCAGTACGCCGATCGGGCCGCCGACAGGTAGCCCGAAATTCCAGCCGAAGTACATCCCCGTGATCACCACGCCCACACCGAGCGCCCAGATATGGATCACGCCCAGTGGCCTGTTGAGCGCGTGCTCGCGGATGTACTCGATCTCCTCAGGCAAGAGTAGAGACCGGTTGAGGTGGGCTTCCGAAACTACCTCGTTAACGATGGCATCAAACTGCACATCGCGTTTGTCGATGCCGGCCATGGGCGTAGCGGCTATTCTATCCTCTTCGCCGGCGACGCGAGATAATCTGGTTCTCCTGGGCAGCAGCTACTTCGACAGCATCTGCTTCTATTGCTTTCCGCCCAAATCCCTTGCTGGGAACTTGACCGCCGCTGCTCCGGTCACGGCACACTCGGAAACTGTGCCCGCCGGGCGGGCGGGAAACGGGTTACCACGAACTTCGACCGATGGGCCGCGAGGACGGGGCTCCGGCCCGGCGTGATGGAAGGAAACCCCACTTCACAACTCGTACGCTTGTTGGTCTCAACTAGGACTAGGCGCACGACGGCATCACGCGAATGGTCTTGAGGTGCGGTTGGCAATGGCCCTGGTCGCATGATTCCATCGTGATTGGCGCATACACTGCTTCAAGGCCTGGCGAAATAGTCAGGTGTCGTTCTTCCTCGGAGAAGAACCCGTCGCGTGCGATAGCCACCCAGTATTCTTCCGAGCGAGGCTGAAGCCCATGAAATGAAAATGCGCCGTCGGCCTTCGTCTTTTGCGAAGCAATCGGCCCCTTGCCCTGCATGTATAGCGTTACGGTCGCTCCCGCGATTGGTGTCCAGGGGAGAAGAAGGGTCGAAAAACCCAAGAAGAGAAAGAACTGAGGAGAGGGCGGCTTCACGGGATTCCTCCGGTACGACCCGGTGTTAGGACGTACGGCACCCGTTCGTGCGAAGTTGTGCTCAGAACGGTTTTATTTTGGCGGTGGACAGTGCTGAAGCATACGAAGCTGCTGATTTGGGCCTGCTCAGCCCGGATCTCGCTGCTGGCATCCGGCGAGTCAAAGGGCCGAAGAACCTCGGCGTTCGTCTTAGTAATTTGCTCACTGCTGACCAAGCAAGAACGCTGTCGCGGGTACCTGGCCCGAGTACGCTTAAGGGCAAGCGGGATCGAGCGCTGATCGGGGTCGAGCGCTGATCGGGTCCCTCTTGGGTTGTGGGCTGCGCCGCAGAGAGGCAGCTGAACTTGAGATCGCCCATCTTCAACAGCGCGAGGATCACTGGGCCATCGTCGATTTGGTCGGCAAGGGCCGGCAGATTCGGACGGTGCCCGTTCCGGATTGGGTCAAGAGCGCCATCGATTCCTGGCTTGTGTCCGCTGGCGTGAGTGAAGGCCGAGTGTTTCGGTGCGTTTGCCGCGCGGGCAAGACCTGGGGAGAGGGTGTGAAGGAGCGGGTAGTGTGACACGTCGTCAAGGACTGCGCCAAAAGAGCAGCCATTGAAAATGTAGCTCCGCATGACCTCCGTCGGACGTGCGCCCGCTTGTGCCGCAACGCCGGAGGGGAACTGGACCAGATCCAATTTCTGCTCGGCCACGTCTCCGTCCAGACGACCGAGAAATATCTTGGCTGTAAGCAGCGTCTTCAAAACGCAGTCAACGACCGGATCGGCATCGAACCCAACGGCCAAGAAATCTAAGACTCAACCCGACTCGATTGACAGCTCACGTCGAAATTGCGATGGCGACTGTGCATCAACTTGGATTGCTTCCGAGTGGCCGACTTGGCCGATAATCTCCGACAATCCAGACAGAACCTGCGCGGCCAGCGCCGCTGGCATTGTTTTTTCCAAGCCCAGACATGCAGGCTGTAGAATCCCAGCCCGCTACGCCCACTCGATGCCGTGGAGCTGAAGCGGACAGATCAGGCTTGCCTGTCCCCTCGGGTTTCTGATCCAGGCCTATTGCGTCTTCTCCGTCGCCGGGCATGCAAAATTTAGACCCTTAGCGAG
>QHXW01000330.1 GCA_003223115.1 Acidobacteriota bacterium
AGACGCTGAGCAGAAGCGGGTCGCGGAAGCGTACATCAAGCAGTTGGACGACGCCAAAGTATTCCATAAGCCCATCGTCACCGAGGTTACGGCACTCAAGGGTTTTTACCCGGCTGAGGAATATCATCAGCAGTTCGTGCGGCGGAATCCCAATAATAGCTACGTAGTGGTGAATGCCTATCCAAAGTTGGAGAAGCTGAAGAAGCAGTTTCCGGAATTGTTGAAGAAATCGAAATGAACCGTGCAGGAGCCAGAGCCCACGGTTCCAGGGAGATGCATATGAGATTGTTTACTCTCCGCGAAACGGGTGTGACTGAAGATCAGGACGAGTTTGGCCGGCGGCGCTTTCTTCTACTGGCGCTTGGAGGCTTGGGAGCAGCTGAAGCCTCAGGGGCGGAACGGAACCGTGCGACGCAGGGGAAGCACACGGTGCGGATTGCCGAGTTTGATGCATCGGGGCGGCGGACGGGCTTCGTCGAAGTGGAGAAGGTTGAGAAATCCGAGGCCGAGTGGAAAAGCCAGTTGACGCCAGTGCAGTTCGAGGTGACGCGCCACAAGGGCACCGAGCGCGCCTTCACCGGCACGTACCACGATAACCATGCCGATGGGCTCTATCGATGTGTGTGCTGCGGAACCGCTCTGTTCGATTCCAAGACCAAGTTTGAATCCGGTACGGGCTGGCCCAGCTTCTGGGCCCCGATCGCGAAAGAGAATGTGGGTAGCGGTACTGATCTGGCTCTTGGAATGCGCCGGACGGAAGTGTCTTGTGCCCGTTGCGATGCTCACTTGGGGCACGTTTTCGACGATGGACCGCTCCCCACTCACCTGCGCTACTGCATGAACTCCGCATCACTGACCTTCGTCACAAGAGTGCCTAAAAAGACGTCCTGACGGGTGGCGGAATGCGCAGGCAGGTGATGGAGCGCGTCCCGGTGTGCGCTCTGGCGGCAATACGCGATTGCGGAGCCCGCGCTTTGAGGGCTATCCACCCGTTCCTAAAGAAAAGCAGCCAGCTGGCCGATGCTTCAGTTGGTGAGCGCCATAATTGCTATTGTGTTCCGTCAAGCCTGGTTGGCCCTGGCGTTGGGCTCTGCCTGGATACCTTTCGCGAGTCCCATGGTGCTCGCCGTTTGCGCCGCAGTCCTGGCGTGTTGGCGGTTGTGGTCCTCACAGGTTCCTCAATGTGATTGACAGCCAGCGTCGCCTCCAGCAGAATGTGAAAACCGTCGAGGCCCAGAAGGGTCAGTCGGAACACATGCTTCGCGAGGTGGAGCAGGCCAGCCGCGTCAGAAGCGAGTTTCTGGCGAACATGAGCGATGAGATTTCGCACTCCCATGAACGCCATTGTGGGAATGACATCATTAGTGCTCGAAACGGAGCTGACGCGCGATCAGCGCCAATATCTTGAAATCGCCAGAAACTATGCCGAGTCACTGCTGTCGGTGCTCAACGATATTCTGGATATCCAACCTAACCTGGATGCGGACCGGCTGGAACTCGACTCGATTGAGTTCTCGGTTCGCAAGTGGCTGGACGATGTGGTTCACACGCTCAAGCCACGAGCAGAAGAGAAGCTTTGGAGCTCCTGGTGTCGATGCAGGCGGACGTTCCCGACAAGCTTTTGGGTGATCCCGTGCGTCTGCGGCAGTTGCTGGTTCATCTCGCGAGTTATGCCGTCAGATTCACCGAAAAGGGGGGTCGGTAAAGATCTTGATCACACAGGAAGCCGGCGCGGACAATTTCATCCGTCTGAGGTTTTCCGTTAGCGACACCGGAGCCGGCCATCCGCTCAACCGGCAGCGGGGTATCTTCGAAGCCTTTCGTCAGAGCGACGGTTTCATGACAACGAGACAAGGCGCGACCGGACTTGGCCTGCCGATTTGTCCGCGAATCGTCAAGCTCATGGGCGGCCAATTGGCACTGGAAAGCGACATCGGTATGGGGAGCACCTTCCACTTCACCGCGCAATTTGGTATTCGAGGGAGTGGGCGCGAGCAGCCTGCGCCGTATCGCTCGGATGCGCCAAGCCAGGTGGGCATCGGGGGGTGCGAATTCTCGTGGTGGAAGACGATGCAATCAATCAGACTCTGACCGCGAAGCTGCTCGAACAAAGCGGCAACGAGGTGGTGGTTGCGGCCGACGGAGTGCGGGCCCTGGAGGGCTATCAAGCACCGAAGATTCGATTTGATCTTAATGGATATCCAGATGCCCGAGATGGATGGTTTGGATGCCACCCGGCTATCCGGGAATTGGAAAAAGCCACTAACTATTACACGCCCATTGTGATGCTGCTAGCTCATGCCCTGCAAGAAGACCGCGACCGAAGTCTGAGGGCCGGTGCAGACGGTCACGTTGCAAAGCCCATTCGCTTGGCCGAGTTATTCGAAGTCATTCGAGTCGCCATTTTCTCAGGCCACAATCCGCCGGGCTCTTCGAGCCGTGCCCTCTTGACTCATTGAGTAATTTTCCCCAGAATGACCGGACGATGAGCTCCGGTGGCTGAGGGCAGATTGGCCGCGCGGCCACACCAGGTTTCATAGGCCAGAAGGGCAAATGCCACGCCCTCTTTGGCATCCACACCCACGCCAAACTCCTCTGAAGTAGTGATCCGCACGCTGGGCAAGAACGACGAGAGATAACCCATCATCGTGCGGTTGTGGACGCCGCCTCCTGAAACAATCAGCTCATCCACCGGCATCCGCGGCTTGATGAATCGTTCCACACCCACGGCGATGGTCACGGCGGTGAAGGCGGTGGCCGTGGCCATCAGGTCGCGCAGGCCGAGTCCCGACCTTTTCATTAGCCCGATAAATTTCGCGCCATACTGTTCGCGTCCTGCCGTCTTTGGCGGCTTACGACGGTAGTATGGGTCGGCTAGCAGACGGTCCAGCAGTTGGCTCGCAGGCCGGCCGCGCGCTGCAATGCGTCCATCACGATCGAAGTGCTCGCGCCCGCGTGTGACTTCCGTCGCCAGCCCATCAATGATCATATTGCCCGGACCGGTGTCGAATGCGATCACCTGGCTCGAAGACGCGCCCGGCGGCAGGGCCGTCACGTTGGCGATACCACCAATATTGAGCGCCACTCGCCCCAGCCGCTGGTGCCGGAAAAGTAAATAATCCACGTAGGGAACCAGCGGAGCGCCTTTGCCGCCGGCGGCCACGTCGCGGGTGCGAAAGTCCGAGATCACCGGGGCGGCGATCCGTTCCGCAATCACGCCGGCTTCACCGATCTGCAGCGTCGTCGCAATGGAGCAGCCCAGGTAAGGCTCGGGTTCTCCCTGGTGATAAATGGTTTGCCCGTGACAACCCACCAGCTCGATGCCGTGCAACGCAATCCGATGACGTCGGCATGCTGCGATGATGGCCGCCGCGTACAACTCACCGAGCAGGAAATGCAGCCGCGCAATAGATGCGGTGGTGGTCGTGGCATTCGAGACCGAAAGGATCTCCTGCCGTACGGATTCGGGGTAAGGGCTGCTATTGAACGCTACCGTCTTGATGCGATGGCCCCGGATATCGACGATCGCCACATCGATGCCGTCGAGCGATGTGCCGCTCATGACGCCGGCTACCCGCAAGATCGCTTCAACTCCTGCTGCAGCTCGCTCAGCAACTGCAGAGCCTCGATGGGCCGTAGCTCGTCGATCTTCAATTTACGGATGCGCTCGGCAATCCCGTGCCCCACAGGCTCGAACAAGCGTATTTGAACCGGCTGCTGGGGTCTGGGCGAGAGTTCTTCGGTGACGGCATGTTCACTGGTCTCGTGAAGCTTCAAGACATCGCAGGCCCGTTCAATTACCGGGAGTGGCAGACCCGCGAGACGCGCCACTTCGATGCCATAGCTGCGGTCGGCCTTTCCGGGTTCCACTTTGCGCAGGAAGATGATCTGGTCGCCGGCTTCTTTTACCGAGACATGCAGATTGCGCACGCCATCAAGCTGCTCGGCCAATTCCGTCAACTCGTGATAGTGCGTGGCGAACAAGGTTTTGGCGCGCGTGCGCTGATGAATGTATTCAATCACCGCCCAGGCCAGCGCCAGTCCATCGTAAGTGGATGTGCCACGGCCGATTTCATCCAGCACAATGAAGCTCCGCGGCGTGGCAGTGTTCAGAATCACCGCGGTTTCGGTCATCTCCACCATGAATGTGGACCGCCCGCGGGCCAGATTGTCGGATGCGCCGATGCGCGTGAAAATTCGATCGATGAGGGGAAGCGCGGCCGAATCCGCCGGCACAAACGAACCCATCTGAGCCAGGATGGCGATCAGTGCAGCTTGCCTGAGATAAGTGGACTTGCCACCCATGTTGGGTCCGGTGATGATGGCGATCAGATCGGCGCCGGAGTTGAGGTAAAGGTCATTGGGAATAAAGCGTCCAGCCGCGCCGCCCGGTTGCTCGGCAAGTCTCTCAATCACCGGATGCCGCCCGGCGATGATGCGCATGGAGCCATCGTCTGAAAACGCCGGCCGCACGTAGCGGTTCTCGACGGCTACTTGTGCCAGAGCTGCCGTTACGTCCAGCTCGGCAATGGCGGCGCCCGTAGCCCGTATCCGCTGCGCGCGCTCCGCTGCGAAGCGGCGCACCTCATTGAACAGCTCTTTCTCGAGAACCAGGATTTTCTCTTCAGCATCAAGAACTTTGCGCTCATAATCCTTCAATTCCGGGGTAGTGAACCGTTCGGCGTTCACCAGCGTCTGCTTGCGTTCATAGTCGGCGGGAGCCAGGTGCTGGTTGGCCTTCGAGACCTCGATGTAATAGCCGAAGACATTGTTGAACCGGACCTTCAAAGACTGGATGCCGGTGCGCTCGCGCTCGCGAGATTCGATCTGAGCAATATATTGCCGGCCATTCTGGCGCAGGTCGCGGAGCTCATCGAGTTCAGCGTTATATCCGCTCCGGATGGCGCCTCCGTCGGCTAAGTTCACAGGAGGCGAGTCCGCAATAGAGCTCAGGATCTGGTCGCGCACCTCCGGTACTTCGTCAAGGCCGCTCAGAATACTGGCCAGCCTTCGACCGCCACAGCGGGCTACTGATTCCTTCAACGCGGGCACCTTTTCGAGCGACGCGCCTAACGCCAGCAGTTCGCGAGGTCCGGCCGACCCGATGGTCACCTTTGCGAGCAAGCGCTCCACGTCCAGCACGCCGCTTAACTGCTCGCGAATGCGCGCGCGCAAAATAGTCTCGCGCAGCAGTTCGTCGAGCGCATCGAGTCGAGATTCAATTTCGCCGCGATCGAGCGAGGGATTTTGAAGCCGGCGGCGCAACAGGCGGCCGCCCATTCCAGTGATGGTCTGGTCAAGTGCCGAGAGGAGTGTTGCATTCTCACCGGTGAACAGAGCCTCAACCAGCTCCAGGTTGCGCAGCGTGACCGCATCCAGCACCATGCCCTCGGCGCGGTCATAGTAGGACGGCCGATCGAGATGTTCGAGCGCTGCTCTCTGCGTTTCGCGCAGATAATGCAAGATGGCGCCAGCCGCGCATACTGCCGCACTGCGGTCCGCCAGACCACAGCCGTCAAGCGAGAGCAGCTTGAAGTGATCGCGCAGAATGCGGTCGGCATAGTCGTGGCTGAACGTCCAGCTATCAAGCTCAGTGTGCAAGAGCCGGCGGTTCTTATCTTCTCCCGGCAAGAGGGGTAATTCAGCAGGAGCCAGGAGTTCGCGCGCGCCCAGTTGTTCGAGAGCAGCTGAAACCTCGACGGCGTCCAGCTCGGTCACGCGAAACTCACCGGTGGAGACATCCACGTGTGCCAGTCCGGCGCGGCTGCCGTTCGGGGCTACGGCGGCCAGGTAGTTGTTCTCATGCGATCGAAGCAGATGCGCGTCGGTTGCAGTTCCCGGAGTAACAATGCGCGTGATATCGCGCTTGACAAGCTTTTTGGCGACCCGCGGATCTTCCATCTGATCGCAGATGGCGACGCGGTGCCCCTTCTGAATCAATCGCGCGATATAGCTTTCAGCCGAATGATAGGGCACGCCGCACATGGGAATGGCCATGCCTTTTTCTTTGTTTCGGGCGGTCAGTGTGATCTCTAGTTCGCGGGCGGCTACCACGGCATCTTCGTAAAACAATTCGTAGAAATCACCCAGGCGAAACATCAGCAGCGCGTTGGGAACCTGCTGTTTAATTGCATTGTATTGCCGCATGAGCGGCGTCGAGGCGTCAGTAGCCATCTAAGAACTCGCGGGGCAGGCGCTGCCCGCTGGGCGACTTGCTCCGATCATCAATCGCATCTGGCGCAATTGCCTGTGACATTACGCATAAATGCCGCGCAACTTGATAGCGAATGCCACGCGATCGAGCGCCAGCATGTAGGCGGCGGTGCGGTTATTCACGGCGTGCTTATCCCCGTAGCCCACCACGGCATCGAAACTGTTGACCATAATCTCCTCGAGGCGCGTGTTGACAAGATCTTCATTCCAGAAGAACCCCTGCCGATCCTGAACCCATTCGAAATATGAGACCGTGACGCCGCCGGCGTTGGCGAGAATATCAGGGATCACAAAAATCTTCTTTTCGCGAAGGATTTCGTCGGCAAGCGGTGTAGTGGGCCCGTTCGCGCCTTCACACAGGATGCGGCAGCGCAGACGGCCGGCATTTGCCGATGTGATCACATTCTCGGTGGCGGCGGGAAGCAGAACTTCGCACGGCAGGAACATGGCCTCATCGCGGTCCATGTTTTCCGCCCCGGGATAATCGCGAACCGAGCCGGTTTCTTTCCGATGCTCCATTAACGCGGCGATGTCGAGCCCCTGAGAATTGTAGACTGCGCCATCTTGTTCAATGATGGCGATAATCTTGAATCCCGCCCGCGCCATGAGCCGGGCCGCCATACCGCCCACGTTCCCGAACCCCTGGATGACAACGCGCGCTTCGGCCGTTTGGATACTCAATCTGCGCAAAGCCTTCTGCGACACGATGCAGCAGCCGCGCCCGGTAGCTTCGGTACGGCCGCGCGAGCCACCAAGGTCGATCGGTTTTCCGGTCACCACTGCCGTCACCGTGTGGCGCACGTGCATCGAGTAAGTATCCATGATCCAGGCCATCACACGGTCGTTGGTATTCACGTCCGGAGCGGGCACATCGCGCTCGGGTCCCAGATTTTCAATCAGCTCGGCGGTGTATCGCCGCGTAATGCGTTCGAGTTCGCTGTCTGAGAGCAGTTGCGGATCACAGATCACGCCGCCCTTGGCCCCTCCAAAGGGAATGTTCACCACGGCGCATTTCCAGGTCATCCAGGCTGCAAGCGCTCTCACTTCATCGAGCGTCACGTCAGGTCCGAACCGTATGCCGCCTTTGCCGGGGCCGCGCGCAATGGAATGCTGGACCCGATACCCGGTAAACACCTCGATACGGCCGTCATCGAGCAGCACGGGAATGTGGATGGTAATTTCTCGATTGGGGCTGCGCAGCACCTTACACATGCCATCGTCGAGATTCAGGAGGGTGGCAGCTTCATCAAACCGGGCCTCGGCCGCAAGCCAGGGATTGGTCTCCTGCTCGGTCGACAGCGTGGTGGGCATAACTGGAAACCTCCGGTCTTATTATGCCAGTTCAATGTAAACGGAAAATTCGCTGGAGAATTTGAGTCGAACATCCGGACGGAGCAGGAAGCATCACAATAGTGCGGCGTTGGCTCACTTTGCCGCGACTTGGACGACGACGGAGATCATTTCCAGAGCCCGTTGAATCTGCGGATCGCGCTGAGCCTCAATTTCATCGCCTTTTGCAACTCCCAGCGTCAAATTGAAAATTTCAGTCTTGAGGCGGTTGCGTATGAAATCCTGTTCGCTCGACCACTCCGACACATTGGGCTGAATATTGCGCTCGGCCAGATAGAGCCGGTAATCGTCCAGCAATTCGGGCGTGATCTCAAAATCTTCAGAAATCTTGTGCGTTTGCGTATAACCGGTGGCGAAAGAAGTGAAGGAGCCGCTCGCGTCGAGCACCGCTCGCAAACGCGAAACCGCGGGTGGAAACACGATGGCGTCTGGAATGATGCCGCCTCCGCCTCGCATGGCCCGCCCTTTATCAGTATGGAATTCCGATTTCGTGTTCGGGTGGGCCGTGGTCGCCGCGAGCGCGAATCGCGACGAGTCGAGCGGCTTCTGAATCGATCGCCCGCTTGGTGTGTAGTAGAGAGCCGTGGTGAGCGCCAAGCCCGTCGACTCGCCAAGGGGGAACACACTCTGCACTAATCCCTTCCCGAAACTCGGTTCGCCGATGATTACCGCTCGATCATGATCCTGCAACGCCCCCGCCACAATTACCGAGGCGCTTGCCGTCTTGCCGTTAATCACGATAGCCAGTGGAAAATCGTACGGCTTGGCGCCGGCTGCAACGGTTTCCTGCTTCTCCGGTACGGACCGGCCGCGGACTGTGAGCAGCGTGAGTCCCGGTTTCAGGAAAAGAGATCCGGTCTCGAGCGCCGAGGTCAGCATGCCGCCCGGATTGTTTCGAAAATCGAGCACCAGACCTTGGAGATCCCGTCCGCCCAGTTTTTCGATAGCGCTCTTAATCTGTTCGCCGGTTTTCTCGTCGAAACTTTCCACGCGCAGATATCCCATGCCCGGCTTCAACAAAAACGCGCGAGCTACGCTGGGCGCCTGCATCTCCTCTGGCGTGAGTGTAAATTCGAGCAGCCGCACGTTGCCGGGGCGGCGTATGTTGAGCTGGGCCGGTTGCTGTCGCGATTGGGTCAACACCTCGATGAGCTGCTCCATATCCAACCGTTCCAGGCGAATGCCGTTGATGGCCAGAATTTCGTCGCCGGGGCTCATGCCGGATTTCGCCGAGGGCGTCCCCGGCAGCGTCTGCAGCACGATCACCCGTCCGGGCAACACGGAAACCACGCTCCCAAAACCTTTTCGAGTGGAAGTTTCCAGTTGCTTCAACTGCTCGAATTGCTGGGGATCAAAGAAAACAGAGTGGGGATCCAGGCGCCGCAGCATGCCGGGAATCACGCCCTGATAAAACACTTGCTCGGAGGAAACCGGGTCGGCGGCATTCTGCTCCACCAGCGAATAGACGTCCACCAATCGTTTGACCTGCCTGGCCAAATCTTCATCGGGGCCGGCGGTACTGGCAGCGAAGGCGCAGGCTAATGGGAGTAGGAAGACGGGAAAAATACGACGCATCAGTCAGGCCAGATGGAAGTTACGTCTAACGAGACGCCGGGAAAATGCGCTGGCGAAATCCGGCCGTCGGCGAGAATTTTTGGTGTGCGCCATTGATTTTCCTGCAACTCGAGCACTTCGACAGTTCGCGCTTCCGGAGTGAAGCACCCACACTTCCGGAACGCGGCCCTGTTCGTAATCACGAAGGTTCCCGGCACGCTCTAGGCGCGTATTCGCGGAAGATAACACCTCGACGATGTTCTTTTTGAGGAATACCGCCAGGTCAGGCACACGCGACGTCAGCGGAAAACGCCGGATGATGAGGCCGAATGGTGCCATCAGAACCAGGATAAGATTCTCATCACCCTGGGTGCTCAAAAGCTTGCCAAGCTTTTGAGCAATGAGGGTGTGCTTAAATTTTGGGCGTGGCATGATGCGGATCTCGCCGTTGACTACTTCTTCGGTAGCGTCCTCGACAACAGGCATTTCGAGCCACTCTTCGTAGGTCACGGTGCGAGTCGTTGTTGCCATGGTTGGTAAAGCTTTATTTTAGCGCGTGAACCTGGTTGCCTTCTTGGCGGCGTGGCGTTCGAGCGCCAGCTCGATCAGGCGATCGATTAACTTCGGATAGGCAAGGCCGCTATGTTCCCACATTTTGGGATACATGCTGATGGAGGTGAATCCTGGAATGGTATTGATTTCGTTGATGTAGAGCTGACCGGTCGAGCGTTCCAGAAGAAAATCCACCCGCGCCATGCCCTCGCATTCGACCGCGCGATAACATTCAACCGCCAGCCGCCGCAGTTCCGCCGTCTTTTTAGGCATCAATTTAGCGGGCAACTCGAACTTCGCCTGATCCAGGATGTACTTGTCTTCATAGTCGTAAAACTCGCGCGACGGCAGTATCTCGCAGGGCAGAGAAGCTTCCGGATTGGCGTTCCCCAGCACCGAGCACTCAAATTCGCGCCCCTCGATGCCCCGCTCCACGATGATTTTGCGATCGTATTGCGCGGCCAGCTCGAGCGCGTGATTCAGTTCGTCCTGGTTGCGGGCTTTCGAAATGCCTACTGAAGATCCCAGATTCGCAGGCTTGACGAAAACGGGGAATGCGAACCGATTGAAGTTTCGCAGCGTGGTCAATTCTCCACGCTCCAGTGTCAGATACTCCACGATCGGCAGTCCGCGCTCGCGGCAGACGCGCTTCATCATCTCTTTGTCCATGGCGATAGCGGACGCCATCACGGCCGCGCCCACGTACGGCAGATCGGCCAGTTCGAGAAGGCCTTGGACGGTTCCGTCTTCGCCGAACGTGCCATGCAACACGGGGAAGGCCACGTCAATATCCTTGTGCGCGTCAGGCTCGGGCAGGATCGGCACAGGCCGCCACTTGCCTTCTTTGCTGATGAAGTACTGAAGAATCGCGTACTTTGACTCATCCATGGCCTGCATGATGGATTCCGCGGAGCGGACGGAAATTTCATGCTCACCGCTGCGCCCACCGTAGATAACCGCTATCCGGAGTTTCATTAGTGTGGAATAGATATTCGTTCGAGTCGACGGAAAGGCCGTTACAGAATCTTTTTCCCCAGGGCAGACATCACCAGCTCGACCGCCAGATCCGCGGTGCGGTTGACCTCGTCGATTACCGGATTTACCTCGACCACTTCCATCGAAACCATCTCGCCCGAGTCACAGATCATTTCCATGGTCAAATGGGCTTCGCGATACGTCGCACCGCCGCGCACGGGTGTCCCGACACCGGGAGCATACTGCGGGTCGACGTAATCCATATCGAGCGAGAGATGCAGTCCCTCGGTTCCGTTGGTCACGATCTTCAGGGCCTCATCCATTACGGCGCGCAGACCACGCTCGTCGATATCGCGCATGGTGAAAGCCTTGACTCCGCTTTCGCGCACATGAGGCCGTTCCAGGATGTCGACGTCACGCAAGCCGACCAGCGCCACATCGCGCGGATTTACTTTGGGCGCATAGCCCAGCAGTTTCGCCAGCTCCGGCGGACCCAAGCCGATGCAGCAGGCGAGCGGCATGCCGTGCACATTCCCGCTGGGTGATGTCTGCGGCGTGTTCATATCCGCGTGCGCGTCAACCCACAACAAGCCAATTTTCTTCTTGCGCCGGCGGAAATACCCGGCAATTCCGGCCACGGTTCCAACGGCGATGGAATGGTCGCCACCCAGCACGAGCGGCGCTTTACCTTCATCCATCACGTGTTCAACTAGGGCCGCCAGCGTCTCGCAGGCCGCCGCAATCTGAGGGAGGTATTTGGCATGACGCGGCCCCTCGGGCAGGCTCTCGGGCTGGTCGACTGGCACGTTCCCCAGGTCCTCTACGTCGTAACCGAGAGATGCCACACGCTTGTTGAGGTTCGCCACACGCACCGCCGAGGGTCCCATGTCGACGCCGCGGCGGCCCGCACCGAGATCGAGCGGCGCTCCAATAATTGCGATTTGAGATCGTTGCATGTGAACTACGGCCGCAGGCGATAAATCATTCTTGGAAACGCAATGGCCTCGCGCAGGTGTTCGAGACCGCAAAGCCACGCGACACAGCGCTCAATCCCCATGCCGAAACCACCGTGCGGCACGCTGCCATACTTGCGCAAATCGATGTACCAGTTGAACGCGTCTTTGGGAAGGTTGTGCTCTTCGATCCTGCGCAATAGTAATGCGGCATCGTGGATGCGCTGCCCGCCACCGATGATCTCGCCGTACCCCTCAGGCGCCAGCACATCCACACCCATCGCAACCTCGGGCCGCTCTGGATCCGGCTGCATGTAAAAGGCCTTTACGGCCGTCGGATACCGGTCCACCATCAGCGGGCGGTCATAACCCTCGCTGAGCAGCGTTTCATCAGTGCCGCCGAAATCGCCACCCCACTGAATCTCGCTGCTTTTCGAATGCAGGATCTTCACGGCTTCGTCATAGCTGATGCGCGGAAAAGGCGCTTTGATCGCCTCGAGCTTACTCACGTGGCGTTCGAGAGCCTTCAGTTCCGGCCGGCGTAGCTCGAGCACCCGCCCTACGATAAAAACAATCAACTCTTCCGCCACGCGCTTCACTTCATCCAGATCCGCGTAAGCCATTTCGGGTTCCACCATCCAAAATTCCGTGAGGTGCCTGCGTGTCTTGGATTTCTCGGCGCGGAACGTGGGACCGAAACAATACACTTTGCCGAACGCCATAGCGTTGGCTTCGTTATAGAGCTGTCCGGACTGCGTCAGATACGCTTTCTGGTCTTCGAAGTAATTCACTTCGAACAGATTGGTCGTGCCCTCACATGCGGCCGGCGTGAAAATCGGCGTGTCCACCAGAGTGAAACCGTGCGAGTCGAAGTAATCGCGCACCGCGCGCACCACCTCATGCCGTACACGCGCGATGGCATGCTGGCGCTGGCTGCGCAGCCACAGGTGCCGATGGTCCATCAGGAATTCGATGCCGTGCTCTTTCGGGGTAATCGGATACGCGTCGGATTCCGGCACGCGCTGCACCACTTCAACATTCTCCACGTCCATCTCGTATCCGCCGGGCGCACGCTCGTCCGCCCGGATCTTGCCTGTAAAAATCACCGATGATTCCTGCGTAAGATTTTTGATGGTTTCGAACAGGTTTTCCGGCAGCGCACTCTTCACGGCCACGCACTGCATGACGCCGGTGCCATCGCGCAGCAAAGGAAACACGATTTTGCCCGACTTACGCATGTTGTAAAGCCAGCCCGGAATCTGTACCGTCTCTCCCACGTGCGTGCCGGCTTCGCTGATGGTTGTGCGCTCAGCGTTCACCCAAGATCCTCCAGGCGGTCGAACACCTCATTAGCCTGATCGAGCGGGTGTTCCATGCGCTCCACTTCACGGAGTTCGAGCAGCAGGGGCACCTGGTCTCCGCAGGAGCGCAGCAGGGTCATGGTCTGTTTCCAGTCCACCGTTCCCCCCTCGGCCTTCAGTGGAAACAGGTGCTTGTCCTCTTTACCGTCATTATCGTGAACGTGCGTTGAGCGGATGCGTTTCTTCATGATGCTGAATGCGGCTTCCACTCCTTCTCCGATGTTGGCATGCCCCACATCGAAGACGAACCCGAGATCCAAATGCGTCACCTCGAGGAAGTAATTCAGGCGTTCCGCGCTCGAGAGCTGATTGGGAATGTTCTCGAGCAGGATCTGGACGCCGCGCTGGCGAGCGAAGATGCCCAATTCCTCCAGCGCTGAAAAAGCTGATTCCACTTTCCGCTCGCTGAATTCTTCACCCGATGCGCCGAGATGTTGGATCAAGTAACGGAATGGAACGACTTCGGCAACCTCGAGCGCCCGCTTGATCTCATCCACCATCTTCAAGCGATCTGCCTTTACCGGATGCGTGATGTTGACAACCGACTGGGGCCCCGAGCGCCCCCAGATTTCGTCGCTGTACATCGGCGAATGCAGCGAGTGCAGCTTCAGGTCGGCATCGCGGAACCAATGGCCCAGTTCCATCACTTGCGCGCGGTTGCGGTAATCCAGATGCTGCCGGGCGCAGAAAATCTCGACGGCTGGAATGCCGGCCTGCATGACGCGATTGAGCAAAGCCACAGTCAGGCGATGATTGACGAACAGGTGCGTGGATAACACTCGATTCATGGATCAATAACCCCGGGCCGTGCCCTCGGTTCGTGGGTCGGCGGAACCTTCCAACCATCCGTTTTCGGACAGGATCGCCGCCACCTCGCCCTGCGCGTTGACCATCTTGATGGTGTAGCCGCGCGCCTTGAGCAACGCGATCGTATCCGGCGAGAATCCAGTTTCCATGTACAGCGCGTCCGGCATCCATTGATGGTGGAAGCGCGGAGCGTCCACGGCGTCAGCGATATTCATGCCGAAATCGACTACGTTCACGAACACTTCAAGAACGGTGTTGATGATCGTCGGCCCGCCCGGTGAGCCCAGCACCAGGTACAGTTTGCCGTCGCGCAGCACGATGGCCGGTGTCATCGACGAAAGCGGAGTCTTGCGTGGTTGGATTGCGTTTGCTTCTCCCTGAATCAAACCGTAATCATTCGGCTCCCCGGGCTTGGCGGCGAAATCATCCATCTCATTATTGAGTAGAAAGCCGAGTTTCTCGGCTGTGACAGCGCTCCCGTAGCCGTCATTGAGCGTGTAAGTAACCGCCACGGCGTTGCCGTCTGCGTCGACGATGGAGTAATGCGTGGTCTCCGCGCTTTCGTACGCGCCCAGATTGCCGGGGTGCAGCTTTGGGCTCCCTGTTGCCTGCTCGGGATCGATCGACTGGCGCAGGTGCCCGATATATTTCGGATTCAGCAGCGCGGAAACCGGCACTTTATAGAAATCCGGGTCGCCCATGTACTCGCTACGGTCGGCAAAATAGCGGCGCATGGCTTCCGTCATAAAGTGCGTGGCAGCGGCAGACCCCGCGCCGGACTTTTCATAACCGGTACCCTCGAGCACTCCCAGTATCTGCAGGATGCCGACTCCGCCCGAGCTTGGCGGCGGCGCCGTGATGATCGCGTACCCGCGATATGCGCCCTCAAGCGGCTTGCGTTCCATAGCTTTGTAATTCTTGAGGTCGTTCAGAGTAATCAGGCCGCCGTGAGCCTGCATGTCCGCGGCCAACGGGCTAGCTGTCTCGCCTTCGTAAAAATCTTTCGCGCCCATGTCACGGACGCGCTGGAGCGTGCGGGCCAGCTCGGGCTGCTGCAACCGGTCGCCTGGTTCGAAGTATTTCCCGTCATTGAGAAAAATACGCTTCGATTCTGGAAAGCGGCTGAGGCGTTCGCTCGTGTGTTTTGAGCGCAGCGAACGCGCATCGCCATACGAGAGCGGGAAACCCTGGCTGGCCAGCTGGACTGCGGGTTCGATCAGTTCCGACCATGGTTTGCGCCCGTATTTTTTGTGCGCCATCTCGAGGCCGCGCACCGTTCCCGGCACACCTGAAGCGCGATAACCCACCAGGCTGTCTTTTGTGGCCTTCCCGTCCGGCCCGATGTACATGTCGCGCGAAGCCTTCTGGGGTGCTCGCTCGCGAAAGTCGATGAACGTTGTGCGGCCGTCGGCGAAGCGCGCCAGCAGAAATCCTCCCCCGCCAACATTCCCGGCCGAGGGATGTGTCACCGACAGCGCGAAACCGATCGCCACCGCGGCATCAATCGCGTTTCCGCCGGACTTGAGCACTGCAAGCCCCACATCGGTAGCGTGATGTTCGCGTGTTGCCACCATGGCGTGACGCGCGCGCACGGGCTGCCGGGAGGAGACAGCAATCCCGGAGCTCGCGGCTGCCAGCACCACGGCCAACAACACAACTTTGCGCATAAGTTTAAATTCTACCGTGGGGCAGACGCTTCCGCCCGGGTAGTGAGCTTGGCCCGTCACGAACTATGATGAATGCCAGGGACCGATGGACAACGCCACCCTAGGATCCATTCGAATCGTCGTGGGGCGGGAAGACGACGGGAGCTGGTGGGCCGACATAGAGTCCATGCCCGGAGTGATGGCCTACGGCGCGAGTCGTGAACCCGCAATCTCGGCCGTGCGCGCGCTGGCCTTTCGCGTTGCCGCCGACTGCATTGACCATGGCGAGGAAGTTCCTGCGGCCTTCGCGAAAGTTTTCTCCGTGGCATGAGCCGTTGGCGCTTGGTGAAAGCCAGGCAGCTGTTTGCCGCAATTGCTGCGAATCGGGTGGGTGGTGGCTTGGCAGAGTGGCTCACATCGCCGCTTGAAGCGCGTTGGCTGGGCGAACTATACGTTCGCGTTTCATGATGGCGACCAGATCGGCCCCGGACTGCTGGCCCAAATCGCCAACAAAACCGGTCTGCGTCCTAAGGATCTATAGCCGACGCCGTCGTTTCCACTCAAACAGCACAATCCCCGCCGCCACGGAGACGTTGAGCGATGAAATTTTTCCCGCCATGGGGATGCGCACCAGCACATCGCAATGGTTGCGTACCAATTGGTGTAGGCCCTTTCCCTCGGCTCCGAACACCAGCACCACGCGCTCGCTGAAGTCGACGCCATGATAATCCTGGTCGCCGCGCACATCCAGGCCATAGATCCAAAATCCGCTTTTCTTGAGCTCCTCGAGGGCTCGCGTAACATTGGTGACGCGCACAACGGAAAGATATTCAAGGGCGCCCGCCGCGGCTTTCGCCACAGTTTCAGTGATGCCGGATGCCCGTCGCTCCGGGATGACTACTGCGTCAGCCCCTGCTGCATGCGCCGTTCGGATCACCGCGCCCAGGTTGTGCGGATCTTCGACTCCATCCAGCACCACCACCAGTTGAGCTTGCGCCGCTATGTCTTCCAGATCCGCGTACTTTTTCGCCGCCCCCAGGGCAACGACGCCTTGATGCGCCGCGCTTCCGGCTACTCTGTCGAGCGCGGAGCGATCCTCAAAACGAACAGGCGTGGAACTGCGCCGCGACAGGTCGATGATCTCCTGCAGGCGTGGGCCTCCGGATCCTTTGGCGATCAATACGCGATCGAGGGGATGTCCGGCGCGCAGGGCCTCCGTCACAGGATGAATCCCGATCAGAACAGCCATGAAGAGGATCTACTCTTCTTCGGGCTTGAGCCCCAGACCGTTATTGAAGCGATTGGTGAAGTTGGCCATGCTGATGATGAGCGTGATCTCCACAATCTGCTCGTCGTTGAACTGCTCGAACAGTTCATCGGCGGTTTCGTTCGCCGCCACTTCGCGCGTCAATTCGCGGGAGTAGAGAATCGCCGCCCGTTCCGGGCCGCTGAAAAACTGGTTCTGCTCGGTTTGCAGCGCGTTGATCTCTTCCTCGGAAACCCCCGCTTTCTTGGCCGACGTGATGTGTGCCGCAGTACAGTAGGCGCACTCGTTGGCAAAAGAAGCCGCCAGATAGACCAGTTCCTTGATGCGCCGCTCCACCGCTCCCGGGCCCATAATCGAGCCGTAGAGCGGGACGAAGTTCTTCAGCACCTCGGGCTTGTGCGCCATCATGCGGAAGAAGCTGTTCTTGCGATTTGCCTTGCGTTCCAGCTCAGCAAGGTATTGGCTTTGTGCGGGTTCGATGAGTTTGATAGCGGTTGCCATAAGACCAGTATATTCGGGCTGGCGCGTCGCGGTCTTTGTCGGTTCTGTAATGAAAACCTACACCTTCGCTCTGGGTTCGTGGGGATGCGCCGGCTAAGGCTGAAGTGCCGGAGTCGGACGGCCGAGAGCCACTTCGTCTCCGGCGCTGAGCCCGCCGAGGATTTCCACCTGGGTGTAGTTGCGCGCGCCGACTTCAACCTGGCGTGGGATGAAGCGATCCTGTTGTTTGACGAATACGATGGTCTTTCCGCCCTCGGACTCCACTGCCGCTAGCGGCGCTACCAGCACGCACTCTTTTCGACCCAACGAGACATCAGCGCTCGCGGATAGATCCGGAATGATGCGCGCATCAGCGTTCTGAATGGTGACGCGCACGGGAATATTGCGGATGTAATAATTTTCGCGCCAGCCCCCCACACCCATGGCGCCCACGGCGATCACTCTGCCGCTGAGATGCAGGTCAGGAAACGCGTCGAAGCTCAGGCGCGCCGTCTGTCCGATCTGCATGGCCTCGCTCTCTGCCTGGTTGACTCCGGCCTCGAGTTGCATGCTGCTGGGGTTGACCAGCTTCATGAACGGCTGGCCGGGCCACACCTGGTCGCCCGCCTGGATCTGCCCGAAATCACCGGAACGCCAAATCGATTGCATGACCACCAGGCCACCGAGAGGCGCCAGGATAGTGAATTTTTGAAGGTCACGCTTGTGCCGGTCGCGGTGCAATGCGTGGCGGGCGCGCGTGTATTCCAGGATGCGGATCTCCGACCACTGCTTCTCATCGGTGGTCGCCAGTTCAGCCTGCAGCTCTTTATACTGCGCCGCGGCTTCATCCACCGAGAGCTGCAGCAGTTCTTGATCGATGGACGTGCGGATCTCCGAGGCTTTCGCGTCCAGCTTGGCTTTGTCCCACGCCGCTTGAGCGGCCCGCAAAGTCTGGCGGAGAGTTTCCATCTCGATCGCTTGCTCGGCCTTCCGCTTCTTGATATCGGCTTCCGCCTGCGAGACGAGTGTGTCCAGATCGTCGATATGGTCCTTGATTGGCTGTGCATCGATCTGCGCCACCAGTTCGCCCTTTTTCACAAACGTGCCGGCCGCAGCCAGCTTGATCAGAATCAGGTTTCTTCCCGCGTCCGGCCCGCGCATCATCGGCGCCGTGATGGAAGCGAAGTCGCGCGCTGCCGTCGTACCCGAGACGCGCAGCACGGTTTCTAGAGGCCCCATGGCGACTTTCGCCGTCCGTATCGCAGTTTGTGCAACGCTTTCCTGCGGTTTGCCGCGGAAAGCAAAGTTGGCTGCGGCGGCAACGAGCAGCGTCAGCGCAACCCACCCCCATTTCCATCGCGAATGCCACGCCGGCGAAGGCGGAACACGCTGAGGCGCCAGACGCTCGGGCGTCTGCGTGGGGGCAGGAGATGGATTGACGATCGCCGACATAACGATCAGTATTGAGACGCTGCGTGCAAACGTTTTGTTACTCTACATCTTACATCGGTTTGAAGCACTGGCCGCAGTCCGGCCCCGTCCGGCCCCCGGTGCCAGCAAAGCCCATGAACCGACTCTCGGTTTCTCTGGTGAACGCCGGCTTCTTTTACCCCGTCTACTGGAATTCCATGTTTGTGGTGCGCGCTGCTCCGGCGCTGCTGCACGTGGTCTTCCTGGGACAACGGCTGCTTGCGTTCCAGTTGGGCCCGCTGTGGATCAACGCCGTGTGTAGCCCAGTGGGCGCTTTCGCCGGGCAGAGCGAGCGAAGCGAGTCCGCCATATTAGAGGCGCTGCTCGTCGCCGCTTCAGCCATAGCCATCATCCTGCTGATGCGCCAGCGCCGCGCTTTCGCTGGGTTGCTCCTGGCCTCGCTCGGCCAGATTGCGCTCTTCGATTCGCTCTTCAGAGTCGTGTTCGGCAGCCGGCGCCCGCCGGCACTCATCCTGACCGCCGCTTTCTACGCAGCCGTTTTATTTGTTGGACTGGTGCTGATGGCTTCATCAACCAACGGCGGCTACTTCAAGCGATGGGCCGCACCGGTGGTTGGCTTCTGTTTACCACTGGCACTTTTTTCGAGCTTCTACCTGTGTTGGGGCGCGGCGTGGCAAGAGATCGGAACCATCGTTGCCCCGGCACTCGTGCTCAGCGCGCTCGCGGCCACGTGGAAGAAACCGTGGAAAAAACCGCCGACGAGTTCGCCCCAAACAGCCCGTGCTGTCACACTGCGTCTTTTCGCCATGGGGTTAGCCGCATCGCTGTTGCTTGCGGGCGTCATTCACGCGGCCGAAGCCGTGCGCGACCGTGCGCACCTGAAGGCACACCAGGCGTTCCTCAATGCAATACCCAAACCAGCCGCGAGCGCAGCGTACCCCAGGATTTTTTTCCAGAAGGGAGTCAACTTCACAGCGGAAGGCCCCATCGGGTATGATCCGCAAGCCGTTATCCCGCTGCTCGATCTCTTGAAGAATTACGGCGTCAATTCCATCGCGCTCGTACCGTACGGCTTTGCTTTGTCTAAAGAACCGGTTATCCGTTATCCCGGCGGCATGGAATCGAACGAGGATATTGAAGCTATCACCGCGCTCGCGCACCAACGTGGGATCAAAGTCCTGCTCAAACCGCAGCTCTGGACCCGCGCCGGTTTTCCGGGGAACATCGACTTCCCCGTTCCGGCCGAACGTGCTCGTTGGTTCGGCGCGTACCGCACATTTCTCGAGTATTACGCGACGCTGGCGGCCAAGATCCATGCCGATCTTTTCTCGGTCGGAGTGGAACTCGGCAAGATGACGCCTTATGAATCCGAGTGGCGTGCGCTGATCGCCCGGGCGCGCGAGCTGTACCCCGGGCCCCTGGTCTACTCGGCGACTCAGGGTCCCGAGTTTGAAACCATCCGCTTCTGGGACGCGCTCGATTACATTGGGCTGAACGAATATTACCCTTTGCCGGACGATCTCTCGACCGCCGATCTGTTTCAGAAAGTCGGGGCGATCCATGCAAAATTCGGCCGCCCCGTGATATTCACTGAGGCCGGCTTCCCGAGCTTCGAAAAACCCAACCGCGCACCTTGGGACGAAACGCCTCGCGCTTTCGCCCCCGCCGAGCAGGCGCGTTGCTATGAGGCCATCCTCCAGGCCTTTTACATGCAGCCCTGGTTTCAAGGCATGTACTGGTGGAAGGTCGGCACGAACGGCTTCGGCGGTCCGGAGGATGGCTCGCACACGCCCTGGGGTAAACCGGCCATGGACGTTGTGAAGCGCTGGTACGTGCACGGCAAGCGATGATCCCCTGGGCGGTGGGACCGGCGTCATGGACCCGCGCTGTATCCGGGGCTTTCGCCGGTCTTCGCGGCCAGTGTACACCGGGCTTTCGCCGGTCTGCTCTCCGGCCGTGAAACAATAGTATGTACATGGCCGTACAGAAAGCCTCGATTTCCCACACTCCCGAAGCTCGCGTCGCCCACATGCGCTTGCTCGTCGACCAGCTCAAACAGCTTGACAAACGCCTGCGCGCCGGCGGTGGACCGGCAAAAATCGAGAAGCAGCACAAGGCCGGGAAACTGACCGCCCGGGAGCGCATCGAGAAACTCCTCGACCCAGGCGCGCGCTTCGTCGAAATCGGTTTATTGATCGCTTACGACAAGTACGACGGACAGGCCCCGGCCGCGGGCGTAGTCACTGGAATCGGAAAAATCGAGGGCCGTCCTGCCGTCGTCGTGGCTAACGATGCCACCGTCAAGGCCGGATCCTGGTGGCCGGAAACCATTCACAAGATTTTGCGGGCCCAGGAAATTGCCATTCGCAACCGCACGCCAATTGTGTATCTGGTTGATTCTGCAGGTGTGAACCTTCCTTACCAGGATGGGATCTTTCCGGGGCAGTACGGCGCTGGCCGCATTTTCCTATATAATTCTCTTATGCGGCGCCGGCTCCGGGTGCCGCAATTTGCCGCTGTGATGGGTCCTTGCATCGCAGGCGGCGCCTATCTTCCCGCGCTCAGCGACCTGATCATCATGGTGGAAAAGACGAGCTTCATGGGCTTGGGCGGCCCGAACCTCGTCAAAGGTGCGACCGGCCAGGTGATCGACTCGGAATCGCTGGGTGGAGCGAAGCTGCACACTGCCACCAGCGGTGTGGCGCACTACTTGGCCAAAGACGACGCCTCGTGTTTAGACATGCTCCGGGAACACTTCCGGAGTTTGCCCCAGCCCGCCCCCACGACCAGCGGTGCTTCACCGGCACGATCCACCGCCGACATCTACGGCGTGCTTCCCGCCGATCACCGTCTGCCCTACGAAATCGAAGAAGTCATCTTCCGCATCTTCGATCGCGACGATTACCTCGAATTCCAGCCGGAGCACGCGCCCGAGATGCTGTGCTCGAATGCGAAACTCAACGGACGTGCGGTGGCTTTGATCGCCAATCGGCGCGGCTTCATCAAGACCCGAGGCGGACCTCGCATCGGAGGTATCGTCTACACCGAATCGGCGCGTAAAGTGGCATATTTCGTGGAAACGGCGGAACGGCTGGGACTGCCGCTCCTTTATCTGCAGGACGTTTCCGGCTTCATGGTGGGCGTCGAAGCCGAAATCCAGGGCATCATCCGAGCCGGAGCCGAGATGGTCGAGACCATGGCCACAACCACCGTTCCGAAAATTATTCTGACCATCAATCACGCCAGCGGCGCCGGATATTACGCCATGGCCGGCCAGGGATTCGATCCGAATTTCACTTTTAGCTGGCCCACCGCTCGCATCGGTGTCATGGAGGGCGATTCCGCGGTGCAGGCGCTCTATTCGGTCGAGCTCCAGAAATGGAAAGCCAGCGGGCAGCCGCTTCCAGAGGGCTTGGAACAATCCATCGAGAAAACGCGCGCGGATTACGAGAGTTGGCTGGATTCGAGATATGCCGCCGCACGTGGGCACGTAGACGCTGTGATCGATCCCATGGAATCGCGCGAGACCCTGTCTCTGGCCCTGGAAGTCGCGATGCAAAGACCTCGAGCTACCCCGCTGGCTTTGGAAACGATATGACCCGGCGTCTCTCGTATCCCGGCGTTGAGAAAACCATGATCAGGATTGCCAATGGTCAAGGCTTCTGGGGCGATTGGCTCGAAGCGCCCGTGCGCCTCATCGAGCAGGGTCCCATCGATTACCTGGTGCTCGATTACCTGGCCGAGATCACTATGTCGATCCTGCAGAAGCAGAGGGAGGCCGACCCGTCATTAGGCTACGCACGTGATTTTCCGCCGCTCATCGGCCGCATTGCCAAGCGCATGGTGGAGCGCAACGTGCGAGTCATTGCGAATGCCGGCGGCGTCAACCCGGTGTCCTGCGCCGAAGCTGTGCGCAAAGCGGCGCCGGGCATCAAAGTCGCGGTGGTGCTCGGCGATGACGTCTTGGGCAGAATTGATGAATTTCTCGGCAAAGGTTACCGGATGGCGGATATGGATACGGGCCTGCCGCTTGAGACGATTCGCGAAAAGATCCAGAGCGCCAATGCTTACATCGGCGCCTTTCCGCTTGCCGAAGCTCTGAGCACGGGCGCACAGGTTGTGATCGCCGGGCGTTCAACGGACACCGCGCTTGCGCTTGCGCCCATGGTTCATCATTTCGGCTGGAGCGACACCGATTGGGACAAGCTTGCTGCGGGCACCATCGCGGGTCACATCATCGAGTGCGGCGCGCAGTGTACCGGCGGAAATTGTCAGGTGGATTGGCAGAACATTCCCAATATGGCGGATATCGGTTACCCCATCGTGGAAGCCGCGCCCGATTCCACTTTCGTCGTCACCAAACACCCCGGCGCGGGTGGGCGCGTGCATTCCGATACCGTCAAAGAGCAATTGCTCTACGAGTTGGGTGATCCGAAAAGCTACATCACGCCCGATTGCGTGGCCGATTTCACTAGCATCCAGCTTGCGGATTCCGGTCCAGACCGCGTGCGCGTATCGGGTATACACGGCCGCCCGCGGCCCGCGACCCTCAAACTCTCCATCAGCCATGCCAATGGCTGGAAAGCCACTGGAACGCTGGTCTATAGCTGGCCGCAAGCGCTCCAGAAAGCACAGGCGGCCGACCGCATCGTGCGCCAGCGGTTGGAAATGCTGGGGCTTCGATTCGACGAAATTTATACGGAGTTTTTGGGCGTCAATGCTTGTCATGGACCGCTCGCGCGGCCTTGCGCGGACCCCCCCGAGGTGCAATTGCGCATGGGCGTGCGCGGCCAGGATCGAAAAGCCGTCGATCGCTTCACGCGCGAGCTGATTCCCCTGGTGCTGAACGGGCCGCCCGGCGCAACTGGTTTCGGCGAAGGCCGCCCGCTCGTGAGGGAGATCGTGGCCTACTGGTCGGCGCTGGTGCCGCGAGAGGAAATCCGCACGTCGGTGGAGGTGCTGGGATGAACGTTCCCTTGGCGAACCTTGCGCATACGCGTTCCGGCGACAAGGGCGACACCTGCAACGTGGGCGTTATCGCATATCAGCTGAAAGATTATCCGGTGCTCGTCCGCGAGGTGACAGCGGAACGGGTCAAAGTATTTTTCGGGGAACTGGTGAAGGGCAAAGTGGAACGTTACGAGCTGCCGAATCTTGGTGCGCTCAACTTTCTATTGCACGAAGCTCTGGGCGGCGGGGGCACCGTTTCGCTGCGATTGGATGCTCAGGGCAAGACTTTGGGAGCAGCGCTATTGCGGATGGAAATCGAGGCGCGCGGGTGAGCTGTACACAATATCTAGGTGCGTATGCGAGAGAGCCCCATTTAGCTGTGGGTGAGTACTTTACTTTTGCGCGGATCGCGATTAGTATAGTGACGATCCCCTGAACGGGGCGGACTCCGCGTCTGCACTATGGGAGGTAGGTTTTGCTAAGGCTCAAGCGGCTTGAACTGCAGGGCTTTAAATCATTTTGCGACCGTACCGAACTCCGGTTCAACGGTGGCGGCATCGCTGCGATCGTGGGGCCGAACGGCTGCGGCAAATCGAATCTGAGCGACGCAATTAGTTGGGTGCTCGGAGAGCAGTCGGCAAAAAGCCTACGCGGAGCGCGCATGGAAGACGTGATCTTCGCGGGCACGCGCGACCGCAAGCCGACTGGGATGGCCACGGTCACGATGACGCTGGTGGATCCGGCAGCGATAGCGAAAAAGTCTGATAGCCAGGATTCGGAAGGTATTCACGCTGCCCCCACCTCCGCAACTCAGGCGTCCGAAATCACCATCACGCGGCGCTTGTTCCGCTCGGGAGAGAGCGAATATCTGATCGACGGGCACTTGGCCCGGCTCCGTGACATTCAGGACTTGTTCATGGGCACCGGGCTAGGCCCGGAGAGTTACGCCATCATTGAGCAGGGGCGCATCGGCCAGATTCTCAGTTCCAGACCGCAAGATCGCCGGGCGATTATTGAAGAAGCCGCGGGCATCAGCAAGTTCAAGACGCGTAAGCGCCTGGCGGAAGCCAAGCTCGAAAGCGCGAGGCAAAATCTCGCGCGGGTATTCGACATTCTGGAAGAAGTCACGCGGCAGGTCAATTCGCTGAAGCGCCAGGCTTCGAAAACACGGCGCCATGGCGAGTTGAAAGCCGAACTGGATGCCAGGCTGCGCGTCGTGCTCTCTGCCAAATTCCGGATCATGGAGCGCGAGGCCGCCAAAGCGGCGCTCGATCTGAACGTGGCGGCGAACGAGCTGCGTTCGCTTGCCGAACAAGTGAGCGAGCGCGAGCAGGAGAGGGAGCGGCTGCAATCATCCTGTTACGAGACCGAAGCGCAGCTCACCGGGATGCGCCAGCAGCTTGCGGACTTCCAGGTTGAAATAGAGCGCACACGTGGACGCCTGGAAGCGCAAGTGCGCGAAAGCGCAACCATTGGAGATCGGATCGCGCAAGGGGAGCGTGAATCGCAGGATCTGGAGGTACGCTCGGCGGAATTCAACCGTGAGCGGGATACGCACACTGGCGCTCTGGCCGCATTCGAACAACAGATCACCACAACGCGCGAACGCATGCTGGCGAAGAACCAGTTACGCGAAGAGCTGCAGACGCAACTGCGCGGGCAGGAGCGCGCAATTGAAGAGGGCCGCACGGCCGTGCTGCGGTTACTAGGCGAGACCTCGACGCTGCGCAACCAACTCGCGCAAATGGACGAATATCTGGCCGGGATCGAGCGCGAAAACACCCGCGTCACTAAAGATGAGCAGTCCGCGGCCGTGGAGCTTGAAAGGCTGGCGCGTGCTCGCGCTGAACTCTCGGAAACCATGGTACGGCGTCAGATGGAACTGGAAGCGGTATCGGGCGAGCGCTCCCGCACCGAAGAAGAACTGGCAACCCAAAAGGCCGCCGCCGGGGCATTGCGGGCGCAGATCGTCACGTTGCGCGGCGAGTGTTCGCATCTGGCGGCGCGTAAGACGTCACTCGAAGACGTCATCGCACACCGCACGTATACAACGGAATCCGTGAAGCGCCTGTTTGGCGCGCTCGAGGCCGGACAAAGGGATGGCTTTCAACCATTGGGCGTACTGGCCGACTTCGTTGAAGTAGATCCGCTTTACGAACGCGCGGCCGAAGAGTTTCTGCACGACGAACTGGAATACGTGGTGGTGGAGAACTGGGAACAGGCCGAGCGCGGAATGGATCTGTTGCGCGGTGAATTGGAAGGCCGAGCCACATTTCTGGTGCACGAGGGCGCCGACTCCGCGTCAGCCGAACTGGACCCGCAACCTGCGCTGCCGCGCCTGTCCGACTATTTGCGGCTGACTAACGGCCTGGCTGGACGAGCACTGAATCTGCTTCCCCGTCTGGCCCACTGCGCGGTTGCGCGCGACCGCGCTGAAGCTCAGCAATTGGCGCTCGAGCACCCCGATTTCTACTTCCTGCTGCCGGACGGTTTGTGTTATCACGGCCGCACCCTCAGTGGCGGCAAAAAAACAGCCAGCGGCCCTCTGGCGTTGAAGCGCGAACTGCGCGAAATCGCCATCACATTGACGGCGCGCGACGAGGATTTGAATCAACAATTAGGACGCGCCGAGGTGATGGACCGCGAGATCTCCACGCTCGAAGGCGAGCTGGAGCGGTTGCGCGAGTTGCAGCAGGCCGGCGAAAAAGATTCGCTGGCTCTCGATCACGAGATGCGTAAGCTCAGTGAAGAAACGGCGCGCTCGAACTCGCGAATCTCGGTGGCGCGGCTGGAACTCGAGAGGCTGGCTCGTGAAAATGAACGCTCCGTCGAGCAACGGGATCAAAATCGTGAGGCCGTGGAAGAGAAGGAGCGGCTTCGTTCCGAATGCGAGGATAAACTCGCGGCGCTAGGCGAAGAGCTCGACACACTGGGGAGTGAAGCGGAGCACGTGAGTGAAGAGCACGCGGCGCTGCGCGTGGAGCTGGCTGGACTCGAAGAGCGCCACCGTGCCGAGCGAGCTGCTCTGAGCCGCATCGAAAATCAGTTGAACGAAATGAACAGTCGCCGTGACGAACTGGGCCGTGAGATCGAGCGGCTGGGAGTGGATCGCGCTCGCCTGCTGGCGGACAATATCGAGCTGGATCGTAAAGCTGCGGAACTGGCCGAACAGATCGTTCAATCCGAGGCCGAAGTGAATCGCCTGGCGCTCGATGAGACGCGCCTTCGCGAATTGCTGGTCCAATCCGAAGAAAAGCTCAAGGAGCTGCGCGCCGAGCTGGAGACGGCGCATCTGAGACGTTCGGAACTTGAAGTAGACCAGGTGAAGAAGCAGGCCGAACTCAAGTATCTGGATGAAACCAGCCGCAAAGAGCTGAATACGCCAGTCGAGGAACTCTTGCCCGCGGAAGAAATGGTGCCCGATGCTGAAGCGCTGGCCGAGGCCGAGGGGCAGTATCAGGAAATCCAGAGGCGCATCGAGGCTTTGGGACCAATTAATCCGCAGGCGTTAGAGGAGTTTCAGGAATGCCAGGAGCGTCACGATTTTCTGACGGCGCAGCGGCAGGACCTGATCGATTCGATTCGGGATACCGAAAAAGCGATTCACGAGATTGATGAGGTCTCGCGCCAGAAATTCGCCGAAGCTTACGAAGCCATCAACGCCAATTTCCGCGAAGCCTTCCGCACATTATTCGCAGGCGGCGCGGGAGAGATGCGGCTGACGGATGAAACCAACGTGGCCGAGTCGGGCATTGAGATCATTGCCTCACCCCCCGGCAAGAGGCTGCAAAACGTGCTGCTGCTCTCGGGTGGCGAGAAGGCGCTGGCGGCGCTGGCTCTGCTGATGGCGATTTTCCGTTATCAACCCAGCCCGTTCTGCGTGCTGGACGAAGTGGACGCCCCGCTCGATGAAGCTAACATCGAACGCCTGATGCGCCTGCTGCGGGAAATGTCCGTGGATACGCAGTTCATCATCATCACGCACTCGAAGAGAACTATGGAATCCGCTCAGTGCATGTATGGGGTGACGATGCAAGAGGCCGGTATCTCGAGACTGGTCTCTGTGAAATTCCAGCAGGTGACGGCGGCGGCTCAAGCCGCGGTGCCGGCGGCGTAAGCGGTCAAATGAAGCCGTACCTGATCAGTTTTTTCCGAGATATCGCCTACGCGGCTCCACGCAGCGCTCTGTCCACCGCCTTCGGCTCTCGCGCAATGACCAGAGCAGGTAGGCACGAGCCGCACTCTCCGGTTTTCGGCGGCCCTGGTCCCAATCCTGCACAGAGCGCGGGCTGAATCCGAAGCGCCGCGCGAACCCCACCTGCGAGAGCCTAAGCTTTTTGCGGATAGCCATAACGTCTACCTGAAGGCGGGACCCGCACTTTTTCGACTTCGAGCGTTAGTTTACCCTTGGCGTGCGCAACCATCTCCCTCGGCGAGGCAATTAATCGTCTGCCCAGAGCGGAATGTTTCTTTTCCGCCATGCCAGGTTCGGGATACTCTTTGAGACTATACGGCAATGCCGTATGGACAGTCAACCGAGCGCGTCTAATACAAGTCTAATACAAGGTCGGGACGAGATCCCGGCAACCGTCCCGCACCCTGCGCTGCATGATAATGGGCACGATGCGAGTTCTCGTTTTTCTTCTGTCGATTCTGGCGACGGCCGCGCAGCAACCCGGCCATTACCAGCTCAAGGCCACTCCAAAGACGATCGTCTGAGGGCATTACGCCGCGAACTCGCCGCCTGCGCTGAGCGTCAAGTCAGGCGACACGGTCGAAATCGAAACCGTGATCACCAACAGTCCTTCGGGATTGGGAGCTGCCGGACTGGCGCCCGAACAGGTCGAGCCGGCGCTGCGCAGCATTTATCGAGAGGTCTCCGACAAAGGGCCCGTCGGCCACATTCTCACCGGGCCGGTGTACGTGGAAGGCGCCCAACCGGGCGATGTGCTCGAAGTTCGGATCGAGTCCATTCGCCTCAAAATTCCGTACGCCTACAACGGATTCCGCCCCGGCGCGGGTTTCTTGCCCGATGAATTTCCGTACGCGCGCGTGAAGATCATCCCGCTCGATGAGAGTCGTATGGTGGCCCGGTTCTCGGACCACATCGAAATACCCCTGCGGCCGTTTTTCGGAAGCATGGGCGTCGCGCCACCAGAAGCATCGGGCCGCATCAGCAGCGCGCCGCCGTGGATTCATGCGGGCAATCTGGATAACAAGGAATTTGTCGCGGGAACGACGCTGTTCATTCCGGTGCACGCGCCGGGCGCGCTGTTCCAGGTTGGCGACGGTCATGCGGGCCAGGGAAACGGCGAGGTGGACATCACGGCACTCGAAACTGCGCTCACCGGGACTTTCCAGTTTTTGGTCCGCAAAGACCTACACCTGCGCTGGCCGCGCGGCGAGACGCCCACCCACTACATCACCATGGGCCTCCACGAGGATTTGCGCGAAGCAACGAAACTCGCGGTCGAAGAGATGTTTGATTTTCTGGTGACCGAGAAGCATCTCACGCGCGATGACGCGTACATGTTGACCAGCGTCGCCGCCGATTTAAGCATCACGCAACTGGTGGACGGCAATAAGGGCGTGCACGCCATGATTGCGAAGTCCATTTTCCGCCACTGACGATTCTCCTGCGGCGAATCTGATATAGTTCGCCTTCTATGGCGGACGAACCGAGACTTCTGGTCACACTCAATAACGGCATCAAGCGCATCACCTTTAACGCGCCGGAGCGCCGCAATGCCGTGGACCGGGCTACAGCGGAGCGGTTTCTCGAGGTTGTTGAGGAAACCGCGCGCGACGGCAGCAAAGTCGTGATCCTCACCGGCGCCGGGGACGCTTTTTGTGCCGGCGCGGATCTGACTGCATCGCGTCCTGGCGGTGATGATGTCAGCGCGTTTCTACGCCGCGTGGCGAACCCGGCTATTCTCGCGCTGCGCGAGATGCCCAAGCCGGTCATCGCTCGTGTGCACGGGCACGCGGTGGGGATCGGATGTAATTTTGCGCTGGCAGCCGATATACGGATCGCCAGCACGGCCGCGAAATTCGGCCAGGTATTCAGCAAGATCGGACTTATTCCGGATGGCGGCAGCACGTATTTCCTGCCGCGCATGATCGGCTACCCGCAAGCATTCGAGTTGATGGTGACCGGCGAGATTTTCGACGCCCAAAAAGCCCTGGCGCTGGGCATCGTCAATCGAGTGGTGCCGTTTGAAGAGCTGGACCGAATCGTGAACGAGTGGGCGGAGCGCCTGAGTGCAGGGGCATCCCTGGCCATTGCCGGTATCAAGCGCGCGCTGTCATACGGAGAGTCCCATACGCTCGCAGAAGCCCTCGAGTGTGAGGCTGCGACACAGAAGACCTGTTATGAATCTCAGGATTTTCGCGAAGGTGTGACTGCTTTCCGCGAAAAGCGCAAAGCCATGTTTCAGGGGAAATAGATCTGCGAGCAGGTCACCTTTGCGCTTCGTTCTCCCGTCGCGGTGACGGCTTGTGAATCGACAATGCCGCACGAGTCTGCATCAGGCGAGCGCACGCACCGTTTCCTCCAATTGATCCAGCGCTCTGGCGAAGAAGTGATCTGCCGCGTCGATCCAAATGAGCTGCTTGGGTTCCGCAATCGGCTTGAATAGCGCTTCCATTTCCGTCCGAGGAGCGAACTCGTCATGTGTGCTGGTGATGAAGAATTTTGGCATAGGGCAGGTTTCAAGGGACGGAGCGGGACCCTCACGCGTGGGAAAGCCTACGGCGATCAAGCGGGTGACGTCCTCTGAAGAGCATCCCAGCTTCAACACCACACGCGCTCCAAACGAAAAACCAGCCAGCGCACAAGGCAAGCCGGAATAGCGTACACGCAACCAATCGAGTGCGGCGCGAGCATCATCCACTTCGCCCGTGCCCTGATCGTGGCTCCCTTCGCTGCGCGAAACCCCGCGGAAATTGAAGCGTAGAACCACGGTTCCTCTGCGGCGCAACCCGCGTGCGATGTGGTAAACCACTTTGTTGTTCATGGTGCCGCCGAATAGCGGGTGCGGGTGGCAGACGACGCAAGCTTCGTTGGGCGCCTGGTCGTCAGGTTCCTCGAGCAGAGCTTCCAGTTTGCCGGCCGGACCATCGAGCCAGCGAGACTCGATGTGCCGCGCCACTAATTGGTCCTGTAATTGGTGAACTGCACGTCGATCCCGAAATCGATGCCGCGGAGAAGGTTGATCACCTGTTGCAGTGTGTCGCGGTCACGGCCGCTCACGCGCACGAAATCGCCTTGAATGGACGCCTGGACCTTGAGCTTGCTGTCTTTGATTTTCTTGACGATCTCGCGAGCTTTTTCGATGGGGATACCTTGCTGCAGCGTGACCTCCTGGCGCACCGTGGACCCAGCGGCCTGGATCACCGGCCCGAAGGTCAGGGCCTTCAGCGGCACTTTGCGCTTCACCAGCTTCTGCTGCAGGATCTCGGTGACCGCCTTCAGCTTGAACTCATCCTTACTGGCGAGCTCGATTTTATTGTCTTTTTCTTTCAACTCGATCTGCGAGTGCGAGTCTTTGAGGTCGAACCGCGTAGTAATTTCTTTCATCGACTGCTGAATGGAGTTGGACACTTCAGGCAGTTCGACCTTCGAAACCACATCAAAGGTGTTGTCAGGCATGTCAGAGGGTGCGAAACAGTGGAGTCCGGATGCGCACTACTGGTTCATCCGGTTGTGGGCCCGCTTCGGTGCCGGGTGTTGCGGCCGGAGGCGCGGGCTTGCCGCCGGGTACGGGAGACGCGGGCTGAGACTCCAGCGCCCTGGCTTCAGTCAGCGATGGCGGCCTGAGTACGGGTGCCTTGGCAGCCTGTCCGGCCGCAGCCGCTCGGGTCTGAGGCAGAGCAGGCCGGGTCTCGGCTTCCAGGGTCAGGACCACTTTGTCGGTTACATTTTCGATGATGTTGATCATGCATGCTTCTAGCGCCAGGATCACTGCCGCGCGCACTTGCTCGCGGTCAATGGGCCGCGGAGGTTCAGCGAAGGGCGCGGGAGGGGTAGCGACAGGTGCCGGAGGTGCAGCCGCGATTGGAGCCGCGGGAGACGGTACGGTTGGTTGCGCCACCTTTCCTGAACCTTCCAACAGCGGCTGCACAGCATTCAGCAGCAGCGTTGCCTCAAAAGGCTTTCTAACCAGACCATCCGCTCCTACTGCCTGCGCACGGGCTTCATCATAAGGGGTCACAGGACCGGCGGTCAGAATCACGCGCGTCCGCGGATATTTGCCGCAGGTTTTCACGTACTCGCAGATTTCGTAGCCGCTGCGGCTGGGCAGCGAAATATCCGCCAGGATCATGTCGGGCGCCAGGTCCTTCAACCGCAGGACCGCCGTTTCCCCGTCGGTGACGGTTGCGACTTCGAATCCTTCGTCCCGAAGAATGCGTTCACCCATCCGCTGCGCGTGTGGGCTGTGGTCGGCCAGGAGTATGCGACTCATTGCTTTGTCTGGTCCGTAGTGTCGCTCTTGGTCTCGCTTTTCGGTTCGCTCTTCTTTTTCTTGCTCTTCTTCGGCTTCCCCTGATGATTCATCGGCAGTGGCGGGTTGCCGGTCGCCGCCGGTGCCTCGGCCGGTTTCACCGCCCCGGTTCCGTTGGCGGTGGAAGTTCCATTCGCGGCGCTTCCATCAGCCGGAGCCGGAGGATTCTGCCGCGCGTCCGGTTTTGTATCGAGCGCCGTGGTGTCTGTCACGGTCTGAACTGATACATCTGAAGACCCGGATACCGTTCCCGTTCCAGCAGCATTCGCGGGCACACTCACCGGAATGGTCGGGCGATTCATGACCATGGCCGGACTACCTGATTTCGCGGCAGCCCTGGTATCCGGACTATGTTTGAACATACCCCAGACATGGCCCATCATGCCCGCTTTCTCACGGTTCTCCATCTCATATTTCATGCGCGAATACGCCACCGGATCGGCCTGCGGCACGGGACGATTCATGGCTTGCAGTTTCTTGCCCGCCTCATCCACACGATCGCTAAGAGGATAATCCTTCACGATCCGCGTATACGCATCCGCGGCCTGATTCTCGAATCGGTCTCCCATGTGAGAGAAGGAATCCCCGATTTCCCAGAGCGCTTCATCCGCCCCACTGTAAAGCGGGTATTGATCCACCATGGACTGCAGCCGGTTCGCCGCCGCCGGATAGCTGCCCTTGTTGTGGTAGAACATGCCGGTGCGGTACTCGCCTTCGGCCAGCACTTCCTGAATGTTGCGTAGTAACTGCTGCGCCTGAGGCGCAAACTTGCTGTTGGGAAACTGCTTCAGCAACTGCGTGCATTCGTCCTCGGCGCGCAGGGCCTGCTGGCGGTCGCGGTCCGGCTTTTCCATCTGCTTGTAATGGATCTGACAGATTTTCTCCTGCGACTCAGCAGACTCTTCCATGGTGGGATAGAACAGGATGAAATCTTTGTACTCGGCTTCCGCCTGCGCCCAGGCGTGGGTGCCGCCTTCACGGTACCAGCTATCGGCGATGGCAAGCTTTGACTTGGCCAGATATTCGCTGGTGTCATAGGTATTGATCAGCGTATTCAGCGTCAGTCGCGCCACTTCGTAACGGCCGCGCTCAATATCGTTGACGGCTTTGTCGAACAGCACCTTGTCGGGCTGTTGCGTGTCTTTGGTGATGGGGTTCTCGTACTTCTTGCGGTGCAACCCGCAGGAAGTCAGCAAAACAGGAATCACCGCGCTGGCTAGGATCAGATAAAAACGATTTCGATCAAGAAACATAATTAACTTTCCGTTGCCCTGATTCTGCGCCTTCTTCTTACACCCGAACCGCAGTAGCGTCCTGCGCAACCTGGCGCATCTCGGCGAGCATGGCTGTAGGGTCAGGTGCGTGAAAAATCGCCGACCCTGTGACGATCCAGTCACACCCGGCGCGAACTACCTCTGCCAGATTCTCGAGTGACACACCGCCGTCGATCTCGATCGGCAGATCGAGTACCCGTTCCCGCCGCTTGCGATCCAGTTCACGGACTTTCTCGAGCGACCGGGGAATAAAATGCTGACCACCAAATCCTGGGTTCACGCTCATGACCAGCACGTAATCTGCCACGTCCAAAACTTCATCGAGCAGGGCTACGGGCGTCGCGGGATTAATCACCACACCGGCCCGGGCGCCCTCCCCTTGAATCATTCGCAGCGTGCGGTCCAGATGGGGGCAAACTTCCTGATGTACCGACACCTGATCGGCGCCGGCTTTGATGAATATCGGCGCATAGAAATCGGGATCTTCGATCATCAGATGCACCTCCAGGCGCGTGCGGGTAACTTTGCGGATGCATTCCACGACCGGCGGCCCGAACGTCATGTTCGGCACAAAATGGCCGTCCATGATATCCACATGCAGCATGGTCGCGCCACCCCGTTCTACACGTTTGATCTCTTCCGCCAAATGGGCAAAGTCGGCGGACAAGATCGAGGGAACAATCTGAACCATCTTGGGTTACGAACTAGTTCAATTTTATCACAGCGGCGAAAAAACCGTCCCCCGGATCGCGTCCCGGGATGCGCCGCATGACCCGCATAGGTCTCAGACCTAATGCCGCGATGACGCCGTCGTTTTCCTCAACCTCGAGCGAGCACGTGGAGTAGACCAGTACGCCGCCGGGACTGAGCGCGTCAAGCGCGCACCGCAGGAGCACTGCCTGGCGGTCGTGCAACTCCTGAATGTCCGCTGGCTCGAGCCGCCACTTGATCTCGGGATTCCGGGCCAGAGTTCCGGTACCTGAGCAGGGGGCGTCGAGGAGGATTCGGTCAAACGGCCGGCCGAAGGGCAGGTCACGTGTGCCGTCGAGCTGTACGACATCCACGCCCAGCGTTCGGAGCATCTCGACACGCTTAGAGTGCAGATCACAAGCCACGGCGCGCACACCGGATTCGAGCGCCTGTGCCGTCTTGTTTCCCGGAGCGGCGCATAAATCTAGGAAGGTAGTTCCGGCCGTCAGCCCGAGCAAAGGCACAACCGCTTGCGAACCGATGTCCTGAATGCGAAATTCGCCTGGCTCACCCGCCACCAGCCGGTAGCAGCCTGGTACCTCGGTAGGCTGAAGGGTCACACCCGTCGCAGCTTGCCGGCCTTCAGGGACTCGAATGTAGGTTTCAGGCGGCCGCAAGTTTGCCCGCGCAATGAGGGTGCAGGTTTCGACGCCGAACTCGCGGTCCCAGCGCTCCAGCAGCCACGCGGGATGAGAAAGGTCTACCGCGCGGTTGGGCCACTCGACAGCCTCACGGCCCACTTTCCGCAGCACGGCATTGGTGAAGCCGGCGGCGGAGCTAAAACCCGCGTTCTTGACCAGTTCCACGCTCTCGCTCACCGCGGCATGCGCAGGAATACGATCGAGATAGCGGAGTTGATAGATGCCCATGCGCAGGGCGAGCAGAACCTCGAAGTCCAACCGGCGCAGCCCGCGGCCCGAGTAGTGCTCGATCAGGAAATCGAGCTGGGCCTGATAGCGCAAGACGCCAAAGGTGATTTCCGAAGCCAGCGCGGCATCGCGCGGATCGATCGTAGTGGAACTAGCGGCCAGCAGATCCGAGGCGTAGCCGCCGCGGCCCACTTTGCGTAAGGTGTCACAAGCCAGAAGCCGAGCGGGAGACACAATAAAAGGACGGTGCGGGCGTGAGCACCCGTGACCCCAACTATAATCAATTTGTGGACCTCGAAAAAACACTGCTGCGCCGGGTAGGCGAAGCCGTCCACCGATTCAAGATGATTCGGGATGGCGACCGGGTGGCAGTGGCGCTTTCGGGTGGTAAAGATTCGCTGACTCTGCTGGAAGCCTTAGTGCTACTGGCCAAGCGAGCACCGGTCGAGTTTTCGGTTTGCGCCTTCACCGTGGAACAGGGGAAATTCCTGCGGCCCATCGAGCCGCTGGGCGAGTATCTCAAACAACGCGGCGTGGCCTGGACCTATTTTCGAGATAGCCCCTCGCTGCGCCTGCTTGAAGAGCAGCCGGATCATGGATGCGATCTTTGCAGCCGCTATCGCCGGCGGGCAGTCTACGAAATCGCCCGGGGACTAGGAGCCAATGTCATCGCCTTCGGCCACACCGCTGATGACTTTTGCGAAGCGCTGCTGCGAAACACCATGTTTACGGGGCGGCTGAGCGCATTACCGCCGGTGACGCACTCGCGCGACCGTGAATTCCGGCTGATCCGCCCGCTGGTTTATGTGACCGAGGATATCACCACCGCTTTTGCTCAGTACTTGGGCGCACCCCTTGTGCCCTGCGACTGTTCGCTGCGGACCGGCACCGTGCGGCGCTCGTTGCGTGGTATTTTCTCTGAACTCGAGCAGGAGTTCCCCCATTTGAAGGAAAACATCCTGTCTGCCATGGGTAACCTGGATACAGGACGGCTGCTGGACACGCGTTACCTCGAGTTGGAAGATGCCGAACCAGCGAAGCAGCCTTTCCCGATCGTCGGGGACTCCTGACTTCCGCGCGGCTACGATTTGTTCTGCGCGTGCACGTGTTCGCCCGCGCCAGCGTCGAACAGATAGCCGAAACCTCGCACCGAGCGTATGAGCGACGGGTTGGCGGGGTCGGTCTCCACTTTTTGACGCAGTCTCAGGATGTGCACATCCACCGTGCGATCCGTGATGGCGCGGTCCATGCCCCAGACCGAATCGAGCAGTTGCTCGCGGCTAAATACCACGCCTGGGCGGCTCATCAGAAATTCAAGAAGCCGGAACTCGGTGGCGGTCAGCGACAGCGGCTTGCCGCGCAGGCGCACGCGGCAGCTATCCCGATCGAGTTCCACATCGTCGGCTCGCAAAATACGTTGCGGAGCCTGCGCCTGGCGCAGTTGGTTGCGGATCCGCGCAATCAGCTCGCGCACCGAAAAGGGCTTCACCACATAATCGTTGGCGCCCAGTTCAAGCCCCAGAATGCGATCGGTTTCCGAAGCGCGGGCCGTCAGGAAAATAACCGGGGTGTGCGCCAGCTCCGGATGGCTGCGGATCCCGCGGCAGATCTCGATGCCGTCTACGGCCGGCAACATGATGTCCAGGACAATCACGTCCGGCTTCTCACGTCGGAAGAATTCGAGCGCGGCTTTGCCGGTCCCGAGCCCCACGAAGCGGAAGCCTTCCTTCTCGAGGTTATACTTCAGCAGCGCGAACAGATCGGCATCATCCTCGATTAGCGCCACGGTTTTCATGCCAGCCTGCTCTGAAGATAGCGCGTCGACGGTTACGAAACAATTACGGCGCTACTTCGGCAGGTGCGGAGCCCGCTCTCGGCCGTGACGGATCACGCGGGGCCGCGCGGGCGGGTAAGATAGATCATGTCCCTGCGTCGACGTTGCGGTGGACCTTTTTCGGGGGAGATTCCAGCCTGAATGGCCAGTAAACGCGACCTTGATCTGATCCAGGCATCTGCGGAGGGTGACCTCGAGCGCGTCTGGCTTCTCATGGAAAAAGGCGCGCACGTGAATGCCCGGCACAAAAGCGGCACGACACCGCTGCTTGCCGCCGCGCTGAGCGGCCACGTAGACGTGGTGGAGGCCTTACTGGTGCAGGGAGCCGATCTCAAAATCCGCTATCGCAATGATGCTACGGCGCTCATTCTGGTCACTGCCCGCGCCGATGAGGCGATGTTGAAGTTGTTGCTCGACAAGGGCGCCGACGTCAATGCCAAAGCTCAGGGAGGCACCACCGCGCTCATGGTTGCGGCGGCCAGCGGGCACGAAAAACTGGTGCGCATGCTGGTTCGGGCTGGAGCGGATCTCGAGCCCAAAGACGGCTCGGGTGTGACTCCGCTGCTTGCCGCTGCCGCAAACGATCATCGCGAAGTGGTGCAGGCGATGGTGGAGGCGGGCGCCGATGTCAACACTGCTTGCCGCAGCGGAAACGCGTTACAAGTGGCGGCGGCACGCGGGAATACGGAATTGATTCGGATGCTGCTGAGTCGCGGCGCGTCCCTCGACGCCGTGACACACGGGCAACCGCCGTTATTGATCGCTGCTTCGAGCGGCTACCAGGAAGCGGTCGAGACGCTGCTCCAAGCGGGCGCCGATGTGAACGTCCATGACGACACCGGGGTGACGGCTCTGCTGCTGGCTTCCGTACGCGGTCACGCCGAAATCGTAAAGCTGTTGCTTGGCCGCGGCGCCAATCCAAATTCGCTGGCGGCTCGGATCGGGTCCGCTCAGCCGGCACAAGTTACGAATGGTCACGCACAAAAGGACGACGAAGCCGGTCAAGCCACCGGCGTCGCGCGTGCCTCCGGCGAGCTCGGAACTACCGCCCTGATGGTGGCTGCTCTCCACGGCCACACCGCCGTGGTACAGGCTCTTCTCGATTCCGGAGCAAATGCGGAGCTCCGCGATCCAACTGGTGCAACGGCGCTGCTTGCCGCGGCCATGAATGGACATGCCGAAACCGTGCGCACGCTTCTGGCGGGGTCGAAAGATGCCGCGGAGCAACAGGGCGGCCGGGCGTTAATGGCAGCCGCGCTCAACGGGCATCTCGAGGTGCTGAATGTGCTCGTCGAGGCCGGCGCTGATCCAAACTCAAAGAGCGACAGTGGAACGCCGGCATTATTGGTGGCGGTGGTGAATGGACAGTTGGACGCTGTGCGCGGATTGCTGGCGCACGGAGCGGATCCGAACGGCGCTGACCCGAAAGGTACCGCGCCTCTCATCTTCGCGGCCAGCGAAGGCAACAGCGAGTTGGTGGAGATGCTGCTCACCGCCGGAGCCGACGTGAACATGCACACGCGCGACGGCTTGACTGCGATGATGGCGGCGGGCCTGGCCGATCGATGGGATCTGGTAAATCGCCTCAAGGAAGCCGGAGCAAAGGAGTAAACCTGTGCTCCTGACTCCCGGTTCCTGACCTTACAACCGTACCGGGGCGCGCAGCGAGAAGTTCAGTAGAGTCTCCACCGGAATCGACACATCTTCCTTCCCCGTCGCGGCAGCACCTGCTGTTCCAGCGGCCGCGCCTGCTCCGGCGCCGATCAAAGCGCCCTTTCCACCTCCGGCCAGGGCGCCGATGGCCGCACCCAGGCCCGAACCGCCGCCGATCAGCACCACGTTGCGTTTCTTGTGACCCGCACTTGCGCGGCTTGCCGAGGAAGTTTCGATGCGGTAAGTCTTGCCGTTCAGCTCGAACGAATCAAGGGTAACGCCCAATACCGCGCGGCCCTTCAACCGGCCGGATTCCGCCGACGTCGTCACGTGGCCGTGGAACGGCGTGCCTTTGGGTACAACGGTCTTTTCATTCACGCTGATCGGTGAATCGAGCGTCGCGGTAAACTTGTCGCCCGCGCTGTTGCGTGTGGTGTTGATTGATTCGCCCAGGCGCACCTGAATCTGCGTCCCTGCCTTGAGCGTCGGTTCGAGTGTCCCGAGCGCGGCAGGTCGATCCAGCGAGCCCGCGGTCTGGACCGTGACCGATTGATCGGACGGCTTGCCGGCACAACCAACCAGAACAATGAAAGCGCCAAATGCAACAAGTTGTTTAAACATCTACTCCCTCCATTACCTGAACGTATGCAAAGACACAGCCAAATGCCAAAAAGCTATGCTTTCCAAGCAATTATGGGTTGAAACCGCACTGGGTAAGCAGCCTGCCGGAAGAATTTACACGAGCCCGAGCCCGGCGCGAAATCTCTGCCTACTAACGTTCGGGAGCGGTGTATTCCTTAGTAAGTGGCGCGGCCGCCGCTCGCGTCGTAGCACTGGCCGGTGACAAAAGAACAGTCGGGGCTGGCCAGAAAGTGAACCACCGCCGCAATCTCATCGGGAGTTCCTGTGCGACGCATGGGGATACGCTGGGTCATGTAATCCACTTGCTCTTCGGTGAGCTGATCGAGAATATGAGTGCGGATGACGGCCGGCGCCACCGAGTTGATGCAGATGCCCTCCGTCGCGACCTCTTTTGCGACAGATTTAGTGAAGGCGATGACCGCGGCTTTGGTCGAGGAGTAAGGCGACATGCTAGGGTTGCCTTCTTTGCCGGCAATGGACGCGATATTCACGACGCGGCCGTATTTTTGGCTGCGCATGCGTGAGATCACGGCGCGCGTGCAGTAGACCGCTCCCAGTAGGTTGATGGCGATCACATGTTGCCAGTCCTGGTCGCTCTGTTCCCACAGGGGCGCAGCTTTTCCCCCAATACCGGCATTGTTGACCAGAATGTCGATGCGCCCGCGCTTTCCGAGCACCTGCCCGATCGCGGCCTCGACCGACGCCGAACGCGAAATGTCGATTTCAAGGGGGAAAGTATCGCCGCCGATGGAACGCGCGACCTCGCCGGCGCCCTTGAGGTTCAAGTCGGCAACCACAACTACGGCGCCCGCTCGCGCCAGTCTTCGCGCGATCGCCTCACCGATCCCCGTGGCTGCTCCGGTAACGACCGCCGTCTGGCCGGTCAGTTCGAAAGCCATCGGCGCTGTCAGTCTTCCTTGACGACCTGGACCGTAATAGCAGCCGTCACGTCCCGATGCAGCCGTACAGGAACCGTGAACGTACCCAACTGCTTGATGGGCTCATCGAGCTGGATCTTGCGGCGATCGATGGTGAAGTTCTGCTTCTCGAGTGCTTCGACAATGTCCTTAGTTGTCACGGAGCCGAAGAGCTGCTCGTTCTCGCCGGCCTTCTGTGCAATCGTGATGTTCACGCCGCTCAGAATCTTTGAGAGATCCTCAGCTTCGCCCTTGAGCTTGGTTTCGCGCCGCAGGTGCGCCTGCCGCTCCTGCTCCACGATTTTCTTGTTGCCTTCCGTGGCCGCGACCGCCAGCCTCTTCGGCAACAGAAAATTGCGCGCGTAGCCGGCGGCCACCCGCACCACCTGGCCCCGCGTTCCTAGTTTTTCGATATCTTCCCTGAGTATGATTTCCATGAAAATTCTCCATCGTGGCGCAGGCCAGCGTGCCGGGCAGGCGTTCCAGACCAGTTCAAATCCGGGTCCTCGCCTGCCGTTTCGCCACGTACACTGTCAACAATCCGTTCTACGCCGTGCAATCTCACTTCATGCCCTCGCGTCAAGCAGATGCCGCGAACGGCAGCAATGCAATGTTCCGAGCCTTCTTGATGGCATCGCTCAAGCGCCGCTGGTGTGGTGCGCACACGCCCGAAATTCGCCTCGGCACAATCTTGCCGCGCTCCGCCACAAAACTGGACAACATCTTCACATCCTTGTAGTTGATGTCGTCAATTCTCTCAACACAGAAACGGCATACCTTCTTGCGCCTGAAGTACTGTTTCTTCTGCGTGGCGACAGCTTTGTCGCCGCCGGTGGGCCGCTGTCCCGCGCTGCCTGGTCTTCCTCTCATCTCCGCCATGATTTTCCTCGCTTACTCCGCGGCAGCGGGTTCGCCCACCGGTGGGCCAGGCAGTTGGGCTGGTGCGGCCGCTACCGGCGCCGGTTTTCGATGCGCTCGCTTTTCCCGGTCTTTCTTGCGTTTGTCCAGGCGCTTCAAAGTTTGATCGATGCGCACGGTCAGAAATTTGATCACCAGGTCCGAAACCCGCAAACGCCTCTCGAACTCTTTCACCACATCGGGGCCGGAGGTGAACTGCACCAGAACATAGGCGCCTTCCCGGTACTTATCCACGCGATAAGCCAGTCTCCGCTTGCCCCATTTATCCACTTTGTCGACTGTGCCGCCGGACGTGGTGACCACCGATTTCATCTGTTCGATGAATTGGTCTGCCTCCTCTTCCGGTGCATCAGGCTTGATAATAAACAACTCTTCGTAAACTCTCATTCTTCCTCTGGTTTTGAACCTTGGGCGCGACGATTATAAGTCGTCATGGCCTTTTCGACGCCCTCGGCGATTATGGACTCTACTGCTTCGGCCCCTCGGGCCGCCAGTTCGTCCGCTTCCTTCCGCTGCGAGCGTTTGATCGGCGCCAGCAGGTATTCCGCTCCATCGCGGATTTTGTAACCCGGATTCACACCCAGGCGCACTCTGATGAACTCCTTGGTCCCCAGTTTCTCGATCACCGACTCGGGACCGTGGTGTCCGGCCGCCGAGCCGCGCAATTTAATGCGCATCTCGCCCCACGGTAGATCCAGTTCGTCGTAAATCAGAATCAGGTCAGCCGCGGTCAACCCATGCTTCTCCATCAACGGCGCTACCGACGTGCCGCTCAGATTCATGAAGGTCTGCGGCTTTGCCAGCATCACCGGTTTCTGAGCGATCTCCCCCACGCCAACCAGCGCCTTGGAATCATTCCGGCTCGCTCGGATGGAATTGCGTTCAGCCAGTAGATCCACCACGCGGAATCCCATGTTGTGAGGAGTCTCCGCATACTCGTCGCCGGGATTTCCCAGGCCCACCACCAGGTACATCCCCGGCTACTTCTTCTTGGGCTTGGGTTCAGCCTTCGCCTCGGTCTTTCCTTCAGGTTTACCTTCGGTCGCAGTGCCCTCATCTTCCTTCTTGCCCTTCTTGATTACTTCGGGCTCGGCGGGCACGCCTTCCGCAGTCGGGACAGCAGCCTCGGCCGGCGCCGGCTCTTCGATCGCCTTGAGCGCTACTACGTGCGCCACTACTGTATCCGGAGAGCTCAGCAGCTTCATCGATCCGCTGAGAGCGATGTCGCCTGCGCGCTTGCTCTGGCCGATGAGCAGTTCACTCACATCCACCGTAAAATGCTCCGGGATCTCATCCGGCAGGCACTCGATTTCCACCGCGCGCGTGACGATCTCGAGCAGACCGTCTTGCGTCTTGACGCCGATCGCCTCTCCATGCGTAAGCACCGGCACCGCAACCCGGATGCGTTTGGTGATATCGATGCGCTTCAGATCCACGTGCAGCAGGTTCCCGCGAATCGGGTCGTATTGCTCGTCCACCACCATGACCGGCGTAGTTTCGAGTCCCTGGACGTCGAGGTCGAAGATGCTGTTGTGGCCGGTCTTGCTGCGCAGGATCAGCGCAATCTTGCGAGGGTCGACTGCCACCGGCACCGGGTCCTTGAATGCTCCGTAGATCACGGCCGGAATCATGCCGCGCTTGCGCGTGCGGCGCGCCTCGTTCTTTCCGCGCGATTCTCGCGGCTCAGCCGCAACTGTGACACTCGTTCTCATGCTTGATCGTTCTCCTTAGCCGGGCCGCAAGTCCGAAAGCAGATTCCAGTTTCAAATTCCAGGTGTATGGTTCGAGGGTCCCGCTAGTGCGCTTGGCCTGACAGCACCTGAAACCTGGCACCTGCTTTTCCCGTGGGTTGCGTTGCCCGCAAAATTCCTAAACAAACAAAATACTGACCGAAGTCTCCTCGTGAATCGACTGCACCGCGCGCGCCAGTAGCGGCGCGATCGACAGCGGTTTGATTTTCGAACACTGCCGCGCTTTCTTCGACAGTGGAATCGAATTGGTCACCACCACCTCGCGTAAATTCGACCTCTCCATTCTCTCGACCGACGGGCCCGACAGCACCGCGTGCGTGGCGCAGGCTATTACGCTCTTCGCCCCGTGCTCGAGCAACGCGTCGGCCCCCTTCACCAGCGTGCC
>QHXW01000331.1 GCA_003223115.1 Acidobacteriota bacterium
TTCAGAAGATCATCAAATCGGTCGATAAGCAGAAGCCGTTTCTGCACTCGGTCTCTCCCCATTCCTTTAGGCATACCTTTTCGATCTCACACCTGAACGCCGGAACAGACATTAAATTTGTGTCTCGATGGCTCGGTCACAAAAGCGTGACCATCACTGAAAAGCACTACTCGCACGCTATCCGTGGGACGATGCTTGCTTCGGAAGAGGCTTACGATGCCTCCATGGAGCGACAAGCCGGTATTCGGAGTAGAACCGGAGCCGGGACTCCGCATGCATGAACAGACAATGGTGAGCCGGCCGTGGGTGTCAACCTCATTGATTCGCGAGGCGTGTGTACACGCGGCGCACAACTGATTCAGGAACCCTGTATGCATCACCGAAGGATACAACTCCCGGTTCGTTTACGAAGAGGCGTCTGGTCGTTTCATACGACAAGCTCCACAGCGCAGCCAACTCAGTGAATGTGTAATGTCGTTCAGTGATTGGATTGGTTGTTGCGACCCGCACCACGGCAGACGCGCCTGCATTTGCCCGTGCGATTTCCAGTCTTTCCCGAATGTGTGCCTTCATTCGCTGGCCTCGCATGGAACAATACGCGCCCTCATTCGGCGTTGGTCGGCTAACACACCGTGCGTTCTCCTCCACGTTGTGGACGGCGAGCGAAGGGGCGTGACCCGAGCTCTATGTCCGCCTCCCTTCCGCATGTTTCGACACGTCGGCAAAATGATCATCATCGGCCCAGCCTCCTGGTTTTAGTGCGATCCTGAACCTCACGGACGGTCATCTTTCCGCTCGAGCCCGCAACTTGTGGTGCTGGTCCCTTGTCCCGGTCCCCCGGACTGCGTTCGAGACACACCGTCTCGCGTGCGAGAACCACATTGGGCAAACTCCCGAGCTCAGCCGAATCGACCACCAGCGCGGCGCGGGCAATGGACCGGTCGCGCTCCAGGGCGAGCAGAAAATCGGCCGCTTGGGAGGCATCATGCGCGGCGCGGAAGATTTCGTTCTTGTCTTTCTTCAAAGTCTTGATCCACGAGCCGACGTAAGCCGCGTGCTGTTCGGGGTCGTGCGGAATGCCCCGCTCCGCAGCCAGAAATACGCTGGCCAACTCAGCTCGCAATTCCTCCTTCGCATAGCTGATATCGCCGAACCGGTACGTCTCGTTGAGAGTCGTGCGGTCCAGGCGTGATGGGTGCCCGGTCCAGTGGGCGAGCTCATGCAGCGCAGTGCCGTAGTAGCCTGCTGCGTCCTTGAAAGCGTGCTTTGGGGGCAGGTGAATGCTGTCCGACGACCGACTGTAGAAGGAGCGATCCGCTTGATCGTGGTGGATTGTCGCGCCGGAATTCTTCAAAATATGCTCGGCCGCTTCGACCACGTCGAATATCGACCGCTCATTCGAGGTCCATTCGGGAATGCCTTCAATCTGCTTTGCGTTGAAGACGGTGTACACGCGATGAATGAGTCGATTTCCGCGACCCGCGTCAGGCTCGTCGGCGGGTTTGTGTCCATCGCCGTCTCCGGCACGAACTGGTTCAGATCTCGTGTCGCGTCCGGCTTTCACCTCCCAGAACTCAATCTGCGTGCCCTTCTCTCCCTTGCGAACCTGCCACGCCAGCGCAGCTGCCTGCCTGTACGTCATCCATCGGGGGTCACCGTATCCGCGGCGGAGGCCCATCGCCATGAGGTGAATCGCGTTGCCGCCGCGGTATGCTTTGCCCGTCGTTGGATTCATCGGCATGTCGAGCGCGGCATCGGTGGGATTCCAAGGTTTCTGCCACGGAGCCACTCCGTTCTCAAGCATGTTGATGATGCGATCGGTGACCTCCTGCCGGAAATCCCGTCTGGCCGGCTCAGGTGGCTCGCCGACCGGAATTTGGTTTGGATTCACTGACGCTGCCACGGCCTTCGGCTCTCCTCTCCATACGGGGCGAACTCGGATTCGGGTTCTTCGTTTTCGAAACCCGATCCCGCCAAGGGCTCTCCACCGATGTTGTCCAGTGACTGCTGGCCCGTAGCACTGAAGAACGTCACCTTGCCGCACAGACTCGAGTTGGCCAGCGAACTGTTCCCTAGTCGCCGGTTTAAATCGTCAAAGCTCTGCATATTCCTCCTCCTGAGATGCCATCTTCGTCGAATCTCTCTATAAACTTCACAACAGACATCTAAACCGCCCATTCAACGAGCCGGCAGGAGCGGTCGGACGTGTTCGCGCACCTGACTTGCCTCCACGGGTCCGAAGTACCGACTATCAAAGCTCCGAGGGCTGTAGGTGCTTGCCACCCATACCGTACCCGGCGCAACAACATACCTTCCGAAAGGCCAATGGGACAGAGGCCGCCCGGCAGTATCGGTCGCCAGAGGCGGCGAATTCTGCAGCAGCCGGCCATTGACTACCATTCCTGTGGCTGACAGCTCCACGATGTCACCTGCGCGAGCCGCTATCGGTTTGGCCAGTGGCTCGGCGCCATCCGGGCAGTTTCCACGGCTTCTGTATCCGCGCTCTACCGACAGCCGGGCGAAAGGCTCCGCCGGGCAGAATACGACCAAGCTCGCGTTGGACTCGGAGGATGTCCTGACGTAGAGGCCGGTCGGCATGGATGGTGAATCATTCAACCGCAACCCAGCCCGCGCGGCGACAAGGGCCAAAGCGAGCGTTCCGGCACCGAACGCCAGCACGAGTAAGCTGATCGTCCCGCCCGCTCTGGGCCGGATCTCCTGTTCCCCGTTAGCCCGCAACTGGCCAGTCATTTTTAACCCCGGCGGTCCGTGATCCATTGGCAGTGTTTTTTCCGGCGGCCGATTCCGCCAGTTTGTTCCCGCGTCGGACTGGCGCGATCAAGTGACACGGGCTCACCACAATCTCGTGCACCGTCCGCGACTTACTGCCGTCGCGCCCGATGAACTGCCGCTGCTCGATCCGGCCATCGGCGTATACGTTGTCGCCCTTCTTGAACGCCTGGGCGTCCTCCGCTAGCGCGCCGAAAAAACTGAGGCAGTGCCAGTTGGTGTGTTCCCGTGTTTCACCGCAGCCATCCGCGTATCGGACGCTCTCGCCCGCCCGGACATTGGCCAAGGGAGTGCCAGAAGGGGGATGCTGCACTTCCGCCATCTTCGAGACATAAACTGCGATCACGACCCGGTTCATTTGCATTGTTGACTACCTCCTGAGGGCCAGCTCTTTGCCTTGCGCGTGCCTTCGCTGCCGTTCCACTATCTGCGTGACTGCGCCCTTTCCCTGCGAATAGGTAATCTCGACCGTGCCGAACACCACTTGTGGCTCCAACCGGTTCTTCAGATGGGCCACGACCGTTTGCGAGTTCCCGACCCGCTGCACGACGTGCCATTTCGAGTTGCCGAGGATCTCGCCCCGGTAAGCGCCCTTCTGCATATCCGGTGTCTCCAGATCTGGGTTTTGGTTCCCGAGCCGCAGCCTGGCGATCGCTTCCGCCACCCGCAGCGAGTCTCCCAGCTCCTCGCGGACCAGCGCCCGCTGGATCTCCGGCGCGAATTCGTAATGGCCCGCTTTCTCGACAATCACGCCGTTCCGCACG
>QHXW01000332.1 GCA_003223115.1 Acidobacteriota bacterium
TTACTTTCAAAGTGTCTAGTAGCGGCACAATGCTCCCTCCTTGGATCGAAACTAACTTCGCAGGCGGTGGAATCTCGGACCAGGCCTTGAGCGTTGGATCGAGGAAGTACAGCATCTGGGTGCCCAGGATGGGATGCTGGCCTGCAATGAAAATCAGCATCTGTCCGGGAGCGACGATACACTCGGCGGCATCCTTGCCGCGTTTCTTGGCAGGCTTGAGCCGGGACACCTCGTCCGGGGTCATCAGCGGGCGCTCGACGTTTTCGACGCTCGCGTTGATGTGATTCATGACCGGCGCATTTCGCTTGCCGCTGAAGT
>QHXW01000333.1 GCA_003223115.1 Acidobacteriota bacterium
GATTCGTATTGCTCATCGCCTGCGTCAATATGGCCAATTTGTTGATGGGCCGCGCAGTATCGCGTCAGAAAGAAGTGGCGGTGCGGCTCGCCATTGGCGCGGGCCGTGGCGCGCTCATGCGCCAGTCCCTCACCGAGAGCATCATTCTGGGCCTGCTCGGCGGTGTCGCGGGCCTCTTGCTTGCCATCGAGGCCACTGATCTGCTCACCACGTTTCATCCGGAAGCCTCCGGCGGTTTCTGGACACATTACGCGCGCACCATCACGCCCGAGTTGATTCACCTCGACATCTGGTTGGTTGGATTCAACTTGTTCGTTTCGATTCTGACGGGCGTACTGTTCGGTTTATTGCCGTCGATTCAAGCCTCTCGTCTGGATTTGAACCAGGCGCTAAAAGATGTCACCAGCAGCTGGTCGGAGGGATTGCGCAATCTGCGCCGGATCAACTCCCGCAGCATTCTGATTGCTGGCGAAATGGCCCTGGCTCTGGTTCTGCTCGCGGGCGCGGGCCTGCTGCTCGAGAGCTTCGCGCACCTGCTCGCCACGCGCATCGGCGCTGAAACGGATCATATCCTCACCGCGCATGTCGACCTGCCGTCGCAGAAATATACGCCCGTCGCTGCCGTAAAGTTCGATGAGCAATTGCTGGATGCGCTGCGTGCCGTGCCGGCCCGTGCAGGCGGTGAGTATCTCGAATACGCTTCCCGCACGCGGGCAGACCGACGTGACCGTGATGGAAATACGCGGCGGGCAAGGAAACGAGGTAGCCGGCGTCCATAGCGTCGATGCGGATTACTTCCGCGTTTTTCGTATCCCCCTGCGTAGCGGCCGCGGGTTTACGGATCGGGATCGAACGGGTGCGCCGAAGGTGCTCGTCCTCAACGAAAATGCCGCGCGAAAGCTTTGGCCCGGGCAGAATCCCATCGGGCAGCACGTGTTGCTGCCGGTGTGGGATACGGGTCAACAGGATGCGAAAGTGATCGGCGTGGTGGGCGACGTTCGCTATGACGGCGTCGATCAGCCCGCACAGTCCGACGTCTACGTCAGCTTTCGCCAGTATCCCGAGTCGGGAAATATCGTGGTGCGCACCGCTGGTGATCCTCTGTCGCTCGCGCCCGCCATTCGCCGAGCAGTACACGCGCTCGATAAAGACCTGCCGGTGTTTAACGTGAAAAGCATGGACCAGCAGTTGGCCGATGCCACCTCGCGAGCGCGCTTCAGCGCCGTGCTGCTTGGAGTTTTCGCCGCTCTCGCGCTTCTGCTCGCTGCCCTTGGGATTTACGGCGTGGTGGCTTCGTCGGTTGCGGCGCGAACACGTGAGATCGGCATCCGCATCGCACTGGGCGCTGGCAGCCGCGACGTGAGAAAACTCGTGGCGGGCGATGGTCTGCTGTTATGCTTGGCCGGCGTCCTGCTGGGAATTCCCGCTGCCCTCGCCGCAACGTGCGTGTTGACCAGCGTCCTCTATGGCACAAGGCCCGGCCAGCCGGTCACCTATATCGTGGTTTCAGTGTTGTTGATGCTGGTAGCCGCGCTGGCCAGCCACATTCCTGCGCGCCGCGCGACCAAAGTGGATCCCCTGGTAGCGTTGCGGTATGAATGAAGTGGATAGTGGTCACCTGATTTTCTCGGCGCCTCGGCGTTGAAGGACTGTTGATATGACACTCTTGCAAGATTTTCGATACGGTTTGCGTGTACTGCGCAAGAATCCTGGATTCACTTCGATTGCGGTCCTGACGCTGGCCCTGGGCATCGGCGCCAACACCGCCCTGTTCAGTGTGGTCAATGCCGTCTTGTTGCGGCCGCTGCCGCATCGTGATCCGGCGCGTCTGGTGCAACTGTGGGAATCGAACCGCGGCGTGAGCGGAATCCGCGTTTCGCTGCCGAATTTTCTCGACTGGCGCGAACAAAGCCACAGCTTCGAACACATGTCTGCTTATGCCGGCGGCCCGGTCACCGCGACTGGTGGCGACTTGCCGGAGCGCACCACGGGTACGGCCGTCTCGCGCGATTTCTTTGCGATCTTCGGAGTGAGTGCCGTTCTGGGCCGCACTTTCCTGCCTGAAGAGCATCAAACCGGACGCGATGTTCCCGCCGTGATCGGTTACGGCCTGTGGCAGCGCGCGTTCGGATCGGCGCCTACCGTGATCGGCAAGAACCTGCGCTTGAGCGGCATCCCGATTCACGTGGTCGGCGTTGCGCCGCCCGGATTCAAGTTTCCCGATGAAACCGAGCTGTGGATTCCGAGTGAGACGTTTCCGGATGACAGCGCCCGTTCTGCGCACAACTTCTTCGTAGTCGGACGCCTCAAGGCCGGTGTGTCGATAGCGCAGGCACAGGCTGAGATGGACACCATCGCGCGGCGGCTCGAGCAGCAGTATCCGGATTCCAAGGGCATGGGAGTAAGCGTGGTCTCGCTGCACGATCAAACCGTGGGTCAGGTCAGGCCCGCCCTACTTATCCTGCTGGGCTCGGTCGGCTTTGTGCTGCTGATTGCCTGCGCCAACGTGGCCAACCTGCTGCTGGCACGTTCAGCGGCTCGAACAAGGGAAATGGCCGTCCGCGCCGCTATAGGCGCGGGACGTATTCGGCTGGTGCGCCAGTTGCTCACCGAGAGTGTGCTGCTGGCCGCGCTAGGCGGCGCCGCAGGTCTGCTGCTGGCTCTTTGGTCGACGTCGCTCGTGGCCAGTTTCGTTCCAGCCACACTTCCGCGCGCTTCTGAAATCTCCGCGGATTCAACGGTGCTGTGGTTCACGCTCGGCATCTCGGTCGTTACCGGGCTGCTGTTCGGATTGCTCCCGGCGATGCGCATCTCGCGAACCTGCCTGAATGAATCGCTCAAAGAGTCCGCGGGTCGCGTGGCCACGGGTCAGACACGCACGGGCAACATCCTGGTGATCTCCGAGCTTGCCTTGTCACTGGTGTTGCTGATGGCCGCGGGACTGTTGATCCAAAGTTTCTTGCGCATCCTGCAGGTGGATCCGGGATTTCGCGCCGAGCATGTGTTGACGGCGCGGCTCTCGCTTCCCTTCTTCTCGCTCAACGAAGAGCTCAAGCCCGGCCCTGTACTGAATTACTACGAGCGGATGCTGGAGAAGATGAGGTCCATCCCCGGCGTTCTGGCAGTGGGCACCACCACGCAGATGCCGCTCGAAAGCGAGCGTGACACCAACGGAGTTTTCGATATCGAAGGCCGGCCTCCCACCGGCGTCAACTCGTCACAAGATGCCAGCTATCGCGTGGTAAGTCCCGATTACTTTCGCGCCATGAGCATTCCGCTCCTCGGCGGCCGTGGGTTCAGCGGCCAGGACTCCCGCAATGTGCCGCAGGTCGCGATCATCAATGAAAAGATGGCGCGACGATTCTGGCCTGGTGAAGATGCCATTGGAAAACGCATCAAGTTCCAGGGTATGGAGGCGAAGCCTGAGTGGATGGCCGTGGTGGGTGTAGTGGGAGATGTGCGGGAATTCGGGCTCACGCGCGGCACATCCCTCGAAGTGTTTGTTCCCTTCGCGCAACACCTGAACGGCCGGCTGGCCGATCCGAACCTGATCGTGCGCACCGCGGGTGATCCGAACGCACTCGTCTCCGCCGTGCGTGAAGCGCTGCGCGGCATCGACAAAAACATCCCGGTGGAATTTGCGGCCATGGATGCCCTGGTCGCCCAATCCGTCTCGCAGCAACGCTTCCAGATGCGCCTCCTGGGGTTGTTCGCGCTGCTGGCGCTGGCACTCGCGGCAGTCGGAATGTACGGAGTCATTTCATACTCGGTAAGCCGGCGCACGCACGAGATCGGCATACGAATGGCCCTGGGCGCAAGGCGCGACGACGTGCTGCGGATGATCGTCCGGCAAGGGATGACGCTCACGGCGACGGGCGTAATCATCGGAGTCGCCGCGGCAGCGGGACTCAATCGCCTACTCGCCAACCTGCTTTATGGTGTGAGCTCGACCGACGTCACAACCTTCGTGATGGTCTCGCTGCTCCTGTCGGCTGTATCGCAGGTTGCCATCTGGATTCCCGCGCGGCGAGCGATCGCCGTGGATCCCATCATCGCTCTGCGATACGAATAGAGAAACGTGTGGCGCAGACACATTGTTTGCCGCGTCAGTACCCTTGTGGACGTGTTGCGGCCACAGCTTCAACATAGAGGATCGAGGCCGCACGTACAACAACCGGCTGCTGCGATCGAGGAGGCACCGTTATCGGCGGATAGTGCGCTACCACGAAGCGCAAATCCGCCTTCTGGCTCTTGGCGAAGTCTTCCTCAAGCTACCGTACCTGCTCGTTCCAGAAACTCTCTCTCGCCGCATTACTCTTGGCGGCGTTGCTGATGTCGCTGTTCAGCACGACAAAATGGGCCTGCCCCAGTCGAATGAATAGTCAGGCGTCACCACGTTGAAGGAATCGTAACACTGGTGGTTATTGCGTTCGTGGTTGCCGAGTGACGGGAAAAACGCCGTATTATATTAAAATAAAATATTACGCAGCAGATCGCGTTCGATGTCGAAGAATACTGGCCATTTGTGCCTGAGTCCACGCCATCAGCAACCAGGTCGCCGGTGTCAAGTACGAAGTCGGGCATTCCAGGTTTCAACACCGCAGCGATGACGCGTACGCAGGGCACGCGTTCCCATGCTCGTCTCGAAGCGGAGACAAAGGCACTCGTGTCTGGACGGGAGACGAGCCCCTGTGTTCTTGAAGCCCCTACTCGGTTGACGTCGTTTCCACCATCGGCGCCGGAGACGGATTCGCCTGGTTTTCTCTACGGCCTGCTGACGGAACTGCCAGTGGTCGAGTGCCTCCACTACGGCAACGCCGCGGCAGCCGTCGTGGTTAGTTAGCCGCCTGAGCTGTTCGGAAGCGATGCCGACGCTGGCTGAGGTAGAGCAGATCATCCGTGCGCGGCGAAGCGCGCTGGCGCCTGTTCCCTAGCTAGTATTTCTCAGAATCTGAAGCGCAGCGAGAACTGGAACGTCCGGCCGTCGTTCAACGTGTTGGTAATCTGTCCGAAGTTGGATGATGCCAGTTCGTTTCCCGGTGCGGCGAATTGGGGCGTGTTGAAGAAGTTAATCGACTCGATACGGAACGTCAGGCTCTTTTCCCCTGACACCTTCCAGGTTCGCGCGAGCGATGCATTCACATTCCGGATGCCGCCCTTGCGGAATACATTGTGACCCAGATTGCCACGTGCATCCGTCGGATGCATGAAAGCGAAGGCTGAGCGCGGGAGCATTTGCGTTGCCGTATCCGGATTGCCTATGGTACGGCCGAGAATCGCAGGATCGAGCAGATTCGGGCGGTCGCCGATGGCCCCGTCCACGTTGCCATAGCCAGGTCCGTCAGAGCCGCTTAGCACGTCGAAAGGCGTTCCGCTTTTGACCAGCGTAATGGCGCCGAATTCCCAGCGTCCGATCGCGCCCACAAGCCAGCGCCGGCTTCGCCGCCACGCGGGCGTGGCCCAGGTGAAGCGCATGAGAAACGCATGCCTCTGGTCGAACGAACTGAATCCCTTCAGATCCCGCAGCACGTAGAACTGCGATTGCGCACGGCCCTGTTTAGCATCGTCATTAATAGCCGCGTTGGTGTAGTTAGCGCCCGTGTCTATGGCTTTGCTGAACCAATACGCAGCTTCCATAGAGAGCCCTCGCCAGTTCGGGGTCACGAGTGAAATACGAGCCGCGTCGAAATAGGCGTGCGCCCCGTTCAGCACCCGCCGAACTTCGTAATAGCGCGGGTCCGGCCGCCGCTCCTCTATAGTCTTTGTGATTTGGGGGATTCCAGGCACTGGCACGGCGCGATTTTCTGTCCAGAGCATCAGGATCTTGTGACTGCGGCTCCCGACATATCCGAGTTGCAGCTTCCACCGGTAAGAAGAAAGCGGCTCCCAACTGAAGTTGTATTGATGCGAGTACGGCGTCGATAAATTCGGCGCGAGCTCGAACAACGTCACCCGCGTGCCGCGACCGAGATCGGGGGCAGTCAATCCGCCAAGCGGGTTGACGAGACTGGGCGCCTGGAATTCCATCTTGTGAAACAGCGGTGGATCGAAGCGAAGCTGCTGAAACGTGGTGGGGAAAATCTCACCGTACTGCAGACCATAGGCGCCGCGCAGAAGGCCCCACTCGTCCGGCAGCCGATAAGCAAATCCGAAGTGCGGAGCGAAGTTATGGCAGTCGCAGCCGTAGGGGATCTTGGTCAGGCGGTTGATTTCGGCCGGCCCAGTCACCGGCTGATAGCGGAGGCCATAGTTGATTGTGAGATTCGGACGGGCGTGCCACTCATCACCGGCGAAGACTTGCGATTCCCAGTTACGGAACCCGCGGCGAGAATAGCCGATCCCGGTCGAGAATCGGCTGGGGATGCCCATGCGAAAGTTGGTGATGGCATCTCTGCCGAAGTCGTTCCGGAAGTAAATCACGCCGCGCTGGCTGCTGGTTTCATCGCCATTGATCTGCCGCCTCCCGAGTTCGCCGCCGACGCTCCAGGTATGCCGGCCACGAGCCTGCTGTATGCGGCCGGCGTAATGAAAACGGTTCTGCACGCGATCGATGGGAATGTCCGAGCCAGGCCCAAGTGGATCGAGCACCGCGCCGAACGAAACCGAAGGCCCGACGGCGTTGGATTCGGGCACGATGAGCGAGTGCAGGCGATCGAAACCAGCCGAAAAGTCCGTCACCGTGGCTGCGCTCCAGCTTCGATTCCAAGTGAGCCGCGCCGTGTGAGCCCTCGTCGTGGTGTCCGGATTCTGACCGGCGATCAGCTCGAACGCGTCCACCATCTGCGATGTGAACAGATAGGAAGATGAGAGCCGGTCGCGCGGGTTCAAGCGCTGGTCCAAACGGCCTGCCGCGTTGTTGGTGTTAATGGTTTGCGGCGAGTTCGTGTTGAGCATGCGCTCGTTGATATCGGTGCGGTTCGGAAGAGCGACGGGGTAGGCGGCGAGGAAGCGCTCGACGATGCGGCGCGTGGCCGGGTCGGTTGCGAGTGGAACGCGCTCTGAGAGCGTCGGCACTAGCACGTTCCCATTGACGCTTCCGCGAATCTTTTGCTGGCTGCCGTCGACCGAGAATGTTGCGCCGCGCCAGAGAGGTGTGCCGAATGAAAAGCCGTAATCGTTGGTGTGCGCTGGCTGCACGTCCCCAACCTGGAAAAAAGATCGCGCTCCGAAGACGCTGTTGTTGTGTGCCTCGTAGATGGATCCGTGCAGGCTGGACACAGGGGGCGCTGCCACGTGGATCTGGGCGGGGACACGATCACCAAACTCGGCGCCGTAGTAATTCCGGTCCGGACGGAATTCCGGAACAATCGTGGCCGTCGTCCCCATGCGAAGCAACAGATCTTTGAGCGCGTTGTTCTCGATGAGGTTGAACTGGACGTTTTCATTCCGTTGGCCTTCGCCGGATCCGGTATCGGTCTGGCCGAGCAGATTCAGTTCCGTGCGGCGGTCGGGCTTAGCGGCGTGAGCGGCGGTCGGGTCCGCGATTTGGGTCAGGTGCCCGGTCTGATCGGCGTTTGTGGGGATTGCTTGGTCTGCCGTGGATTTTTCGGATTGCTCAGCGCCGGCTGCGGCGACCTGGATCAATAGAACCGCAAGCAATGCGGTTCGCACCGGTACCCAAATGAATCCATCGACGTTCAAGAAAGATTGTAATCGAAGCCGACGGGACATTCACTCAGCGCGTTTGTGGTTCCCATTTTTTCGGTCAAATATCTCGCCTAGCACTCGTCCCACCGAACCGCTCGGCGTCTCGATACCTAGGAGCGTCGCCAGCGTCGGCGCAATATCGTTCACCGCGATCGTCTCGTCGAACGGTCCGGCCTTTATCCCCGGGCCCATGAAAATCACCGGCACGTGCGCGTCATAACTGTAGGTCGTGCCGTGCGTGGTGCCGTCCGCGGAAAACATCCAGTACGGCTCCAGCAATAGGTACACATCGGCGCCGCGGCGCTCGTAGAATCCGTTCATCATGCGCCGGCTGATCTGATCCTCCAGCACGGCGCCCTTCATCAGTTGCTCGCGAGTGTAAACGCGGGCGACGTGGGAGATGCCCATCGCGGCTTCCGCGGCCGCCTGATTCACCTCCGCACGGTCCAGCTTCTTCTCGCGTATGAGCTCCAAGTTCAAATACAGCGAATGCTCCGATGGGCTCGAGATCCAGTTGCCCTCGCCATACTTTTTGACGAGCACAGCCTGCACCGTATCGCGCACAATGCGCGGTGGCATGCGCCCGCCGGGCATCTTGCGTGCCTGGTTCACTTCCGGAACCGGCGAAACGCCGTGGTCCGCCGTCAGCACCACCAGCACGTTCTCCATCCCCACTTTCGCGTCGAGAAACTGAAACAGCGTGCCTAGAACCTGGTCGGTGCGCACCGAAATGTCGTGCACCTCCGGCGAATCCGGCCCCAGCGCATGGCCCACGGAATCGTTGGACGAAAAGCTGATGGTCAGCAGATCCGTCACGCCGCGCTGGCCCAGTTTCTCCGCTTCCACGGCGCGCTCGGCGAACGCCTCCACCAGCTCGTTGCCGAAGGGGCTGTTGTATACCGCGTTGTACAGATTCTCACCCGCTTGGTCGAAGCGCCCGCTCATCCATTTGGAGCCTTTGTAGTGATCGGCGGGATGCTCGGCGTTAAACGCGCTGGTCCATGCGGGCAGTTCGCTGAAGTAATACGTGCTGCTGATGAAGCTGCCCGTCTTGTGATCGAACCAGAACGCCGCGTCGGCCATGTGGCCCGAAGGCAGGATGGCGCTGCGGTCCTTCATGGAGATGCCGATAGCGCGCGAGCGGCCGGAATCCGAGATCTTGAGCTCGTCGCCCACCGTGCTCACCAGCAGCCGGCGAGGCGAGGCGCCGCCCTCGCCCGCGCCCGCGCCACCCAGAATCTTCACCGCGTCATCGGAAACGCTCGTGACTGATTTGCCCGTTTCACGTTCGAACCAATCGTTGCCCACGATGCCGCTGATCGACGGCGTGGCCCCGCTCAGAAACGTGCTGTGGCCGATCGCCGTGACCGTCGGAAAGTGCTGGTAGTACGCGTTCGTGAACACCGCGCCCCGCGTGAGCAGCCGGTCCAGGCCCTGCTTGTACTCCGCCCGGAAGCGCAGCAGATAATCGTAGCGGAACTGATCGACGGCGATGGCCACTACCAGTTTTGGCTTTTCCGCCGCGATAATAGCGGCCGGGACAATGAGCACCGCAAGGAAGACTGCAAGTGTACGTTTCAAAATTTCCTCTGGTTTCCGATACCGTCGAGCGAAAAGCAGGTTAGTTGGAAGCCGATACGTCTCTAATGGTACAGCGCGGCGCACTCCCGCGGGGCTATGCCGGCCCTCAATGAAACGCCGCGGGAGCGGCCGCCCGCCGCCTTACGAGTTGCTTAATATACGATGCGCAGCACGAACTGTATGCGCCGCGGCGTGCCAGTACCCACCGCACCACCGTTGAGGATGCTGGTGATCTGCCCGAATTTTCCTGTCTCGGTCCAGACGTTTGAGGGAACGTCGTAGGCCGGGTGGTTGAAGAGGTTGAACGCTTCGACGCGAAACTTGAGCCTGAGCCGCTCCGTCACCGAGAACTCTTTCTGAAGCGCCGTGTCGATCTCGTAGTAGCCAGGACCAAATGCGACGTTGCGGCCCAGGTTGCCGTGCAGGCCGGGCGCCGGAAACGCGAAGGCGTCCGGATTGAACCAGTTGTCGATCGTCTTATGAGCAGCGTAAATCGATTGACTAGGTACTAGGTCCGGGCGCTGGCCCCTCGTGTAGCCGTCGGGAGGCCTGGTCTGGGGCTTCATCTGGATATCGACCGGGAGGCCCGTCCTCGCGGTAAACACGCCAGACAGTTCCCATCCACCGAATACCTGGTCGGCCACACCGCCATGATTCAGGTACCTGGCGCCTTTCCCGAAGGGAAGCTGGTAAACCGAGTTCGTGATCATCGTATGGCGAACGTCGAAACCAGAGTTACTGCGATCGCAGGCGCGGCAGGCTTGATTCTGGTAGCCGAAACTCTCGCCCGCTCCGCCTGAGGCGTCGGCGATGGCGTGAGACCACATGTACTGGGTCTGCAACAGCCAGCCGCCCGTAAAGCGGCGCTGCAAAGAGACCTGAAGCGCATTGAAGTTGTTATTGCCATGATTCGACTTCAGTCCGAATGAAGCAAACTGCGGTAATGGACGCAGTCCCGTTGCCGGGTTCATCAGGTTGACCTGCTCCCGGTCGAAGAGATGATGCCCTTCGCTGCCCACATAGCCGACCTGGCCCGTGAAATTGAACGGCAGCTCCTGTTGGATGTTGAAGTCCCAGTTCTCGTAGTAGCCGTCCTTTCGATGACGGTCGATGGCTTTGGGCGAGTAGAACTGGTATTGCGGCACAAGGAATGGAGTGATGGGATAGGAGAGGTTCGGGACATCCGCGTCGGTGATGGTGTAACGGGGCACGGAACTCTCCATCGCATCGCTGAAATCGTCGTTCTGGTTGGCGCCGTAATACATGCCGAAGCCGGAGCGGACGACGGTCGTCTTGTCGCCGAAGAATTTGTGCGACCAGGCCAGGCCGAGACGCGGCCCGAAGTCGTGTAGATTCGGATCGTAGAACGGCGTGCCCTTGGGGCAGAAGCCGCCGCAGCCCACAATGTCCACCACCGCGGCGCGGTTTAGCACTTCGTGATAGACGCTGTAGGTCTCGTAGCGCAGGCCTAGATTGAGCGTCACATTGGGCGTCACCTTGAACTCGTCCTGCGCATAGCCCATGTAGAAGGTGCGGCGGCCGCCACGGACGCCTTCGGCGGCCAGGTACGTGACCTGGTCTGAATGGTTGTTGATGAGATCGGTGTTGGTGGCGAAGTCGATTGACTGATCCTGAATCGTGTTGCCTGAATTGTTCAGACGGATGCGACGGATGTCGATGCCCGCCTTAAAGGTATGCCGCCCGTTGATCTTGGTCAGGTTGTCAATGTAGGAGAAGCTCGTCCCGACTTCCGTATCGAGTGTGTTGTCGCTCACACCATCGAAGCCGGCGAAACTCGCACTGATCGGCGAGGTCCCGTAAGTCCAGTTGTGGTAGTCCGAGCGGTTCAGGCCGAATTTCGCCTCATTGATCAGGGTGGGCGAGAAGATCTTCTGCCAGGCTAGGACCACATTCTGCGGGATTGCCGGAATGACGTTGCGCGTGCCGATTGCATCCTGGGGATTGTCCACCAGGGCGTTGTCGATGCTGTAGCGAAGATAAGCCGTCGATGTATCCGAGAAGTGGGAATCCAGCCGTATCATCCCGGAATCCTCGCGCGTCTTGTTACTTTTCTGGACCCTGAGCTGGGCGGAGACGCCGTCGCCGTTAGAAATCTGGCCAGCCGGGAATGCATTCATGATCGGCTCGAGCGCCGGGGACGTCTGTACCACTTGAGCGCGGAACGGGGCGTCCGGAACGGCATTGATGTACGTTTGGCCCAGCGTCTGCCGCAGTCCCTCATAGTTCGCGAAGAAGAAGAACTTATTCTTGATGATCGGTCCGCCAAACGACGTGCCAAACTGATTCAGGCGGAAAGGAGGGATGTTCGAGTCGTCAAAGGGCGAGCGCGTGTCGAAGATTTGATTGCGCAGGTACTCGAAGGTCTCGCCGTGGAAGGTGTTCGATCCGGTCTTGGATACGACGTTAACTTGCACGCCGGCGGCCGCGCCGCTCTCGGCGGTGTAGACCGCGGAGCTGACACGGAACTCCTGGATCGAATCCAGCGAGATGGTGAGCCGCGGCTCGGCTTTCTGCGTCTGCTCCTGGATACCGGTGGTGTCGATGCCGTCAAACGTGAAATTGTTGTCGTCGAGCGAGTGGCCGTTGAATCGGATGTCGCGCTGGCTGCCGCCGCCGTAATTGATCGCGCCGGGCGCGAGGGTCATCAGCGTGGCCCAGTTCCGCCCGCTGAGGGGGATCTCGTTAATCTGGGTCGCTTCGATGACGCCGCCCACCTCAGCCGAATTCTGGTTCAGGAGTTCCGCGGAAGCCTTCACTTCGATAACGACATCGTTCAGACTGCCGAGCTGCAAGCGGGCGTCGACGGTTCGAGCCTGGCCGACAGTGAGCTCAATCCCATCCATTACGAGAGGCTTGAACCCCGCATTCGTAAATTTGAGCTGGTACCTGCCCACCAGCAGTGCGGGTATTTCATAGTTGCCCGCACCGCTTGTCGTCGTTTCACGGCGCAGTCCGGTCGCCTCCGAAATCGCTGTGACGACCACACCCTGAATGATGGCTCCGGACGGATCAGTTACCGTTCCGTTGAGGGCCGACCGATCCGTCTGCGCATGCAGCGTGGATGAATAGAGAAGGGGAATACAATACAATAACGTGCGGACTTTGGACATGCGAGTACCTCTTGTGCCGCGGATCGTACTTTGCAGCATATGTATGTATTGTCAAGGGTGTCAAGGGCCAGAATTGAGTCATAACTCGAATTGAGTCATAAAATGTCACGGGGAGAGCCACGGGACTCGAACTCCTGCAAGCATTTCGCGGGCAGTCTTTCACTCTTTGCTACCATACTTCCCCCACGGCCCCCTGAGCAAAGTGCACACCCAGCGTGTTTTAGAACAGGAAAAGTGTAGCAGTATTGTGTTTAGGAATCGTTAACGATGCGCCCGAAGGTAAAAATTGTCCTTAGCCAGTTATGGCGCTTATAACCCGCGCCACGCAAGGACACGCCTCAGACTGCGTGCGGACACACCGTGGTTTCCGCAATGAACACGGCCCGCATCGCTCGCGCGGCGGGACTCAGCTTGGATTCGGCACAGGAGATCAGACTCAAGCTGCGCACCAAAGGTACACCGTGTATTCTCACGGCGAACAGGCGCCCTATCTGTAGTTCTGGCCAAACAGCGTGCTCCGAAAGAATCGAGATACCAATGTTGCAGGCCACCAGGGCCTTGATCGCCTCATTGCTATTCAATTCCGGCCCGTAATGCAGCATTCGCCCAATTTCCCGGAGACGCGCTTCGATAAACCGGCGTGTACCAGACGTTGGTTCCCGGCTGATGAATGTTTGCTCAACCAATTCATCGACGCTGATCTCCGCGTTGCCGGCAAAAGGGTGCTTGCAGCCAACGACCACTACTAACTGATCGGTGCCCAGATCATCCACGATGAAGCCAGTCGCGACTGGCCCTGATACCATGACACCCAGGTCGCTGCGTCCTTCGATTACGGCCAACTCGACGTCGGGTGAACCGAATATTTTCAGGCTCACGGAAACGTGCGGATGATCCCCCAGGAATTTTTCCAAACACCGTGGAATCAGGTAACTGGCTGGCGTGGAGGTAGCTGCTATCGAAAGAGGGCCAGCGACAACTCCTCGCACTTCGACCAGAGCGCGTTCGGCATCCGCCAGCTCATTCAAGATGCGAACCGCATGATTGCGAAGCAAACGGCCCGCTTCCGTCACGTACGCCCTCCTCCCTACGCGCCGGAACAGTTCGATGCCGAGCTTCGTTTCGAGGCCAGCGATTTGTGCGGATACGTAGGGCTGGCTGACGTGCAACTCCTCGGCCGCACGCGAAAAGCTCTCGTGGCGAACGACTGATTCGAAGATGCGCACATTCGTGAACGTTAGAAACGGGCTTTCTCCTACGATCGCCGACACCCTTTCCTTCCGGTGATCCGCCACAGTCTTATCATCTGGCATGATGCCGTTTACGGGCAAGCCGGCGGCCGCAATTGCGATATCCACTTATGTTGGGCATAACCCTCGCACTGTAAATCTCGGCAGAATACCGCGCATATCCTTTATCTCAATCACGGCGCAATCCTATGATTGGTATGCCGGCACGAATTGGGGAACCGCTGCCACTTTCTAAACCACCGGCGCGCGTACTCTGATGCCCGACGCTACTTGACTCAGAAATATCGAGGGATGGAGCGCTCTTATCTATGACACCAACAAAGGCAAGCCACTTACGATCTCTTCTCGGGACCAACAGACTGTTGGCAGGCGTAGGTGCGCGTGACGCTCTCGATGCCCGGTTGATCGAGAAAGCTCAGTTCGATTTCGTGTGGGCCAGCAGTTTCTGCATCTCAGCCGCAAACTGTGTACCGGATTCGAGTATTCTTTCGATGACGCAATTCCTCGACGCGGCTCGAGCTATGAACCAGGCAGTACGCCTGCCCGTGGTGTTCGATGCCGATACGGGATATGGCGATGAACACAACGCCGCCTACGCAACGAAACGAATTGAGGAAGCCGGGCTCGCTGCCTTATGCATCGAAGACAAAGTGTTTCCCAAACAGTCGAGCCTGCGTCCGGGAGCATCCCACGGTTTACTGCCCATTGAGGAGTTTACTAGGAAGATCAAGTCCGCGGTATCCGCGCGCCAGAGCGAAGATTTCGTCATCATCGCACGAACGGAGGCGCTAATCGCCGGCCTCGGCCGGGAGGAAGCGTTGCGGCGCGCACACGCCTATGAAGAAGCGGGAGCCGACTGCATCCTGCTGCATTCCAAGAGTAAGTCAGCTTCCGAGGTTGTGCAGTGCTTGCGCGCCTGGACTGGAAGAGCGCGCTTCGTGATCGTTCCCACAAACTATCCGGACCTCATCGAGCCGGTGATCGAACAATTGGGCAAGGTCGCCATGGTCATTTACGGCAATCATTCCGTGCGTGCGGCCGTAAAGGCTGTTCGCGACGTGCTGGCGGAGATCCGAGCCGCCCACGGAGTCCACACGGTTGGAGACCGCCTTGCAACACTCGAAGAGATGTTCTCTCTTCAAGAGGACTTCGGGAAATCAGAGACAGCAAAGGAAGGCTGATGCCGCACGGTTTTGGAATAGTAGGTCACGGAGTCGTGGGATCAATCTTCTCTCGGCTCCTACGCAATCACGGGGCGCGCGTGCTGTCGTACGATTGCCTTCTCGACCGCCCGGAGGCAGCTTCTTCAATGCAGAAGAAGATAAAGGATGACGGGAGCAAGGCATGTAGTTTGGCCGAAGTGCTTGAGGCGAGCGACTACGTTCTTTCGGTCGTAACTCCGCAATCCTGCCGCGAGATTGCTGATTGTGTCAGCCGCTCGTTGCATGGACATCAGGTCTTTGTCGATTTGACTTCGACTTCTCCCGCGGTAAAGCGGATGATTGGAGTTATCGTCACAAGTAGTGGCGCCGAGTTCGTGGAGGGAGTCATTCTGGGTGCGGTGAACTCATTGACTTCACCGATCATCCTCCTGGGTGGGCCAGCCGGCGACAGTGCGGCCTTGGTCTTCCAACAGTATGGCCTCGCCGCGCGTTTCTACTCGCCCGAGATCGGCCGTGCATCCGCCTTCAAAATGCTGCGCAGCATCTTCTCTAAGGGGATCGAAGCGGTGCTGGTTGAGACGCTTGTGGCAGCGCGGCGCGCGGGATTATTGGATGAAATTTGGGAGGAGATTCGAACCACTCTATGCACGGGAGACGTTGAAGGCACCCTTCAAACATGGATCCGCTCTCATGCCCGTAGCGCGCAGCGGCGCTGCCATGAGATGCAGCAGGTGAGCCATTTTCTCGAGGAAATTGGCATCGAGGCAGTGCTTCCTCGGGCCTCCGGTCAAGTCTTCGCTCGTTCGTTCGAGCTCGGGATCTCAGACGCGCTTCCTCAGGAACCAGAGTC
>QHXW01000334.1 GCA_003223115.1 Acidobacteriota bacterium
GCAACGCAGCACTTCTCGATACGAGACCTGCATGTACAGGGTCGCAACGCAGCACTTCTCGATACGAGACCTGCATGTACAGGGTCAATGCGATGACGTAATACACGACTACGTGAGCCGGCAAATCCCGTTGCCGTTGGTTGGTCTTCCCGGCAGCGGCAACCACCGCCATCACCTTGTCCAGCGGAAAGGTCTTGGCGAGGACACCCAAACTGATGTAATCGGTGACGCGGCTGCCAGCGGGTAACGATGCCACAGTACGTGCCATCTGCGGCCTCCTATCGTGAACACTCCGACCGGAGCGCCTCGCCGGCTACGCCTGCTTGGACCTTCGAGGCCAGACCATAGGGGAAGCGCCCACGAATGACCCGATTGAAGTAACTACCCTTGGATGGCGCGCGCAGCAGATCTGCGTGCACCCTCGTGGGAACACAGAAGTACTGATAGATCACCCGACTACGAAACTCCAGTTGCAGCAGTTCCCGGGCGTCGTCGTAGGCGACCATCGCCAGAGTGGTTGATTCCACGGCGGTAACGTTCATGAGCTGACCTCCTTGGGGAGGCATTCGCCCTAGAACAGAATACCACGAAAATGTTTTAAGTGAACAGTATTGATGTCTAAACCGGTGTTACTCGCCTTTTAGGGCTCGTTCCATCAGCTGCCTGATAGCCTCCCTGGGTGGACGGCCCTGGTGCAGCATGGCGTGCATTTGCTGCGCAATCGGCATCTCGACGCCGTGCTGGCGAGCCAAATCGACAGTTGCGGAGGTGGTTTTGATGCCTTCAGCCACCATTTTCATCGAGTTTACGATCTCGTCGAGTTTGCGGCCTTTCGCTAACTCCACTCCTACCATGCGATTACGGCTCAAATCGCCGGTGCAAGTCAAGACCAGGTCGCCCAGCCCAGCCAAACCCGCGAGCGTTTTCGGATGCCCGCCCATCGCCAGCGCCAAGCGACTGATTTCGGCTAATCCCCGTGTAATCAGCGCCGCTAGCGCGTTATGACCTAGGCCCACCCCGTGGCATACCCCCGCACCGATCGCCACTACGTTCTTTACCGCTCCCCCGATTTCAACGCCCGCGGGATCCGGGCTGGTATAGAGCCGGAAAGTCGGACCCGCGAATGCACTTTGGACGGTTTGGGCGAGTTGTGGGTCGGTGGACGCCGCCACCAGAGCCGTAGGGTCACCGCGGGCTACCTCTCGCGCGAAAGTGGGTCCCGAGATCACGGCGATGCGTGCATCGAACTTCGGGCCAAACACAGCGCGAATGACCTCAGACATGCGCATCAGAGTCCCGTTTTCGAGACCCTTAGTGGCGCTGACGATCGCGGTGGAATTGGTCAGATGGGCCGCCATCTGTTTGTACATCGAGCGCGCCACGTGGGAAGGCATCACGCCCAGGACGATATTGGCGTGATCCAGGCATTCTGCAATGTTGCTCGAAACGTCGACGTTTGCGGGAAGCGAAACGCCGGGCATGTAAACATCGTTCTGGCGGGTGGCGCGCATGCGCTCGACCAGATCTTGTTCGTAAACCCAGAGCCGAACGCGCTCGAATCTGGGCGCGAGCACCACACTCAGCGCCGTGCCCCAGGAACCCCCGCCCATGATGGCTAGATTTTTCAAGGCCGCCGTGTTCTCCAATCCGATTGAGTGGATTCTCGGTGCTTGCGCCCACCGAGCGATAGCAGGTGCTCCGTGCCGGCGCGGATGCGAGCGATGTTTGCGCGATGCCGGTAAACGATGAAGGCGGCGCTCACGATGGAGGCGCCTACGACGGAAAGCGGCGGTTGCATCAACAGCCAGACTGCCAGCGGGAATGTGCCGGCCGCCAGCACCGAGCCGAGCGAAACGTGGCGCGTATAGATGACGGCGGCCAGGAAGACTGCAATGACCGCCAGCAGAGGGATAGGCGTGAGATAGAGAAACGCGCCCACGAAACTCGCCACGGCCTTTCCGCCCTTGAAGTGCAGGAAAATCGGGAACCCATGTCCGGCCATCACTGCCAGCGCAGCAGCGCTCATCCAGTGAATGTTGCCGGCGGTCAGAGTCGAGGCGAGCCAGACCGAGAAAAATCCTTTGGCGATATCGAGCAGCAGCGTGACGAAGCCGGCCGCTCGTCCCGTCGTGCGCAGGACGTTGGTTGCGCCGATGTTGCCGCTACCGGAGGTGCGCACATCCGCTCCGGTGGTCCATTTGACGACGAGATATCCGAAAGGAATCCCGCCGACGAGGTACGCGGCGACAAGCGCGAGGATGGCAGGAAGTATTGAGCCCGGCATCGTGGGTAGCGCGGAACTGCGCTACAGCCCGCGGCCCTTATTTCGAAAACGAAAACTCCGAAAGTTTAGTGTACACGGAACCCGTAGGCGCGGTTCGGCTGTGATAGAGATAAAAGCGCTCCGCGGTGAAAGTTCCGAATTCGAGCGATGGCAAACTCGCGACGGCTTGCAGGAGCGCCGGCAGCTGCTTGGGTGTTTTGATGCGCGCGAGCGTGAGGTGCGGAGAATAAGCGCGCGTTTCTCTGGCTACTCCCAGCGCGGCCAAGATCTTGTCAGTTTCGCGGGCCAGGTCGACGAGTCCGCTACCGGCGTGAACTCCGGTCCAGAAGACGCGAGGCGAGTGCGGATTAGGGAAGAACCCGACCTTTTCGATAGCGATTGAAAGCGGTTCGCGCGCGGACAAACTGTCGAGCGCTGCTTTGAGTTCGGGAAGCCGCTCTTCGGGCCACTCGCCAATGAACTTGGTCGTGATATGAAGGTTCTGTGGGGGGCTCCAGTTGATCTCGGCGGTCGGCCGAAGCCGCTCGAGCAGCCCCTGTAGGTTGGTCATCACATCGGGAGAGATTTCGATTCCAGTGAACAAGCGCATGACGATCCGCGATGATCATTTTGCTATGGACACGCGCGAGCTCGCAAGAGAGAGCCGCATAGTGCCGCGATCTTTCTATAGCCGGCGGACCGCGGACGTAGCGCGGGATTTGCTGGGCAAGATTCTGGTGAATGGACCGGCCTCGGGAATGATCGTTGATACGGAAGCTTACCTGGGAGGCGACGATCTGGCTGCTCACTCGGCCCGTGGCGTTACCGACCGAACGCGCGTCATTTTCGGTCCGCCCGGCCACGCCTACGTTTACTTTATTTACGGAATGTACGAATGTCTGAATTTAGTGACGGAACCGAAAGACAAGCCGGGATGCGTGCTGATCCGGGCCATCGAGCCGTTGACTGGAATCGATGTCATGCAGAAGCGGCGGCCGGCGGCGCGGCGGATCGAGGACCTGGCGTCCGGACCGGGCAAGCTGACGCGAGCCTTGTCTATCACGCGGGCGCAAAATGGCGCCGACATGACAAGCGGCAATCTTGTGGTGCGGAACTGGAAACACCAGCGGCAATTTGAAATCGAAGTGACGCCGCGCATCGGCATTACCAAGTGCGCCGACTGGCCGCTGCGATATGTCGTCAAGGGGAACCGGTTTGTGAGTTGGTTTGTGAGTGGCTGACCCCTGATCACCTCGCTAGGCTGGCGCACGTTTTCGACCTGTCGGCTTATGAGGCTCGCCGCCGACAATCCCGGAGACTACGACCGGCGCACGGTCGGGGAATTCAGCAACAAGGGACAGGTTTCCGCCCATGGCCTCGACGGTCTTCCGCAGCGTAGAGAGCAAAAGATCGCTGCGCTTTTCGAGGCGCGAAACGCTGTCCTGGGTGATACCGAGAGCCTTGGCGATCCGGACTTGCGTGAGCTTGCGCGCGTGCCGGAGTTCCCGCAAAGTCATTTCCTCGGCAATCAGTTGGGCGGCTCGGGCCTGGACCTTCTTGCGTTGGGCGGGGCTCAGCTTCCTGACGATGCCATCCACGTTCGTAGGCATGACTATTTCCTTTCCTCCTTAAGCCGAGCCAGATGAGCGTCGAAACGGTCATCAGCCTTGCGGATCAGCTCGCGGTAGAACCGCTTTTCGCTGACCCGATTTATCTCCTGCAACCAAGAAGATGGCCTTGCGCTTGGGGGTCGAAAGCAAAGGCCACTCTCCATTCACCATCGGCCGCCGCTGAACCGCAGCTCCTTCATATTTGCGTGGCGCGAGCCGTTCAGCGTATCGACGCGGGGCCGCTCCAATTGGGGCCCGAATTGGGGGGAAAGAGTGCCAACGCCAGAATCTCCGTCCGCACGGCTTCCTGCAGCGCGAAGAATTTCGGCTCAAACGCGTCGCCGATCGCAACAATCCAGCCACTTTTTACAATATGACATATAGTCCATATGATTTAAAGTACATATAGAACCTGATCAGGGATATTTGATAAGGCCACCTGCTGAAGACCCATTTCACCGGCTAAAAGTAGACGGTCTCAGAAATGGACGCGACCGGCGAAAGCCCGGATATGACGCGGGTCCTCGACGCCGGTCCGCTTCTGACTCCTGTTTTCAGATTCCCGCCTGGCCGTCCAGGCTGCGCCACAGATACCAGGAGGCCACGGTGCAGTAGGGGTGCCAGCTTAAAGCCAGTTCTTCGACTTCGCGCGGCTTGGGCAACTCCGGCAGGCCGTAGATTTTTCGAATGGCGGAACGGATACCCAGATCGCCTGAGGGCAAAACGTTGTGCCGCCGCAGAGCGAAGATCAAAAACATGTGGGCGGTCCAGATGCCGATGCCCTTCACCGCAGTCAGTAGCTCGATGACCTGCTGGTCTTCGAGCGCGCCCAGTCCCTCGAAAACAATTTTGCCTTTCACCGTTTGGCGCGCCAGGTCGCGAATATAGGCGATCTTCTGGCGGGAAAGACCCAGGCGGCGCATGCGCTCGGGGCGTAATCTCAGGACGCCCTTGGGTGTCAGGGCTCCGTCCGGCGTGGCGCTCTCCAGACGCCCGTAGATCACGCGCGCTACCTTACCGCTCAACTGCTGGAAAACAATGGAGCGGACAAGAGTAGCGAACGTCGGTTCCCGGAACTCGATGGAATAAGGTCCTACGCGCTCGATGAGTACCCTTAATCGGGGATCGCGCGTCTTGAGGTGGCGGATGGCGGCTTCCATTTGAAACAATCGTGAGACGAGATACGTCACCCATTTTATCGGTATGTCCACCCTCTTATCACGCCCCCTGGCATTTTCGCTGGCGCTCGTCATGCTTCTGCCGACGGCCAGGCCTCAACAGCAAAAGACCGCCGATGACATTACGCCCACTATCCAGGTGGAAGTGAACCTGGTGAATATCCTAGCGTCGGTGCGCGATAAGCATGGCGCATTAATCGCCAATCTTTCCAAGGACGATTTCACTTTGAGCGAAGACGGCCAGCCGCAGCAGATCAAGTATTTCGCGCGTGAAAGCGATCTGCCGCTGACCATCGGCCTGCTGGTGGACGTGAGCGCAAGCCAGGCCAACCTGATCGACATTGAGCGGGATGCGGCGTATCAGTTCTTCTCTCAGGTTCTGCGCAAAAAAGACATGGCTTTTCTCATCAGCTTTGGCGAAGATGCCGAGCTGTTGCAGGACTTCACCAGTTCGCCGCACCTGCTGCAAGCCGGTCTCGAGCACCTGAAGGTAAATTCGGGGGTCTCGGGTCCCATGCCGGGCCCTGTGCCGACCATTAGCCAGCCGCGGGGCACAGTTCTATACGATGCTGTTTATCTCGCCGCCAGTGACCGGCTGATGCACGAGGTGGGGCGCAAGGTGGTGGTGCTGATCACGGACGGCATCGATCAGGGCAGCCGGCTGAAGATCGAAGAGGCAGTCAAGGCCGCGCAAAAAGCCGATGCGGTGGTCTACGGAATCTACTATGTCGACCCCAGCGCCTATTATGGCCATGGGTATTTCGGCGGCGTCAGCGACTCGGCGCTCAAGAGAATGGCGGAAGATACCGGCGGGCGCGTCTTTCACGTGAGCAAGAAGCACCCACTGCCGGATGTGTTCCGCGAGTTGCAGGACGAAATGCGCAGCCAGTACGCCATTACCTACACGCCGGCCCACGAAGAACGCGACGGCGGTTTCCGCCGCATCAATCTACGTACGCGCGATCACAACCTGAAAGTTCAGGCGCGCAAAGGCTACTACGCGACGGCGCCCGAAAAGTAGGGCCGCAGCGAAGTTGCCAAGTGCGCTAACAGCTGTCCCCCTGCGGAAAATGCGGACTCACCAGACAGGCCGAAGGGCCTATGCCACCACACAGGTGCGGATTCAGCAGACAGGCTAAAGCCCGGATACAAATGGGTTCCGGGTAAGGCGGGATCTTCGACCATGAGGCCCATCCACCACAGGCAGGAATGCTACTCCAACTGTCTCGTCCCGCACGATCAGTAGAAACGCTAACACTGCTCCCCCGGGTAAATGCCTGATACCCTTGACCCAAGACCGAAGATCGGATAGCCTGAAGCTGGCCTGCACAACGGGCCATGGAAGTTCTGCAGGGTATTCCCGGGAAAGATGACAACCCGATTTTTTCCAAATGGGAGGATGCTTGGTCGTACTGCTGTTTGGCGCGCCGGGCTCCGGTAAGGGGACCCAGTCCCGATTTATTTCCGAGCGCCGTAAAATTCCAGCCATCTCCACCGGCGATATGCTACGCGCAGAGTGCCGCGCGGAAACTGAGCTGGGACTGACTGCACGCACTGTTCTTGCGAGCGGCGGCCTGGTAGACGATGAATTAGTCAATGCGCTGGTAGTCAAGCGGCTGAGCAAGCGGGACTGCCGGCAAGGATTCATTCTCGACGGATACCCGCGCACGGTGCCCCAGGCGATCTTCCTGGATGGCTTTCTCAAACGCAGCGGCCTTCCTCATCCCACGGTGATTCATCTAGATGTGCCGATCGCGGTGCTGGTGTCGCGGCTGTCATCGCGGCGGCAGTGCTCCTCATGCGACCGCGTCTACAATCTTCTTTACCGGCCTCCCGTTAAGGGCGGAATATGCGACCACGACGGGCACAAGCTTTTCCAGCGCAATGATGACTCCGAGGAAGTGGTGCGGCAGCGGCTGGAAGGTTACCAGAATTTGTGCGGGCCTCTACTCCGTTACTACAGTGGTCCTCATTACCACCGCATTGACGGCCAGTGCGCTCCACAACAGATCTCCGAACAGGTAAAAAAGCTGATCCTGGCAGATGCTAAGGATAAGCCTCGCAAACCAGTGCGGCGCGCGACGCCTCTGGTGCCGTATCCGGCGCCTTCAACCGAAATATCGTAGGGAGTTTGGGCGACGGTCAGACTGGCGCCAAAGGCCTGCTGCAAAATGCGGGGCACGGCTCGCTCACCGGTCCCGGCTCGGCGTGAGCGTCGCGGCTCGGCCGGGATTTTCCGCAACGTTTTGGTTTCATGCTTCGTCTAGCTCGTAGCATGTATATTCGTGCGCTGTGGCTGGCGTTGGCCGTCTTGGGGAGCACTGCGCTCGGCGCGCAAACACGGCTCGATGACTACGCCTTGATTCTGTCTGACCCGCCGCTGGCCCAACAGGTGTCGTCCAGCAAGGATTTGCACCGCGGGACATCGCTCGATCATGCAGCGCGGCTCCAGGCGGCGCAAAAACAGCTTTCGGACGAGTTGACGCTCCGAAGTATCCGAGTCACCGGATCAGCGCAAATCCTGGTGAATGCGGTTTTCGTGCGGGCGTCAGCGGATCAAGCCGCCGCACTGAGATCCATCCCGGGTGTTACGCGCGTGACCTATATGGCGCCTGTGCACCGGAAGCTCGACCGGGCCCTTGACTTGATGGACGTTCCGACCGCATGGAACACGCTCGGTGGCGCCGGGAACGCGGGCGCCGGGGTGAGAATCGGAGTACTGGATACGGGCATCGATCAGAATCATCCGGCATTCAAGGACAGCTCGCTCCAAATTCCCACCGGATTTCCGAAAGGTATCACCGCATACACGAACCATAAAGTAATTGTGGCGCGCAGTTATGTGTCGATGCTGCCGTTTGCAATTGTCGATCCGCACGACTCGCGCCCGGACGATACCTCACCGCGTGACCGCAGCGGCCATGGCACGGCGGTAGCGATGATTGCAGCGGGAGCGCAGGTAACCGGCCCCGCGGCCACCATTACCGGAGTTGCGCCCAAAGCATATCTCGGGAACTACAAGATATTCGGCTCGCCGGGAGTGAACGACACCACGCGCACGCCGGTGATCATTCAGGCGCTCGAAGACGCCATCAGCGATGGTATGGATATCGTGGTGCTGCCGGTAGGCGATCCAGCCGTGTACGGGCCGCTGGATCACGATCCAAGCTGCGCAGCCAATCCGCCCCAAACGCAGCCCTTTGGAATTCCCTCGGACGCCTGCGACATTCGTGCGCAGGCGGTAGAGAACGCCGTGCGGCTGGGGCTCACGGTGGTTCTGCCTGCCGGTAACGATGGCGACACGGCCGTACAATTTGCCGCGCTCAGTTCGGTCGAAACACCGGGCACCGCGCCGTCAGCGATTACAGTGGGAGCTTCCACGAACTCGCATATTTTCTACGCTGGAGTGATCGTGCCGGCGGTTAATGCACCCACGCGGCGCGTTCATGCGCTTTTCGGAGACGGTCCCAAGCCGGCGAACCCACTGACTAAAAAGGTGCGAGACGTGGCGCAACTGGATGGGACGGGCACAGCCTGCGGGCCGCTCGCGGCGAATTCTCTCGCGGAGAGCATTGCACTGATCGCGCGCGGCGACTGCGCATTCTTGGCGAAAGTTCAGAACGCTGAAAACGCTGGCGCAGCAGGCGTGATCATCGTGCAGAGCGCGGGGGAGGAATTTCCGTTTACGCCCACGGGTCTCACGCTCACGGCCGTTCCGACTGTGATGATCGGCCACACCGATGGCGTGACGCTGCAGAATGTTGTGCGCACCAACCCGAACCAGCTCATCACGCTCGACCCTACGCTCGATCCGGTGGACGCCGAGTTCAACACTGTGGCAGCGTTCTCCTCGCGCGGCCCGGCCCTATCGACTTATGCGAGCAAGCCCGAACTCGTCGCGGTCGGCACGGATCTCTATACAGCGACGCAAACCTACGACCCGAACGGCGATTTATACGATGCCACCGGCTTTACCTCCACGCAAGGCACCAGTTTTTCGGCAGCCATGGTGGCGGGGGCTGCGGCGCTGGTGCAGCAAGCGTTTCCGAATTTCACTCCGGCGCAGATTAAATCGGCACTGGTGAATACCGCGAGCGCCGATGTCATTGATAGGGGCGCGGCTGCGGGCATTACCGCGGTGGGCGCCGGTAAGCTGGACGCCGGGGCAGCGGTGACTACACCGGCCACCATCGAGCCCGCGACGATCTCGTTCGGAGCGCTCGATACGGCTACGAAGTTTCCGCTCAGCCTGCCGCTCAAAGTCACGAATGTCACAAACGGTCCGCTGAAATTCGACCTGGAAATCCGGCCGACAAATGCGGACACAACGGCGCACGTACTGGCCTCCTCGATTTCATTTGCGCTCGGCGCGGGTCAAGCGACGAACCTCACCGTGCAGCTTCAGGGCGGCCGGCCGGCGCCGGGTTCGTACGAAGGTTTTATTCTGATCCATGTAGGCGGCACGACACTTCGTGTGCCGTATCTGTATCTGGTAAGCGACGGCAACGTGTTTAACGTACTGCCGCTCGGGGGCGCAAGTTTCACTGGGGCACAAAATGAGCAGGACTTTTTCCTCATCATGAAAGCTGTAGACCGCTACGGCATAGCGGTGCCCTCTGTGCCGGTACAGTTTGCGGTGGCAGTAGGCGACGGCGCCATTACCGCTGCCGACGGGGCAACCGACATCCTGGGGATTGCGGCGGCCAAAGCGTCGCTCGGTTCGCAGCTCGGCGACCAGGTGTTCACAGGCTCGCTGGCCGGTATCACCGTGGAATTTGACGGAAGAGCGCGTCTGCAGCCCAGCATCAATTCGAGCGGCGTAGTGAATGCGGGCAGCCATCAGGTAGGTAAGGGTGTTGCGCCGGGTTCGTACATTGAGATCTATGGCGCGGGATTGAGCGAGGTGACGCGCGTGGCTTCGACGCCCTATTTGCCGATCTCATTATCGGGCGTCAGCGTCAGTTTCGATGCACCCGGATTGAGCCTTCCCGGTCACATTTATTTCGTGATGCCGGGCCAAGTGGACGTACAGGTTCCCTGGGAATTCCAGGGTCTGGACTCGGTTTCGATGAAAGTCATCGTAGGCGAAACCCAGAGCGCCGTCTACACTGTGCCACTGAACGATTACTCGCCAGCGACTTTTCTTATTTCGGACACGAAGGGCGGGCAGGTAATTGCCGCTCTCGACCGGACAAATCGCATCGTCTCGAGCGCGAACCCGGCCCTGCGAGGGCAGGCGATTTCGCTCTACGTAAACGGCCTAGGCCCGGTAGATCACACTCCG
>QHXW01000050.1 GCA_003223115.1 Acidobacteriota bacterium
ATTCGCAACGCCGTACGCAGAAATGACAACGGTCGCCATCGCTAGACTCTAGATTAGGGCCAATCGTTTTGCCGATGCATGAAGGTGATCGTAACGCGAGAGGTTTTTTTCGCGGACGGTCCAATCGGGCCGCTCGCCGAGCCAACGAAAATGAAGATAGATTCTGGCGGCGTCAAGTTTACGACCGAAGCTGGGAGGCGGGCCTTCAGGCCAGCGCGCGCCTACGTAAGCGCCCTCGCATTCCTGCATAACGTCGGCGGGCCAGTGTTTTCCTTCCGTCAGCGCCGCCAAGTCGATTTCCCCTGCCGCGATTGCGGCCGACTCCCAATCCACCATGAACACGCTTTGGTTTCGAACCAAGATGGTCTTGGCGTAAAACTCGCCGTGAATAACGGTCTGTGGTTCGGCCAGCAGAGGCGCAAACCACTCATCGGCGCGATACAATTTGGTCAGCCAGGGAAAGCGTCCATGCAGCGGGCGCGAGAATTCGAAAGTCCGTTGCGCCCAACCGCGGTAATACTCGGCATTGTACCGCCTTAAGAACGCCAACAAGGGATCCTCGATGCGCTGTTCGTGCACGGCGTGGAATTTCCCGATCCAGGAAGCAGCCTGGGCCATCCCCCGAGGTTGACGTGTTAACCGCTTCCAGACGATGTCGCTCAAACGGACGCTGCGGTACAGGTATTCCAGGAATAGGGAAATGTCGCCCGTGTTCGGGTCCCTGTGTGTTCCCAGGTATTTCGGTCTGAAATCTGTCAGCGGATGAAGCACCCTGCGGTAGACCTCGGTCTCATAAGGGACATCGCCGCGGTGCCCGTAACACTCGTGGCTTTGCCCTGCTTGATACTTGATAAAGACGCGGCGTTTGCGACCGTCCGGCAATTGGCAGGTGACGATCTCATTCGGAAAAGTGCACATGAATGGCGGAAGCGTTCTTCTGAGGATTTTCACCGGACGCCGTTCCTGGCGGTCGCGGCCCAAGGCAGCGGTGAGCCGGAGTGTCAGAGTCGGCGAATCTGGGAGCAGCGAGGACGGGGTTTTCAAGATTTCGCGTCCAGCATTTCGGTTTCGCAAGGCAGCACCGGGGCAAGATCTTCAAACCATTGGTCCACTTCGGCCAAGGACTCCCAGGCCCAAGGCGCTCGATCCTGCACCAGCGCGATGGCCGGCCAAATAATGCGATTGGCCAAGCGCGCATACTCGGCGGTCTCGAATAGGAAGTTCAACATTGGCAGCGGCGGCAGGCACCAACCTGCGCGCGAGACCTCCGCGCGATACAAGTCCAAGACCCAGGGCCGTTCCCGAGGCGGTAAGCGCAAGAGAAAGGTCGAGAGGTCGTAGCTTGCCGGTCCAACAGCAGCATGGTCCCAGTCGATAAGGCGCACGTGGAGCCCATGGGCAGTGGGGATAACGAAAATGTTGATATGCCACAAATCGCCGTGTAGCAAAGTCTCCGAGCCACCCCAGGCGTCCAGAGCCTCTGCACGTTGCGGCAGTTCTTGGCGCAGTGTGGACAGCCGCTGGAGCAGGCTGTCGCGTACCGGGGTTTGCTGGGAAGACGGCTGACATGCTTCCAATGCGTAGATAGCGTCGCGCACATTGGCGGCGTAAAATTGAATACCCAGATCACAGCCGTGCAGCCGAACTTCTCCCAATAGCGGGTGCCGGGCGAACTGCATGTGAAGTTCCGCCACCAGCTTGATCGCCGCGCTCAAGCTCTCACGGTCGAATCGATGGACATCGAGTTCACAGGGACCGAGGTCGTCATAGACATGCCAGACACAGTTACCGCCAGGCTCTACGATAGTCCCTAGCAGAGCTGGACCGTTGTCACTCATGCCCACCGCGGGCAACCAGCGTTTCTCTACCAATTCGCTGCGCCGACCGATTTCCGGTTTCAGACGCTTGACGATCACCTGACGAGTCTGACCATTGATGACGAAGCGCAGCCGGAAAACGCGCGAGGCGCTAGGCTGCAACGTTTGCTCCTCGATCAAACGGCCCTCTGTCTCGTGGCCGCCAAGCAACCGCTGTAGCATGGCTCGCAGTTCGGTAAGGCCAGGCTGATCGCGACCTTCGAGCACCTTGTCCAGGCCTTCAATCATGTCCAGCTCCGTTGGAAGGCGCTCAACGCTTCGATGATGGAGAGTTCATAAGAACCGAGCAGGGCTATGGCCTTGACCAGCTGTGTTGGATGAATGAACTCTTGGCCGACCGTGGCCCAACTCATTTGGTCGACCATGCGGAGAAGGTTGCCGCAGGCGGCGACGGCTTGAATATCGCGCAAATCCAGGTGCGAATACTCACGGGTTAAGATTGAGCAGTAAAGGTCCAGGTCTGGCCTGGCCCCGCGATCAATGAGCTGAGCCAGATCGGCGGCCGGCACACCCCAGCCAGCAAATTCCCAATCGAATACCAGCAGCGCAGGGCCGGTGGCGGCGTCGCGGATGCGGAGATTCTTGTCGACGAAATCGCCGTGCACCAGCGTCCGGGGCATCACGTCGCAAATTTCCTCCAACTCGTCCCACAATGATTCGAGCGCGTCGAGGTGTGCCGCGGTATTGCGGAACACCGTGGCGCCCTCGACCGACAATGCACTGCCACCCAAGTGACGCAGTAACATGGCCCGGCAGCCGCGCAGCAATCGCAGGTAATGATCGAGATCGCGACCTGGGAGGCAGGACTTGAGATTGTGCGCCAAGGAGGTCAACTGTGTTTCCGCCAACCAACAGCCTGCGAGGGCACGATTGTGAGGAAGCTGCGGCGAATACCGGGCACCCGCAGCATCTTCAAGGAAAAGCCAGCAGAACTCTCCTTCGTCCAGTAGTCCATAGCAATGCAGAGCCGGCATTCCGGTGAGCGGCAGCAGTTCCTCGTAAATCGCGTGTTCGATCCGTGCGGTCGCTGTTCGGCATCTCTTGGCAATGACTCTCGCACAATCCTGCCTGAGATGGTTGAGCCGATACACCGTGCTGTACCTTCTGCGCTGCAGAAGTTCAAGGCTGCCCGGCTCCCAGGAGTCTGATTGGACCCGAAGCCAAGCTTGGACGGCTGGATGCTCCTGCACGCTTTCAGTCAAAATTTCAGGAATTGCTGTCCTAGACATAGGCACGGCTCCTCGCGCTGCTATGCCAAGGTTCGCCCGGATGAAACACCCCGAATGTGCCCAAGCAGCATCGTGCCAGATCCCGCGCCTTGACCACCAACATCATGGGACAGCTCGGTTTGCCACGGCCAAAGGAGCCATTGGGGACAGTGGCTCTCCCCTCGCGGCGCGCTCCGCCGCTCTGTAGAAGTACTGCGCCAGCAGTTGTGGCGCATCGGGGACACCCTTGAAGCCGGGAATGCTGCACATATCCACGACGTAGGGTGTTCCTTCGCTTTCGATAATGTCCACGCCGTACAGGTCAATGCCGAAGGCACCGCCGCAGTTCGCGGCAAGCTCACGCAACTCCGGCGTCAGCGTGAAGGGCTCCCCATGTTTTTCTGCTTCCGTCCGGCGAGGAAAGATCTTCTTGACGCCAAAGAGCCGGCCTCCGATCGCGTAAATCTTGCGGTCGCGGCCGTCGTTCGGGTGGTAGCGTTGAGCAAACACGGGCTCACGGCCACAATCCACGTCCGCGAGTTCCGCAGGGGTCCGGATGATGCGGACATGATGGCCCCCTGCTCCCTGATATGGCTTTATGACCAGGGGCCCCGAGTCCAGCAGCGGAAGCAACTGATGAGGATGCGATGCCACGTACGTATCAGGCGTACGAACACCTGCTGCCTGCAAAATTCGAGAGGCGATGACTTTGTCGCGCAGTGCCGCAGACACCCGATACGGATTCACGATCACGGCGCCCAGCTCATGGAGCACGCCAGCCAAGCTGAGGGAGAGCCCACTTGTGTGGCGCAATACATAGAGGTCGTGCTCGACCCGGACTCTCGATACATCGAGCATGCCATCCGGGGGATGTATGACGTCGACGACGGCTCCGGATTCCGCGAGCATTCGCACAACATCGGGCATAAAGCTTCTGCTCTTTTGCGAGTAATGTGGCAGCAGGAATCCGATGCGCACTTTGTTCATCGTCTATCCTTCATAGCTGTATACCGCCTGACTCCGAGCGTTTGGCTCTATGGCCGCAAGCCGTCCCCCCTCGATCCTTACAATGACATCGCACTGTTTCAAAGCGCTGGGGCGGTGGGTGATAATGAGCGTGGTCCGTCCGTGGGCAAGCCGTCCTATTGCATCCAGGATGAGCGCCTCCGTCCGGACATCCACCGAGCTCGTGGGCTCGTCGAGAATCAATATCGGCGCGTCCTTCAAAAATGCGCGGGCAATGGAAATCCGCTGGCGCTCACCTCCGGAGAGGCGCATGCCACGTTCACCGACGAGCGTCTGATAACCTTCGGGAAGCTTCGAGATGAATTCGTGCGCGTTGGCAGCCTTTGCCGCGGCCACGATTTCAGCTTCGCTCGGGCTGGGCCGGGCATAAGCAATGTTCTCGACAAGGCTGGTGGAAAACAGGACAGACTCCTGAAGAACGATAGCAAACTGATTGCGCAACTCCCTCAATTTGTAGTCGCGGAGGTCAACACCATCAAGCAAGATTTGCCCTTCCGTGGGATCGTAGAAACGAGTCAGCAGATTCACCAGCGTAGTTTTGCCCGCCCCCGTCGTTCCTACAATGCCGACGCACATTCCAGAGTCCACTTGAAAGGACACTTGTTCCAGAGCCGGCCGGTTCTGTCCATACGTGAATGAGACATTCTTGAAAACAATCTTGCCTGTGGCGCGCACCAAAGAGCGCGAATTGATTTTTTCTTCGACTTCGGGAAGCTCGTCGAGCAAAGCGAAGGCCCGCTCAATGTTGGCCAAGTAGGACTGGAGAGCCGCGGAGTTCTTGCCCATGGTTTTCAAGGGTTCGTAAAGCTGGGTCACATATCCCATCATCAGCATGAGATCACCGAGGGTGATGGCTTTGGATTGCACCTGCCGGAATCCCACAAGGAGCACCGAAGCCGTTCCTATCGCGGAGGTCAGTCCAACCAAGAGATTGTACTTTCCCTCCGCCAGGGCCAGCTTCAGCCGCGCACGCATGCCTTCAAAGCTGCGCCTGATGAAACGATGCCTTTCGTCTTCCTCTCTTCCAAACGCTTTCACCACGCGCAGCGCGCCAAGCACCTCTTGCACCACGGTCAGGGCGGACTTTTCAAGCTTCTTCACCTCGCGCGACCCGCGGCGCAGGCGGCGCCGATAGACCTTTGAAATCACAAAAAGGACGGGTGAGATTACCAAGGCAACCGCAGCAAGTTGCCAATCTATTTTCATGGTGACATACAACATGCCGAGCAGCGTGAAAGCGGAACTGATCAGCGGAATGAAACGTTCCGCCACGATGGCTTGAACCGCAGCCGCATCATATTGAACGTTGTACAGCGATTCGGCGGTGCCCTTAACGTCGTGGTAGGAAAGCGATAATCGCTGCATCTGGCGGAAAAGGTCAGATCTAAATGCTAGGAGGACTTTTTCGCCGGCGTACGTCTTCAGGAGTGACAGGGCTAGGGTCTGAACCTGGGTGAGAATCGTCACTGCGATCAGCAGGCCGACGGCAAAAAGCAACGCAGAGGATGCAGTGAGCCTGAATCCGGCCGGCACGAATGCCCGAATCAAATGAGGAAGGGGCTTGGAGT
>QHXW01000012.1:0-7098 GCA_003223115.1 Acidobacteriota bacterium
GCCCGTGGGCCACAACAACATTGAGGCCACCGTGGAAGTCGCGCGCCGCGTCAACGTGCCGATCGCGACTGGCGAGAGTCTATCGTCTAAGCAGCAGATGGCGGAGCTGCTGCGGCACGATGCCGTCGACATTATCAATTTCGAGCCGCTGCATATGGGCGGCATTCTTGGATCGCGCAAAGTGGCCGACATGGTGGAAGCACATTACGGCCTGGTGATTCCCCATGCCGCGCAAGGACCGGTTTGCACGCTCGCCTGCCTTCACATCGATGCTTCGACTCCTAACGCCTGGCTGCAAGAGACATTCGAGGATTTCAATGAGCCGTGGGAGCGCAAGCTTCTGACCTCCTTCCCGAACATCACGGATGGACATTTCGATCTGCCGGGTGGGCCAGGCCTCGGTGCGGACCTGGATCTCGATGAGGTGCGTCGCCACCCGTATCACGAGAAAATGGACATTACTCTGTTCGAAGATGACTGGCACTTCCGCCGGTCACAGAAAGCTTGAGGAAGTTGTAAGGACATCATGCTTACACTCACCGGAATCACGCCTGTCATGGCAAGCTGTTTTCGTGAAGATGATTCGATTGACGATGCGCCGTTGCGCCATCAGATTGACTTTGCCATTGAAGCCGGCGCGGCCGCGATCTGCGGCCCGGGTTTTGGGGCGGAGTTTTACAAGATGTCGGACGCCGAACGGTATCACTTCGTGGACGTGTCGATCGATCAGACGCGAAAGCGGTTACCGGTGATCGCCGCGACAAGCTGCGGGTCGACGTACAACACCATCGAGTTTTCCCGGTATGCGGAGAAAGCCGGGGCGGACTGCCTGATGGTCACGGCGCCTCGGTCAGCACCACTGCCGGCGGCGTCCATCATCGATTTCTACAGCCGGTTGTGTGACGCAGTCACCATTCCCGTGATGCTGCAGGACGCCGACTTCACTGGCGCCGGGCTTCCCGCGGGCGTGTTTATCGACCTGGCGCACCGCCATCCCAACTTCCGTTTCGCAAAGCTGGAGGTGACGCTTCCCGGAGCGAAATGCGCCGAGGTCGTCGAGAAATCGGGCGGGCAGGTGCAGGTAATCTACGGGCTCGGTGGCATCGCTATGTTGGACGGCCTGGAGCATGGCGCCTCAGCCATGATGCCGGGCGCGGCGTGCCTGGAAGTGTACGTCCTGGCTCACGAACTATATGCATCGGGAAAAAAGAAAGCGGCGCGTGAACTGTTCAACCGGCTGGTGCCGTACCTCGCGTTCGCGCTTCAGCATCTCGAGGTGGCTATTCACATAGAAAAACGGGTTCTGGTGAAACGCGGCATTCTCCCCAACGCCAGAATGCGCCATCCGACCATCACGCTCGATTCGACCTATCAGAGACAGATGGATGATCTCGTACAATCGGCCGTGGAACTGGTGGAAGAATGCAAGCGCAACAAGACGGTTGCAGTGTAAGAGCGCTCCGCGCGAGCGTTATGCCGATTCGGTGAACACCGCAAACAGCAATAGGGGAGACTGCCGCGGATGCAGCCTGCAGCGCACGGATTCCACGCGGCCGCACTCGATGGAAAGCGAGAACAGCAACGCCTGGTAGTGCTCGCGGGCCCAGTCTTTGATGTACCAGAAGGCGCGCTGCGCGGACGTCGCAACGGGATCGATCCGGGTGGCCTCGTGGATGGCATTAGCGGCGGCAACCTCGAACCCGGCCCGCAGCGGGGTTTCGTGCGTCTGGCCGTTTTGATAGCGAATCTGATAGGTAGCCACGGTCTCGCCTGGCGCGCCGTCTGACGGATATCCGCCCGGGCACGTGACGTGACCCAGGAAATGCAACTTCGAGCAGCTTTTGCCGATGTGGATTTCCACTTCCGGGAAATCCGGCGTGAGCACAACTGGACGAGCCGAGGCTTCCACCATGGGGACTCCAAACCGCACTCCCAGGATTTCCATCGCCGGCTGGCTCCAAAGCGCGAAACGCTTGCCGGTGCGTTCCCACTGCGTCACTCTGGCGGCCTTCCAGTGCGCCGCGATCCGGGCCTCAAAATCTTTCCAGGCCTGGGCACCGCGATCGCTTGAAACCAGCGAACCGAGATCTACCGACTCGATGCGAGCGCCCGCCAGCCAGGGGGCGTAGCTTAGCGGCATCATGACAGGACCTTCCGCGGCAGAGTCGACGAACGGCGAACCCGTATGCCGGCGCTGCTCGAAAAGCCGCGTCAATTCCATATGAACCATCTGGCGCGGCTCGCGGCCTTCGGTGACCACGCCGGACTCGAGAGTTCCCTCCCGCATCTCCGGATCGATGCGGCTGAACTGCGGTAGATCCTGCCAGGACCAGAAGCAGTGCCCGGCCAGCACGCCCCGCTCCGTCATATCGATCAGCTTGTCCACGGTGTTCGGCATGATGATCTCGGACTGGCCGATCTCTCTGCCACCCCATTCGGTGAACAGCAGCGGTTTGCCGGGCCCGTAGAATTCCGCGATGGTATCGAACTGGGCGACATCGAAAGTGTAGGGGTGGTCATCGAAGAAGTCCATCCCAGTCGCTTCGCACAGCGGTTTCGCATCCTCTTTTCGCATGCTGTTGGCCATGCTGAGGAAACGGTTCTGCGGGTCGATCGTCCGGAAAAGCTCCTTGCCTTTGCGCAGGTATTCGGCCGTGACCGTAGACTCGTTGGCGAATAACCACGCGAATATCGAAGGCGAATTCCAGTCGCGGCGCGCCACCCGTTCCATGATGCGCAAACCGAGTTCGGCCTGCGACCAAGGCATCTTGCGGAAATCTACGTTCCAGTAGCCCGGTTCCTCGCTCACCAGCAGGCCCAGCTCGTCGGCGAGGTCGATGATGTAACGGTCATGCGGGTAATGCACCAGCCGGATGAAGTTCGCTCCCATGGCCTTGATGCCGCGCAGGTCCTGTTCCATTTGCGCGCGCGTGAGCGTGAAGCCTTGGTTCTTCCACATGTCGTGGCGGCAGACGCCGTTCAGCAGGATGGGCTCGCCGTTGAGCAGAAAAGAACGACCGCGGATGCTGGTATCGCGGAATCCGGTGCGGCAACTCCATGAATCAGTGCCGGAATCCGAGTGGAGCGCCGCGTTCAGAGTGTAGAGATTCGAATCGTCCGGCGACCACAAGGCAGGATTGTCAATCGAAAACTCGAACTCGGCTTCCGTCATGCCCTGCTGAAGCTGGATCTGTTTTTCAGCACGCGCCACCTGGTGGGCGCCGCGCATCAGCGCAATCTCACAGCGCCCGGACGCCGCCGAGGCCGCCGCCGAAATCCAGGCGGTCACACGGCATTGAGCGTTTTGGTCCTGCGGTCCCAGCCGGTAAACGAAACGAAGATTATCCAGAAATGCGGACGGGCGCAGCTCCACGAAAGCGTCCCGGATGATTCCGCCGTAGGCTTCCCAGCCGGGATTTACTCCCAGCCAGACCTCGTCAGCACCCGCTCCGCCCGGCTCTGCGAGCAGATCGGCAACGTCGACATCGACCGTGTTAGTACCTTCGCGCGCGTGGCGCGTGAAATCGAACTCATGCGGAACGTAGGGAATGGTGGTACCCAGTTCAGCGTCGTTCACGAACACACGGCCGTGGAAGTTGATGGCCTCGAAGCGAACGAACGCCCGCTGGCCCGCCAGGAGTTTGGGCAGAAGAATGGTTCGCTTCAGCCGGTAGAACCCGGAAGGTCGCAACGATGACGGCACGTCGACGTAATCCAACAACGCTCCGTTTACATGCCGCTCCCATCGGCCGTTCAAGCTGACACGAGAGCGCGGAGCACCGGGTGTTTGCGGGGCAGCCACGGCCAGAGAAGCGGGAATGCTGAGGGCTCCAACGGAAGCGACGAATTGGCGGCGATTCACTCGATCCTCCTGGTCACGCCAATTCGGCGTTAACGGCGAACAGCAATAGCGGCTGGTCCGAATTCAGTTTGATTCGCAGACTTCCAACAGTTCCGCCGGCCAGCAGCAGCGAGAACAGCAAAATCTGGTAGCGCTCGCGGACAATATCCTTCATAAATACCAGGGCGCGGGGCGCGGCTGTAGCGAAAGGTTCTATCCGCGTGGCTTCATGGATCATGTTAGCTCGCGCGATTTCGATTCCATGGCGCAGCGGAATCTGCTGCCGGGCACCGGAAGCATATTGCACCGTGTACGTCGCCGCAGTGTCGCCGGCCTTTCCGCTAAACGGGAAACCGGTCGGCATGGTCACGTGACCGAGAACGTGAAGGCGCGCGCATTTTAGACCGATCGGAATGTCGATTTCCGGAGACTCCGGTGTCAGAACCAGCGGACGCACGGCACCACCAGTCACTGGGAAACGAAAGGTGGCGCCTGCGATCTCCATTTCCGGCGGCTGCCAGAATTGCAGCCTCGAGCCGGTCCGTTTCCATTGATTCTCGGCCATCGCAGCCGTCGCCCAGTAAGTCGCCATGCGATTTTCCAACTCCGTCCAGGCCTTCTTGGCGGACTCGGCCTCGATTAGCATTTGCAGCTCGACCGGCTGGAGGCGAGCCTTTGGCGTCCAGGGCGGAAATCGCAGCGGGACCTGTTCGGGGGGAGCGCCGGTCACGGTAGCTTCGTGACGCCGCATTTGAAATAAACGGTTGAGCTCCATGTACAGGCGCTCGCGCGGCTCACGGGACTCCTCGACAACGCCCGACAGCAGAATGCCGTTATGCGTCGGCCAATCGACGCGCGTGTACTGACGAACATCCTGCCAGGACCAAAACGAGTATCCGGCCACTCTGCCGCTTTCGACTACGTCCATCAGGCGGTCAAAACTGCGTTCATAGACAGTCTGCCCGGCACTCGGATCTTCCCATCCCCACTCGGTATGGACCAGCGGCTTGGACGGGCCAAAGTCCTCGGGCGCCTTATCGAACTTCTTGTCGTCGAAGTTATACATGTGACGGGTATAGAAGTCGAGGCCGCCCGCATCGAAAGTGTTTTTCGAATCGTTGTAAATGTGGGCGAAGGAAACTGGCCGGGCAATGGGATCCAACCGGTTGCAGAGCGCTTTGGTTTCGCGCAGATAATCCACCGTTACCGTGCACTCGTTTCCGGCAAGCCAGGCAAACACCGATGGTGAGTTCCAGTCCCGGCGAATGGCTCGCTCCAGAACTTGCAGGCTTACGTCGATCCGCCCGCGAGACATCTTGTGAAAATCCACATTCCAATGGCCCGGCTCTTCAGTGACCAGCAGGCCCAACTCGTCAGCCAGTTCCACGATGCGCCGGTGATGCGGGTAGTGCACCAATCGCGCGAAGTTGGCGCCCATCATTTTGATCATCTGCATGTCGCGCTGCATCTGACTGGGAGTCAGCGTGAAGCCTTGGTCCTTCCACATGTCGTGGCGGCAGACCCCGTGCAACACTACCCGCTTGCCGTTCAGCTCGAAATCACGCCCATGGATGCGCACATCCCGAAAGCCGGTGCGACAAGTGTAGGTATCCTCGCCGGCGCTTGTTTGCAGGCGCGCGGACAGCACGTAGAGATTCGGCGTTTCAGGAGACCAGAGCAGGGGATCGTCCACATCAAAAGTCAGCTCAGCTTGGCTTGCACCTGATGCGAAGCTCAGATTCATGCCGGCGCGCCCGACTACGGCGTTGTCGCGGTGCAGCGTTATTTCAACGCGGCCTGTAGATTCTGCGGCGGAATTGAGAAACAGTTCGCAGCGGCAGGATGCCTTGGAGTAGTTCGTGCCAAGCGTGTAGCCCAAGCGGATGTTGTCAATGAAAGCCGCCGGCCGGTATTCGACATAAACATCGCGGACGATTCCGCTATAAGCTTCCCACCCGGAGCTCACGCCGAACTCGATTTCATCCTTTCCTTTGCCGACGGCCGATGCCTGCAGGTCAGCGATTGCGACCGCGACATCGTTATTTCCTTCTCGGATCACGCGAGTCATCTCGAACTCGTAAGGCACATAGGGCCCCATCGCGCCGAGTTGCGTCTCATTCGCGGACGCCTGGCTGTAGTAGTTCACTGCATCGAAGTGCAGAAATACGCGTTGTCCACTAAGCAGCCGCGGCAGCACGACACTTCGTTTGAGCTCGTAATAACCGCGGGGCCGCAGCGACGATGGCACGCTAACCATGTCATGGAGACCGCCGTTAATATGACATTCCCAAGTACCGCCCAGGTTTACTTGTAGCCGCGTCTTCGGCAGCGTGGAATGCGGGCCGGAAAGAAAGTTGGCGAGGGCCAACTCATGCGCTAACGTTGGCATATTTGGGTTTGTGGATCAAAGGTATCATCGTGAACCCGGCCTGTCAAGATTTTCGGGATGCATTCCGATTTCGCATGAGTTCCGTGCCGGTCGTCAGGACCTGGTGTGATCTGAATCTGGACTGCGACCCCCCGTGGTCACAATTTCTAAATCCCTTGAGCAAACAAAAAAGGGGCTGAGGGTCAAGAGACCGAAAAACAGTAAGCCCCGGGGCTTATCCGTGGACCACACAACGATCTGGCGTTGGACGCAGAATTATGCCCGGAGGTGCAGCGCCGCTTGCGAGGGCGCCACCGAACCCGCCCCTACTCAAGTAATCGCATCGAATCCGACCACCGGCACATCAAACTGCGGTTGCGGGCCATGCAAGGCCCGCGGACGACAGCGACTGCTTACGCGCTCATCGCGGGAATCGAAGCGGTGCAGATGATTCGCAAAGGGCAAGTACTTGGGATCACCAGAAAGAACCTGCAGGGGCAAGCCTGGGTATTCGGCGCCCTACTCGGCCTCAACTGACGTTCGGTGGAAACCGCGTAGTATACCGCTGCTCCATTCAACGTTGTTGCAACACTTCCGCGCGCATCGGTTCATGCTTCTCGTTCGATAGAAACTATGTCGGGCTGCGCTAATCTCGTTAGTGCGGGTGGATCCGGCCGAGACAGTTCCCTAACATTCGGTTGCTCCTCAATCGGCCCAATGAGCGTAAGAATTTTACTCAATGCGGCCTGCGTCTTACGGGCTTCGCGGAGGATCACCAGACAAACGATCCCGATTAGTAATGCAATTAAGAGCATGAGAAAGTGGTACTCGGGGGTGGATAAGATCTTCCAATTCTGGAAGTTCATTTCTTTGTTGCCTCCTCTGATAC
>QHXW01000012.1:7193-10614 GCA_003223115.1 Acidobacteriota bacterium
ATCGGCCCAATGAGCGTAAGAATTTTACTCAATGCGGCCTGCGTCTTACGGGCTTCGCGGAGGATCACCAGACAAACGATCCCGATTAGTAATGCAATTAAGAGCATGAGAAAGTGGTACTCGGGGGTGGATAAGATCTTCCAATTCTGGAAGTTCATTTCTTTGTTGCCTCCTCTGATACCCCTCGCATCTATGATTGCAGTCTGAAACCGGGACCACTCATCGCGACGCGAACGCCTGCACGCTCTCCATTTTCAGGTCTCCGTTGGCCGGCGGTAAAACCGGCAAAGACCCTACAGGTTACGGCTTGCCCGTGCCCCGAAGACGTGCGCCCCACTCACGCAGCTTCTTTACCGGTTGATCGGCCCGCTTTTCCCGAGCGGCGTCTGAAGGCGAGTTGGCGGAGGGACTCTTGATCGCCTTCCATCGCTTGCGCCAGCAGAGAACCTTGATTTCGCCCCAGCGCGACCAGAGCGAGTAGCCGACCGCATGTATAGTGCAGCAAAGTAAGGTACAAAGCAGGCACTATGATAAAGCTTTTGCAGACATGCCTGAAGAGCATTGGCGCGCGCATAGGCGACATCCCGGTAGAATAGTTCCGATCCTCAATGCTTGTACATACTGAAAGTGGTTATCGTTTGCTGCCGCACGTTGCCGGTGTTATCGCGATGTAAGCAGGAGGACAGTTATCAGACGTTCTCGAAGGTAAGTTCTCCTGAGCCATACCACCGGATTGTGAACAAGCGCTGGGCCACGAGCGGAGGAGCCGCTCGATTCTTGATGTCCCGCTTATGCGGGATTGTCAAGCTGGCGCCATCAACTATCTGGAAGAGCCGATATTGGTGGCGCGCCGACTCCTGCGCAAGGGCTTTGCGGCCGGCCGGTTGCTATTACGCATCCACGCGCGATTTTGGGACCGCTCCTGATTATCAAACCGGCATACCTTTGGAACAACAATCCGAGCGCTTCCATGTCTGAGGCTTGCAGGCACATGAGAAGAGTTTCGTCATCCGAGTCGGCCGCTGAGCGCACAGCGGCGCTCGCCTGCTTATCCATCAGCTTGCGCATGACGTTGTCGACGTAGATGGAAGTCCATCCGCTTCCGCGTTGCCTACCAGACCCCCCGTCAGATTTCGAAAGATGGTGATTTGCTTTTCATCTGCTTGATTATATTCCCCCACACCCTGAGCGGATGTTACTTTCGGACGAAAGCGCGTCAACAAAAAAACTCAATTTGACCAAAGTTTATTTCTTCCGGACGTGGTAGAAATCGGTGGGCCTCAATCGTATATAAATAATCGAGCCAGGTCGGGCACCCAAGGTCACATCGCGCGAGAAGCTGGACAGCGCCGCATCTTCATCGATGAAGTGGCCGAGGTATAGGGTCCGGGGCTCGACGAGTTCGTACGTCGCGACCGGACGGCAGCCCGTGATCTCGATCTGCGAATGGAACACGATTTAGAACACGAGCCGAAGGGAACGTCGCGACTTCAAACCACTACAACGTCGCCGGGACAAGCAGGGCCAGTTCACGCTCCGCTGCTTCCGCTTCATTGCGAATGTCCGCCGAACGCGTGATTGGTGGCAAAAAAAGCTCGCATGGCTAGCAACGTATTGACTAGCGATTCGCGCGGCAATTTGCGGATGATGGGCTCTATCAGCCAGCCCAGACCGGCCGGGACGTTCCGGGTGAGCGAAACCGCCTCGCATTCGACATAAACGCCCCCATCTCGCTCCTCAAAACGCCAGTACGAGTGCAGGCGCCAAAGGAAGCCGTGATCCTTTCCCGCAGGCAGCTCGTGCTCGTCCGGTTTGCCGGCGTTTTCGACTTCGCCGATGTGCGTGCTGTACGAGCGGCTCCGCCACCGCTCCCGGTCCAGGCGGATATAATGCACGTCGTGCTCGGTATTAAGTACGACAGTCAGCACTTTTTTCTTCCTCAGCTGCAGATACACCCTGAAATCGTCGCCGCTGTGAGTCAGAATCTTCGAGTCGATGACCTCGGGTTGGTAAACGTTGCGGTGGTTGCTGTAATCCTGCACCAAGGCAATGGTTTTGTCGACCGTAGTGCCCGGAATGAATACGGCGCCAACCCAATCGTGGATCAGCCCGTTAGGGACGTTCACCTCACGCTGATCGCTCGCGGGCTGGGCAAGAACAGCGCCGTCTCGGAGCCGTTGATTACGGTCCGGTGCTGCATCGGCCCACAGAAACCTCCCGCCTGCGGGCGGCTGTTCGAGACGAGCCTCTTTGAGTCGAATATATTTATCGAACGCGGCGAGCGTTTCGGGTTTCAGCTCTGCAGCCGAGCCCCCCGCAGGGGATGCGAGCAGCGCCAGGATCACCATTAGGCCCGTTCCTGCTCCGGACTGGCAGGCTGCACTCCCTAATAGGTTGCTTGCCATTTATCGATGCCTCACTTTTTCACAAGCACGCACAGGTCCAGATTTTGGATCAGCGCATCACGGGCACGGCGTCCTGGGCCAGCGTGAATGGGGACGAAATTGTGCTGTGTCGGGTCGATTGGAATAGAAGAGCGGCTGTCAGCGCCGCGCGGAACCACCGGCCCAATAATCAAACTGGTAGAGGTGTGTCAGGGTGAACAGGACGCAGGCGTCCCGCTGTTACGAATGCCACGGTCACGCGCATCAGCGCGAGCGCCCGGCGGTGATAGGATAGTCAGCCGGTGCTTCCGGTATCGTACGCCAACTTATGAGACTGCTGATCCTGGCTGTTTATGTGATTTCTTCCACTGCCGCTCGCGAGCCGTTACAAGTGCGTATCCGTCATACGGACCGTTCCAAGTTCACTATGGAACGCGCGGTCCACGGCGGAGCGGGCGAGATGGGATTTGAGACGCTGCTGGATTCGGAGAGCCTCAACACGAACCTGATTTTCGTGCATCGCGGCATCCTGGCGCCCAAGGGAGGTATCGGCCACCATTATCACGACCAGATGGAGGAGATGTTTGTCATTTTCGACAATGAAGCGCAGTTTACGATCGATGGACGGACGGCGGCGCTGCGCGGTCCTGCCGCTGCGCCCTGCCGCATAGGAAGGTCGCACGCTATTTACAATCCCACCGACCGGCCCACGCAATGGATGAACATCGGAGTCGGCAGCGTGAAGGGCAAGTACGATGCTTTCGACTTGGGCGATGACCGCGTCGGCGTGCCGCTCGATCCGAAGCCGGTTTTCGTTCACGTGCGATTTGACCGAAGCCTTCTCGCGCCGGTCGAGGCCCTGAACGGCGGCAAAGGCAAAGTGATGTACCGCCGCGCGCTGCAGCCTGAAGTGTTCTTTAGCAACTGGGCGTACGTGGATCATCTGTTGCTGCCGGCCGGAACGTCCATCGGCCGGCACAGGCACATCGGTGTGGAAGAGGTTTTCTACGTGATCGAGGGGACGGGTTCTGTACGCA
>QHXW01000335.1 GCA_003223115.1 Acidobacteriota bacterium
GGTTGCCGCCGCCCTATCGTTTCTTTAAAACCCGAGCCGCTCTCCAGTTGGAAAACCTGGCGCTCCGGCACCAACTGGGCGTTCTGCATCTGTTCGGCGAAGAAGCCGAAGTTGACCGTGGCCGCGATCGTCACACCCGATACGCTTCTCGCTTGGCACCGGAAGATGGTTGGGGGCGGACTTCTTCACCATTGAAGTATGGACGCGGCGGGGGTTGACGCGGTCTGTGGTGCTGTTTGTGATCGACCTAACCACGCGATGCGTGGAGATCGCCGGAATAGCGACTCAGACGAATTATGGATGGCACAGGTGGCTCGCAATCTCAGCGACGAAGTAGACGGGTTCTTGCTGGGGAAGCGATACGTGATCCACGATTGGCCTGGGAGTCCCGATCAGATTGAATTCTTGGACGCTACGAGATGACACATCAGCGCTGACTTGCTAGCCAAGAAGCCAGGTGAGTCGCTCATTCAAATCTTCCGGGCTTTGGACTGAACGGCTAAGCGGTTCACGCCCCTCGGTCAGCCAGTAAACGATAGGAACGCGGTTGTTTGAGAAAACTATCAACCGGACAAGCCTATCTTGGAAGCGCCAAGTCAGGTTCAGCTCCCCGTAGTACGCGGACACTTCCGCTTTTAGGATTCGTCCAAGGGCCAAGAACGCCGATTGAATGAGCTGCTTCGCGCTGCGAATGGCGGCCAGGCTTGGGCGTGGTTCGGCATCTTCAAATCCTTCCGCATTTCCAACGACGAGATCGATCTGCCGCTCCACAGATGGCAGATCAGACCACTCGGGAATCTGTGGTAATGGATATGGCTGTTCAGCCAACGCAGCTGGAAGGACGAGCGGTTCACCCAGCGACGCTGGAAGGGCGATCCAGTTGGGAGGAATAGCAAAGTTCGGCGCAGCGGCAGCTTCGAATGTTTGATATGCCCCTGAGATTTGCCGGGAGCAGGTGACTACGAATTGACGCGGTTCTGCGGTTTGGGCAAACCCGTAGGGTGTCATTCGGTACGTGTCAGGTAGGTGCACTGTGTCTAATTCAATATTCGCACGGTGTGGCATAAAGAAGATTTCTCACGTTGCGGAACTGACTGCTGCCGGCGGTGTGCCCGGCTCCTTGATCGTTTTCCAACTGGTGTCCGTATCAACGACAGAGAGCTGAATTTCGCCACCAATACTTCTGAACGCATGCAGCTCGCCGGTAGTACGGTATTCAGCGGCAACCCGAACGCTCTCCAGTACGGCATTGACTACGGAATATCGGACTGCTACCGCGGGGCCTGTGGCGGCCTGCACGGCCTGCTGGGCAACTGCTTGCCATATTTGCTGCGCCAACTGAGGCGGGGTATTCGGCGGCATCACCACCGGAGCGCGAGGCTGGATTGCTGCAGCGCCGGCAGTATCCGCAAGGTAGTATTGAAGGTGGTTGAAAGGCTGCCGCAATTGCATGTAACTTTCCAGCCCTAGGTAGGCTTCCCAGATAAGCTTCTCCAGTCCCGCGTCTTCCGTGATTTTAAGTTGGAGTTCTTTGGCCCTAGTGCGGGAAACTGCATCGCCGTGAGCAAAGAAGGTCTTGTTCAGGTTCTCGGCAATTTGTTTCGCGCGCGCCTCCTCCTCGCTGCCTATCATGTGAATTCGCAGGAGTCGCTCTCCAACAGAAGATGAAAGTTCACTGGCGCGCTTCGCCGCGCCAACACTCACCGGATCAACGATCGAGAAGAGCTTGGCCACGGCCGTCGTAATATACGCCTGGTCGGTGATCTTCGCTTCACTAGCGAGGAATCGCAGAAACGCTCCGACATCTTCATAAGCGAACGGTCTGACTTTTCCGTCGGGCTGCGGGATCTGGAGCTGCGGGTCTATCGGACCAAGCGACGCGTTCGGGTGCATCACAATCTCGTCTGCCCCCAAAGCAAATAACGTCGCCGCACTGAACGCCGTAAACGGGACCAGGACCCCAACGCTCTTGAATCGCTCTCGCAGCAAAGACATGAGCTTCCACGCAGTCAATGGATCCCCGCCCGTACTGTGTACCAAAACATCCACAACCTCGTGGTTGCCAACTCCATCGATCTGCTCTATGAACTCACGCACGGCATCAGCAGCCATCATGGCCTGGACGCCATTTCTTGTGCTGGTCGCGTAAACAATCAGCGGGCGCTTACGGTACTCCTCGATTTTTCTGTACCGCGCCCGTCTATCTACTAAATCCAAAACGCGACCTCCTTCTCTGCTAGTGGATTACCGGAAAGTCTACACCAAAGCATCCGCTAGCCGCTGGTCCCATGCGGAACCTGGTTGCAAATATCCGGCCACACGCGGTATCGCGGCTGGTCGAAAACGCACACAGAAAGAGGGACGGCCGATAGCCTCCGTCACTCTTAGGTATCGAAGTGACCTCCTTAGGGTATCGAAGTGACCTCGGATTCCTGTAGGTTGGCTTTGATTTGCGAACTCGGCTCATCATGTTAAACCATTGTGCAACTGGCTTTAGTGGTACGTTGGCGAAACGTGGTTAACACTATGAATCATGCCCTAACCTGCTTGAAATTCGCGGTTCCTGCCAACCCGCAGGCTGTTGCACTGCGTATTCCGATGAAACGGGGCACCGATTCCGGTGAAGTGGGGCAGCGTCGGAGCAAAGCGACGCTGATTATAGCTATGATCTCCGAAGCGCCCCACTTGAGTCAAGGTTTTTAGGGTTTGGTGAGGGCAATCAGCATCATTTCGTTTCCATCATCTCCGTTTGGATCCCGATACATATTCCGCCCCAGGTGGCGCTGATTCCGACGGAAGTGGGGCACGGTTCTGGATCATGTGGGGCAGGATTCCTGCGCAGGTGGGGCAACCAACCAGATCGGTTGCCCCAGGAACGGGTGGTCAGAGCATTTCTGGCGGCGAGGGTTCTGCGAGGCCGGTGTTCGTATTCGAAACCGAGTTTCCGGTTTGTAACCAGCGCTTTTCCATTACCACTGACGGGAGTCAGGGAGTGTCCCGCCTCAGGCTGGAAATGGAGAGAGCGTTCTACCGTTAAGATAACGGAGAGAACGATTGAATTGAAAAAGAACGGAGGTACTACACCGCAGAAGAGAAGGTCGCCATCCTGAGGCGGCATTTGCTGGAACAAGAGCCGGTCTCGAAGCTGTGTGACGAGCTGGGGTTGCAGCCGACGGTATGCTACCGCTGGCAGAAGGAATTAACTGAACCTCCTGGAGGATGGCTGATCTTCACCGAATTATGGCTGAGAGTGGTCGTCGCACGTCGAGGAAACGTATACATACCGTCATCAAGACGGGCCGGATTCAGATGGCGTAAAGCCAAGGTTGTACTCTCAATCTTGCTTGGTCACGCTTCGATTAAGATCACCGAGCGGCATTACGCTCCGTGGGTAAAGGCGCCAGGAGAAGCTTGAAGAAGAAGTGAGCCGCACGTGGGGTAACAGCCTGAAGCCTCGATTGGTAAAGGGTTGATGAAGGTTTCAGAAATGGTTGGCGAGTCGATCCATCACTCGCGAAACAACGCTTTCGGAAAGCGTGCGATAAACGCGCTTCCGCCGGCTCACATCGCGCCGGCCGATTACAAGGACGCCTGGTTCATTCAGGAACATGCGCCGTACTGCAACAGGACTGAGGTTCCAAACGCCCGCGATGTCCTTAACCGTGAAATGTCTTTCTGAAATCGCCGCCATTGCGGGTCCCGGATAAGAGAATCCATGACCAGAGTACGGTCATAGCCTTCTAGAGTCCAAATGTTATTCGAGCCTCCGGCGATGCGCCACGGGAATCACGTGCATGAGCCGATGTGCCCACGGGAGCCTCGTGGCTTCCAAGGGCTCCATCATGTTTCGCCGAATCCTAACATTTACAACAATCTGGGGAATCTGCTTTCGCTCTAACAGCAACCGAGGTGGCTTCAACAGATGCAGTTCGGACACAGTTTTGGCACAGGCGAAAGCAGGCGCGCTCCCGGATTCCTAGACATGCAAGCAATCGCTCGGCTCGGGCTTTTCAATTCGCCTGGGCTCAATCAAGAGAGTATTGAATATTGAAACCAGTGGAGTTTCGCTTTCAGGTCTTCTTGTGGGCCACGCAACAGACTGGACGACCCGGTACGCCGCGAGAGCTGGTAGGAAACGAGACCCTGCATTTCGTCGTCGCCCATGACCCGGCGGCGAGCACCCTCAATCGAATATGACTCCTCCTCGACCGGTATCCCGAGTGAATGAACAATTTGAGATTCTGTCATAGAGGAGTAGATCTTTCCTCCTGGCCCATCGTCCTCTAACGGGAGAGCCCGGATGAACCACTCCCGATCGATCAAGCCGCGACTGACATCAGTTGGGGTGGGGCCAAGATAAACAAAATGACTGAGGCTCGAAGTAAGCCGCTTAAGCTTCTTCCACTCCTTCGCTGCGGAGGAGAGCAGTCGCGGCACCGGAGAGTCGTAGTGGCGCCCGGCCACCTTGAGTCGGAGTACGTCATCGCTCTTGCTAAGCACGTGGAGCGTAAGCTCTGCGGAGCGCATCGTAACGGTTTGACCATCCAAATTGCGCCTTGCCTGAGCTAGCTACCAGTTGAAGCCCGTAGAGCCCCGGCGTCCCGACACTGATGGCAGTCAAACGGGGACTGCCGCGTGCGACGGCCGAAGATACGAGCCGAGGGTAAGCGCCTCATAGCGGTTGAAGAAAGTCTCGAACTGGAACACATGGCTCTGGCCGGAGTTGTCGAACAGCCGAACCTCACCGCGGCCGAGGAGACCTCCGGCCCGGTCATCGCAATACGTCTGAATTCCGGCATAGATATCTGCTTCGGTAACCCCTGAAAATCGGCCAGAGAAGGCTCGCGACCGGATGAAGTACCGTAGCGGATTTCGAGGAGAAAAATCGACTGCCGGCCGGTGCGGATGCCCACTGATGGCTCCAACGGCGAGTCCTGGGTTCAGCTCCACGTACCGCCACAACGTCGTCGTGATCGTGTTCTGATAGCGATCCGTCAATACTTTGACGGAGTCACGGTTTGGAGAAAGGCTCCTGGCTTCCTCGAGAAATCGGTCTTGTAGGAATAAGAGCTGGCCGGCCGCATAGTTTGCTTCGGCTTCGATCTGCTCGTGGCATGCTGGTGCAGCGTCGACTTGTTGTCGCCGAGCATTGTGTCGGCATGCCAGGGGATCACGTCGTGTCCGATCTCGTGCGCTTCACTCCATCGTTGCTTCTGACCCGGTACTTCCGAATCGATCAGGATACGTCGACGGTCTGGAAGCAGAAGTGCCTTCAGGCCGAGCTTTCCGATAATGTCCTTGAGAATCGTGGGACGCGCCAGCACTGGTTGCCCGGCAACCTTGAGTTTGTGTGCCACCTCGCGAATCGCACTGTCGTGAGTGGACGAGTAAAACGCCTTGCCTAGGCGCAGCAATTCACGAACTTCAGCGAGTTTCAGCGGAGGATCAGGATTCCCTAGGTCGGAGAGTACTTTTCCAACGAACTGGTCAATATCGGCAGTTGCGTATTGATCGAGCAAGAGGTTCCGCAAACCATCATCCTCCTACCTCGGCTCGTTTAGATATTTCACGAATTCTTCAAGCGCCCGGTGTTCTTCGCGGCTCAATTTCTCAACCGACTCCGACCGAGCCGCAAACTTGACGGCTTGTTCACCTAATCCGCGGTCATGCACAATCATGTTTCCGGAAAGTTGGAGCATCCGCTCCCGTGGCAAGCCTAGCGCCGTCGAAAGCTGATAGACGGTCCGTGGACCTGGAACATAGCTCGCATCGTGCTCGATGCGAATCGCCTCGCTCACATCAATGCGGGCGGACGAAGCGAGATTCTCAATGGTCCAACCCCGCTTTCGGCGGCAAAGGTTGATAAGACGGCCGAACGCAAGGACCGCCGTACGGTCACTCGGGTCGCCTTCTGTCACGGGAAGTTGGTCCAGGGAAAACGATCCAGCCGCGATCTCCAGGTTGTCATCGCGGTCAGCATGTTTCTGAAGCCATTCCTTGTCAAAAATGAATTTCATAGTGAGCCTCACCGGAGGAAGGCCGCGGCCTGAGCAGGCGTCATCTCAAAGTATCGCAGACCCTCTTTCTTCGTATCCTTTCCAAGATCGGTCATTCCGCAGTTCGTCGCATAGAAGGTTTCGGCCTGAGGCAACGAATGCAGACCGATCCGGCCCCGGAATCCCTCCTCTAAACTCAACTGGACCGCTGTCGCGATCAGCACCCGCCCCACCAAGCCATAGCGTGGGACGTCAACCAATCCTGGCGAATTCCAAGGGGCGGTTGCTACGAAATCGATGTATACCTGTTCCTTGCCCCGCTGTTCAGTGATCCGGCACGGATGTCCTGCAGTCGAAACAAGCATCAACCCCTGCATGTCCCCTTCGCATTCAATGCCAAACATTCTGTACGCGATCAACCCTTCAATGGCAACATGCTTCTTGCGCCAGTCCCAATGGCCATGCTCTGGTCGTTAGCTCTTCACCATTCCAGACTCCCGAGTCTCAAGACTTTCGAGCAGAATCGGCCGCCACGACGACTCGGCCCGCTCGACCTCGTCGCGTGACACGCCATCGAGCGTAGCCGCGACGAGCTTTCCGGTGCGCCGGTCCTTCAAATATGCCGTGCTTTGATCGCTCACAATACCATCAGCTCCGACTTGCTCTTTTTGTTCTTGTCCTCAAAGTACAGCGTATCGCCTTGCGCCAGCCGGTTATCGACGAGCTGGTAGAGCCGAAGCGCTTGACGTAGCACGGCCGTCTTGCTCAAGTCTTTCTGGGCTGACAACTTCTCAAGTACCGTCATCTCAGCGTCGGTAAGGTTCAGCGTCATGGTCTTCTTGTCAGTGGCCATTTCGTTTCCCAACACTACTATAGCAAGAGATGGCCACATATTCAAGTATTTTTAGCTATTAATTGGCTATTTTATGTGTATACTGGTTGAGGGAGGCCGCGGCAGCACCGAACCACAACGCCGCAGGATAAGGAGTGAACAAAAGCCTTGAATCACCATCGAGACGAGTCATCTCCGACTGGAGTATTCGGAAAATAGAAGGTTCGCCTTGATCCTTGGCAGCCTGAGTTCGGGCCGGAATTTGCTGGAATCGAGGAGCAGACGCCGGAAAGCCTTGAATCGCTCGACATAGAACTTTAGCGAAGTGCGCAATCGTGGGGTGGGATTGATCCCGGCGTTGGCGCGGAACCACGGGAGCCAGTCTGGTTCATCGCCGGCGTCCGCCGTTTGGAGGCGCGCGTCACAGCCAAGCTCAACGCCGAGTATTCTTATGGTGCCGGTGAGGGTGGGATTCGGACTCGGACTGGGCATTGCAGGCACTGCAACTTATTGATTTCACGAAGCTCCAAAAGTTCTGAAAAGTCCGGATTGACGGCTTTATCGTACACCTATCGTACACGGAAGGGTTCGTCGAGATCGCGTTTTCCCGAACCGTAGCCTGCCGGTCGCTCGACAATTTCACTGGTTTTCATTAACCTATTCCTACACACCAGGCTGTGCCTGGCGGGGCCAACTGGAGGCGGTCAGCTGAATGCGCAAGAAGACCGGTGAATTGGGGCGCGTTGCGTCACAATTCACATCACAGATCGGCGTATCTCCCGGTGCGTTGATTTGCGAAGGAATGTGGCTGAGGGAAAGGAAAGCCGTGTATCCCTCGGGAACCAAATGTCCACGCTTCCTCGAAGCGGACTTCTTGGGCACGAAGTGGAGGTGTGCTCCACGGGAGCGATTCAACAGAGTATCCCGAAATCATCCCAGAACAATCTAACCGGTAATACCTTGATTCGCGTTGACGCGCGTGCGAATCGAATAGTGATAT
>QHXW01000336.1:0-4512 GCA_003223115.1 Acidobacteriota bacterium
TGTATTGCGCACGCACGAAAAGCCCTGCGCCGACCAGCAAAATGAGGCTCATGGTCACCTGCGATCCGATTAGGACATTGCGCGCCATTTTCCGGTGGCGGATCCGAGCCAACTCTCAAGGCCCTTCAGTGATGCCGTAAGATCCAGTTTCAGAGACTCCATCGCGGGGGCCAAACCAGCGAAGAGCCCGGCCACGAACGTCAGGCCGGCGAGGTAAGCGAACACTCGCAAGTCGGGCGTCATGGGGAAGCTTACAGGCTCAGCCAGCATCATCCTGTTGACGAGCTCCGGGACGGCATACGCCAGATACACGCTGAGCGCACCGGCGGTTGCTGCGAGGATCAGGCTCTCGGTCAACAGCATCCGCAACAATCTCGTTCGGCTGGCCCCAAGCGAGAGACGGATGGCTACCTCCCGCCGGCGCGTCGCCGCACGTGACAATAAAAGCGTCGTCACGTTGGCGCATGCGATCAGCATGAGCAACGTGAGCGCCCCCATCCATAGCAACACCGCCAGAATCGACTGCGCACGTAAGCTCGGCTCTTCCATCATGGATCCGTTGGTGACGAGCAGCGTCGTTCTTCGGCCGGGTTGGAACCGATCCTGTTGGCGCGCAATCACGTTGAGCTCGGCTTGAGCGCCGGAACGCGAATAGCCTGATTTGAGGCGTCCCTCCGCGATTAACCACTGCGTGCTGGTCTGTTCGAAGAGGTCTCCTCCCGAGACGAGCTGAGACTGCATGGTGTAGGGCACCCAAACGCGCGCGTTGTTAACCATGCCTGAAAAGTGCCCCGGCGCCACGCCGACCACGGTGAACGCATGACGATTCAAGCTGATGACCCGGCCGAGGATCTGAGGATCCGCCGCAAACCGGTTCCGCGGGACCGGCACCGGAATGGGAGCACTCGTTGGCGAAGAAGAGCCTGCCGAGCTTGGGCCGATCCAATCCATAAACCGAGAAGAAATTGCAGGAAACCAGAAGCGCGCGCACGTCGCCGGAAACTTCTCCGCCAAGCGTGGCTTCGATCTGGTGCCAGGCTGCGAGATCGCTCAGGGATTGAGCCGCTCGGTACTGGCGATAGTCCGCGAGAGACATCCCGCCAAGCTGTCCTTGGGGCACGGAGGGGGTGGAGTTCTGCGCATAAAGGCGTACGAAGCTGTCCGGGTCTCTGTCTACGCGTGCGCGAAACAGCACAGCATTGATTACAGTGAAAACGCCGGTATTTAGCCCGATTCCCAATGCCAACGTCAAAACTGTCGTGCACGCCAGAAACGGACTGCGTCTAAGGGATCGCACGGCGAAGCGTACGTCCTGGAGCAGCATGTCGAGCCAAGACGACGGGCTGAACTCAGTTATGATCCTTCGCAGCGCGTATGCGTTGCCAGAATCCTGTTGGCGCTCGCGGACTTCGCTAATCCACCGGCGCAATGCCGCGAGCAACACGCCCACCAGCAGCCCTGCACCGCCCCCGAAAAACACCGGAAGCGCGCGGTGCTTCAGCTCCATCTCCGCGAGAAGTTTCAAAATCGACCAGTAGACATTGGGGCTTGAGAAGGAGCGGACCAACTCCACGGCTAGGGGCACCGCTGGCGGCGGATCAATTGTTTCAAACTTCGGGAGGACCGTTTGTGCCGGCGAACCTGGCGTCATTGCGCTTCGGGCTTTTGCAATCTCGCGGGTCAACTCGTCCATAAGCGTGGCATTGAAGTCTCGCGTGGTCAGTCGTGCCTTAGCTGCGTCCTCATAGACAAACGCGACAACTGCCGAGTCAGGCTTTGCATTGAATGTTTTCTCTTTCCCCGGAACGGTCCAAAACAACATGTGCGGGTCCATCCGCTCGATCGCGTAATCCATCGCTCTAGTCGCGCGCTCGTGGTCGTAGAGATGGTTCCTCTCAATAAGAGCAATCTGTGAGTCTCGGGCTACCACCCTATCCCACGCATTTTCGAGAATGCTGAGCACAGTAGGGTGCCTGGGTGACGGCGATTGCGCTGCGTGCACACGAATCGCGGCTATGGATACGTATAGGTCAGGCGCCGTGAAGGAGAGTACGCCGCCCAATAACGCTCCGGCTATGCCACACGCCGTCACAATCTTTCGAAAGGTCCAAGTGGCTACTCGCATTTCTAAACCTCGTCGCAGAACATCCAACAAGTCCCGCCAGCTAGGATTGACGTCGTCGAGCAGAGCGTTGAACTCTCGCCCGTACCGATCGCGCCAGTTCGACGGATACAGCCGCGTGATGAAGCGAATTGCGCGTCTCATGCACGTTTCAGTCTGGTCAATCCGATCTTGACGACCAGGTTGAGACCGGCCAGTTGCTCTTCAAGGTAGCGGCGGCCGGCGCTGGTAATGCAATATGGCTGCCGCCGGTACTGTGATTTCATAGGGCGAATCCAGCCGCGCTGCTCGAGACGCGCAATGGCTGCGTACAAAGTTCCGGGCCCCAGGCGAATGTTGGCGAAGTGCTGAATATCCTGCACCATGGCGTAGCCGTGTTTGTCGCCATCAGCTAGGCTTGCAAGTACGAGAAGAGTTGGGTCAGACATTGTATATTACACCGCACGTTGTATCGTATTACGTACTAGAAGGCCGTGTCAAGAAGGAGTGATCTCCTACCGGAAGTCACGAAGCGTTTACTGATCTTTTCCTGATGGTCGTTGTCCACAAACGGGGATCGAGGAAGCTTGGACGGATTACTCTCGGAAGTCCTTAGGCTTGCTCGGAACGATCTGTGCCGAGAGTGTGCGGGCGTTGCCGCTCAGTGAACCGCCGAAGCAGTTTCGATTAGGGGACTTGAAGGAATGCACCTATTGTCTTTGCAGGGCGATTGCGTTGTGGAGGTCATTGCACAGCAGCGATTCCGTGGATGTCTACGCCATCCAATCTTTGAGAAGCGGAGACCGATTCAAGGTCGCAGTAATGATGACCGTATCGTGCCTCTTCATTGCCCCATAAATTGCCGGTATTCTCCGTTGTTAAACGTGCTCCATGGCGTGAATCCACGTTTTTCGCGATAGAGCTGATATGCAAAATCGATATTCGCCTTGAAATCGAGCAGATCACGGAGATTTACGCCCGGCCTCAGAGGTGAACAGTGTTGATCTGGAAATAGCCCCAATCGAGCGTCCCGTCCGAGTTGTAATGGTAAATCTCGCATTTACCCGCCGACGGCGCAAGCGCCACAGACGAGCGAGAGAGCCCGACAGATATGAACTGAGCGTGAACATGTTATAAACGGGCAGGTTGTTGTCCAGCCGGCAACATCCCTATTCATATCTCAAAGCCGTCATCGGATCGACCCGTGAGGCTCTTCGGGCTGGCAAATAAGCCGCCACTCCCGACACCGCCACGAGAACCGTTACAGCCGTGGCGATGGATACAGCATCGACGTTCGTGAGTCCGAAAAGCATGGTGGACACCAGGCGCTCAAGCGCCACGGCCGCGGGCACTCCGATAGCAAGCCCGACCGTGACCAACGCCACCACATCGCCCATCACCAGCCAGACAACGTTGGAAGCCTTTGCCCCCAGCGCCATGCGCAGGCCGACCTCACTTGTCCGTCTGGCAACCGCGTACCATAGGACACCATAGATGCCGATCGAAGCCAGCAACAGAGCCAGCAGACCAAAGAAGCTGGACAAGCGAGCCATCAACTTTTGCGCGACTAGCGATCCATCGACTTGCTCGGCCAGCGTCCTGACCTCGGTAATAGACACGTTGCGATTCACCTCTCCTATGGCGCACCGGACTTCGGGCACGATGCCGCGAAGATTGCCGGAAAAACGGACCTCGAAATTGCCCAGATAACCGAAATGTTGCGTGTAGGGATAATACGCTGCCGCCCGCGGCTCCTCCCGAAGGTTTTCGTACTTGGCGTCCTTTGCTACTCCGACGATCTCAGTATCGCCGCTGTGTTCTGGCAGTTCTAAACCAAACCGCCGGCCGATGGGCGACTCATTGGGGAAGAACCGGCCCGCCATGGTCTCGTTGATGACTGCCACCTTCAGCGATTTTTCCGTATCGTGGGGGCCAAGCGCCCGGCCCAGCATCATCGGCAGACCCATCGTGGTAAAGAAGGCGGGACCGACGACATTGTTTTGGATTCTCTCGGTCTCCGGCGAAGGAGTTTGGCCCAGCGCATATGCCCGGCTCGACCAGTGCCCTTGATTGAAGGTAAACATAGAAAAGCTGGATGAGCGCACTCCAGGCACCGCGCTGACACGCTGCTCGACCTGCTGGTAAAGCTCCGCCAAGCGAGCATCTTCTTTGTACCCGATGGAAGCCGTATCGACGCCTAAGACAAGCACGCTCTCTTTATGGAACCCGGTATCGATATTTCTCAAGTTGATCAGGCTGCGGACAAACAGTCCGGCGCCGATTAGAAGCACTATCGAGAGCGTCACCTGTGAAACAATAACGCCTTCGCTAGCGCACTCTTCGCATGCGTGGACACGCTTCCCCTGCCTTCTTTAAGCGATGGGCCCAGCGCGACTCCCGTGGCGCGAAAC
>QHXW01000336.1:4716-6602 GCA_003223115.1 Acidobacteriota bacterium
GATGGCGATGCGCACAGCGATTTCTTTTTGGCGGCTGGCCGCGCGCGCTAACAGCAGGTTAGCCATATTGGCGCAGGCGATGAGCAGAACCAGGCCCACGGCGGCCATCAGAATCCGCAGAGACAACGAAAACCGGATGCGGACCTGCGAGAGTCCCCGGCCACCGGGCGTCAGTTCGATAAGGGCATGCTGGATGCCCTCGAGCTGTTTCGCCGTGGGCTTCGGACCCGCGTAATCGTGCAGGATCTGTTTGAAAAGGATGTTCAGATACGCACCGGCCCGCTCCGCGGTGACGCCAGGCCTCAGCCGCGCCATGATATAGAGCGATTGAAATAGTTTGTCCTGCAATCCTTTATCACCGCCCCAGCCTGGCGGCACTTGTGCGATCATCGCGAGCGGAATCCACAAGTCGGGCGACTCGCCCACCGCCGTGCCGAAGAATTCGGGCGGCGCAATGCCGACTATGGTGTAGACGACGGAGCCGATGGTCAGGGTCCGTCCGGCGATGGACGGATCGCCCCCGAATCTTCGCTTCCACCACGAGTAGCTGGCTACCGCGACAGGATGGCCGCCGGGCGTCTGGTCGTCGGAATCCGTGAACGTGCGGCCAAGGACCGGATTCCATAGCGGCCACGCCGGAAAACACTTCGTTCTTCCGCTGCACTTCGCGATAGAACGGATACGAGAAAAGTTGGCAGCTCCCGTCAGGCAGGCTGTCGTTGATGCCGACCGCGCGCCCTTCGCCGAACAGCACCAAACGGTGGGGATCCTGGACCGGCAGCGACCGGAGCATCACCGCGTTCACCAAGCTGAAAATTGCCGTGTTGGCGCCGATGCCGAGCGCGAGCGAGAGCACCGCCACCGCCGTAAAGCCGGGACTCTTTCGCATCATCCGCATCGCGTAGCGCAGATCCTGACCGAGTCGTTCGAGTGCCGTCCATCCCCACATTTCGCGTGTTACCTCCTGAATCAAAGTCACGTTGCCGAAGGACCGGTGGGCAGCGTAAGGAGCCTCGTCGGGCGGAACTCCGGCTGCGGCCTGTTCTTCGGTCTCGAGGTCCAGATGCGCGCGGATCTCACGATCGAGATCCCGCTCGCGACTGCGCCGCGTCATGCGATCGAATATTCTTCTCCACCAGGACATAACTGCCTCCACTACTCGTGGCGCAATGCCAACATCGGATCGATCCTCGACGCGCGGCGCGCGGGAATCCAGATCGCAACCGTTGCCACCGCGATTAGAACCGCTATCGCCGTTGCCAGCGTAAGGGGATCGTTTGTGGCCAAGCCGAACAACATGCTGGAAATCATCCGTGCACCGGCGGCAATCGGTATTCCAACTGCGATGCCGACTACAACGAGCAGTAGCCCCTCGCGCAAAGCGAGCCACAGTACCGTCCTCGCCTGGGCTCCCAGCGCCATGCGAATGCCGATTTCGCCGGTACGCTGGTTGACCGCGTAAGCCGCTACGCCGTAGAGGCCAACCGAGGCTAGCGTCAACGCGAGCAGCCCGAACGTGCTTGCCAGGACAGCTATGAGTATCGCCCGCACCTGCCGGCGCATGGCAGGCGCCAGGCTACCCGCTCCGCGCACCTCCAGGTTTACCGAGCTGGCTTCACTCAGGTTCTGCAAGTAAGGTTGATAAACCACGAAGTGCGGTGTTTCTCGCAGGGTCTCGTACTTTGCATTTCTGACTACGCCCACGATTTCGTCTGCTGGACTAGAGTCGATTTGAATATGCCGGCCGAGAGGGTTCCCGTCCGGGAAGTAGTGGCGGACCAACGCTTCGCTAACAATTGCGACACGAGGCGCGCGCTCATGGTCCTGCGGGCCGAAGTCGCGACCTGCCACTAGTGGAGTCCGCAGCGTCTCAAAAAAATGCGGCG
>QHXW01000047.1 GCA_003223115.1 Acidobacteriota bacterium
GAGCCAGGGCTATTCAGATCCACCGCGCGGCTCTCGCTCTCTTCCGCTCGAGCGGTGTCTCCCTCTCGGACATCCATCCCCGTGGAATGAATTGGAGGACGACTGATGGGCCTCCGAAGATTCGCCTCGTCTGTTACTGTTCTCATGATTTGATGCCCTTCTCCGCATCATCCAGGCTGCTGATGAATCCCAAAATCGGCGCGTTATTCAGGGCCGCAGATCGAAAGCCGGGTTCTGATGAAGAGTGTTGTCCCCGATCATCGAAGACAAACACCAGCGTAAGACGGGTTGCGATCGATGTCCAATGTTCTCTCGATGCCTGCTGATGCGCAGGGCGGATCACACAAACGCCGCCCGAACGCCAAAAACTCGCGCCATTGGTGCGAGAATTCTGGAGGCATAGACTGATCATCGCGCCCGGTGCGCGGATGCGCCCAAGTTGTCAAATCGTCCTGCGACGCCGGTAGACAGTGGGTTCCTGACTGCGACGTAAATCTCGGAAGGCAAGTGCAGCAGGAACCGGTCCTTGAGCAGGGACGGTTTTACACTTGAGCTTGTGCAACAGCCTCCGGCGAAGCCCAGGCTCCCCGACCACGATTTTGTGACGTGGATTGTGACGTAACTACGTGAGAAACACCGCGTGGGAGCGTCTGCTACGCAGTTGGACGGGGGACGACAAACGCGAGCATATTTCTCCGAAAGCAGCCAGAAGTTTCTTTCGGCGCAAGTCTTCTTTAGCACGAAACCAGTCCACTTCGGGGCTTCCTAGAGGGCATCAGAGGGCATCCTCGCTGTATCCAGAGTTCGAGATTACTGCGACGCTTGAACGGCTAAATCTGCCCTGACGCTTGAGAAAGGGGCGTGTCCAGCGCTTCTCGAATCTTTCCGACGAGAGTCAAGGAAGTGAACGGCTTCGGCACAAACGGAATATTCCGCGTCTGCTCTGGCCGTAGTTCTGCCTTCTCGGGATACGCTGACATGTAGACGATTGGCAATCGCGGCCTGATTTTCCGCATCCGTTCCACTAATTCAAAGCCGTCCATCATTGGCATCACGACATCGATCACCGCTACATCAATTTTCAGGTCAGGCCATAGCTCAAGCATGTGGAGCACTTCTTGCCCACTGCTGGCAGTCAGGACGGTGTAGCCGTGGCACACCAGCATCAACTCAGCCAAACTGAGCATGAATGTTTCATCATCCACGACCAGGACGGTTTCGGTCCCAGCGAGAATCGTCATTCTGATTCCAGTATGAGGTGCACCGGGCAGATGTCAACGTTGACCGGTGTTTGGCTGCCTGCCGATTCGGCTTTATTTACACGTTCAAAACGTTCCAAAACCTACCTTTTGGAATGCTGAATCCGCACTCCAAAGTGTTTAAAAGTGTTTAGATCCTCACCTGGCGTCGGGCATCGAGACAGAGGGTTTTGGGAATGCGTTTCGAGAAAACAGTCGTTACGTCGTCATTTAACCGACAAATTCGGCAAATCGTCTGGCCCTCGAACCTCCTCTCCAATGGCGATGAAACGCTTGACGATGATTTGCAACCTCGAAGCATCAACACCGAGGGCGGTCAGAGTTTCTCGAAGGCGACTTGCCGACGTAAAGGTTGCGCCAGAACTGCGCAACACCTCGTCAATGGCCTGCTCCAACATCATCAAATGTGAGTTCGTCATGTCCCTGCCGATTAGCGCACTTGTGAGTTCCTCGGCAAAACTCGCCACTGTAGTTCGCGCCGGTTTGTGTTCACTGATTTGCAGCGTAGTTAGGCGCGGCGTATGATCCGTTTATGACGAAAATGGTTGTCCTTTCTTTAGTTGCGCTCTCGTTTTACCATCCACCGCACTGCGCAGCACAGGATCTGGTCCCCGTGATTTACCTCTCTTCTGCTGAGACCGCAAAGGCGAAGGAGTTTGCACAAAATCTCAAGAGTGCACGTGATCGCAACAATCTGGCGATCACGGCATGGCGAAATTTCCACCAAAGCTACCAAGCGGCACACTCCGAAATGCCCGGCCTGAGATTCGCATCCGATTTCCGGCTTGCTGTAGCGCCGAAAGATCCATCGAATCCATCAGTGGATGAGGCGTCGGTGGTCGAACTCTCAGCTAAGGACCGCCAGAATGCGGAATCGCTGTACCGAGAGATGGGGGAAGCCAAGCGGGCGTTCGATCAAGCCCAAAAGAACTGGCGGGATTACTAACATGAACTCGTGCTCGACCATCTCCCAAGTACGCAAAACGGAGCCTTCGTTACCCTACCCACCGGTAAATCAGGGATCATCCCTGATCCGTGGCGCTCTGGGGCCGAGTTCACACCGGACTTCCGGGTCGTGGTTCCACGGGTGCTCTGAACATCGGACTGCAATGGCTCAGCCTTTGGAGTGGAATCGTCGGGAGCGATTCGCACATGGAACTTCGCCTTCGCCAAAATCGTGTACGACAACCGAAGGTCTTCGTACACCCTACTCGCCTCCTGGTTTGCGCCTTGTTTTCCCCCGTTGGGCTGTGCCGTTGGAGGCAACAGTTTCCGTACAGTAAGAGCGATATGCATCAAGAGCCGTCATGACCGGAATGCCGAGTTTGGCGGCGATGCTCCGCCACGAGTGTCCTGCTTCCCGAAGTTCCACCACGTCATCCCGGCGAAACACCCTCCTGGGACGGCCAACATGTTTCCCGTTGGCCTTGGCAAGGCGAAGCCCTGCCAATGTGCGTTCCCGAATCATCTCCCGTTCGAACTCCGCAACACTGGCGAGGATTTGCAACAGCAGGCGACTGGTGGGGTTTGATTGGTCGGTGTCCAACGACTGGCTGGTAGAGATGAAGCGCACACCGTAACTGCTGAGTGCGGCTAGCTGCTGATTGAAGTGTAACACGCTCCGTCCTAAGCGGTCAATTTTCCAGACGAGTACACAGTCAAACTTTCGTTGCGAGGCATCCCGCATCAGCCTGTCCAGTTGCGGTCTGCTTGCCTTCGCACCACTCCAGCCGGTATCAACGTATTCACCGGCAACTTCCCACCCACGTCTGTGGGAAGTTTCCCTCCCCCTCCAGCGCTTCGCGCGTGGTGTTGTAGACTCTTTCGGCAGACCGTCGAGTCGCTCCGGCAGCGAACGGAATACGCGCCAAACGAGCCAACTGCCGGAAGCGCATCAGCATCATCAGCTTGCATTCGGTGATCGGAACGCGCAGATCCAAAAACCCATCAGCGGCTGCCTGCCTTTCGATCGCTACGGTACGGCGCCATCCTTTTAAATGGGCGCTATAGATGAACCAAGACGAGGCCGCTGACAGCTGCTGGCTCCGGTGGCGTTGGTTGTCGAGCGGGGATGAACAGGGCGGTGCTTCCACGAGCTACACATCGATGCAGAAGCTGAAGCAGGATTTCGCGCTGATCGACATCAGTGAGTTTCAACGCTTGCTGGGGCAGAAGGGATTCGAACTAGTTGAGCAGGAAAACCGATCCTTACCTGAGGTGAACAACACCCATGGCGATCCAGTCAAGACCGGCAGCCTTTATCATGTGAAGGATATTGGGGCGGAGGATATCAAGGGAATCACACAGGATGATGAGTGGTTCACGGAGCACTTCATCGTGCAGGACAAAACGGTCACAATCCGATTGAACGGCAAAGAAGTCGTGAAGTGGACGCAGCACAGGATGGATGGATATCTCTATTCAACGGGAAGGACTTCACTGACTGGAAAATCGGCGGGAACCAAGCATCGTTTCAGATCATTGAGCACGCCCTGGTGGCACACGGTCCTGTGGCGCACGCGTTCTACGATGGACCGGTCCAGAACCACGATTTCAAAAACTTCGAGCTGATGGTAGAGATCAAGACCGCACCTAACTCGAACGGCGGCGTCTACTTTCATACCGAGTTTCAAGATCGCGGCTTCCCGCGCAAAGGCTTCGAGGTGCAGGTGAACAACACCCATGGCGATCCAGTCAAGACCGGCAGCCTTTATCATGTGAAGGATATTGGGGCGGAGGATATCAAGGGAATCACACAGGATGATGAGTGGTTCACGGAGCACTTCATCGTGCAGGACAAAACGGTCACAATCCG
>QHXW01000339.1 GCA_003223115.1 Acidobacteriota bacterium
GCCCGCGCGTCCCTCGTCCAGCAGCTTCTTGAACATCTCCACGCCCGTCACCACCGTCTTGCGCGTGTCCCGGAATCCCACAATCTCCATTTCCTCGCCCACCTTGCAGATGCCGCGCTCCACTCGCCCCGTCACCACCGTGCCGCGCCCCTGGATCGAAAAGATATCTTCAATCGGCATCAGGAACGGCTTGTCGATGGCGCGCTCCGGAATCGGCACGTAGCTGTCCACCGCGTCCATCAACTGTTCCACCGACTTCTCCCACTTCTCCTCCCCGTTCAGCGCCCCCAGCGCCGAGATCCGCACCACCGGCAGATCGTCTCCCGGAAACTGGTAGCTCTTCAGCAGCTCTCGCACTTCCAGCTCCACCAGATCCAGCAGCTCCGGATCGTCCACCATATCAACCTTATTCATCGCCACCACAATGTAGGGCACGCCCACCTGACGCGCCAGCAGAATGTGTTCCCGCGTCTGCGGCATGGGACCGTCGGTCGCCGCCACCACCAGAATCGCCCCGTCCATTTGCGCCGCACCTGTGATCATGTTCTTGATGTAATCGGCGTGTCCCGGGCAATCCACGTGCGCATAGTGCCGCTTGGCGGTCTCGTACTCCACGTGCGCCACCGCGATGGTGATGCCTCGCGCCTTCTCTTCGGGCGCATTGTCGATGGAATCGAAACTACGAAACTTCACTTTGGGATTATGCTTGGCCAACACTTTGGTGATGGCCGCCGTCAAAGTGGTTTTCCCATGGTCGATGTGACCGATCGTGCCGATGTTCACGTGCGGCTTGGAACGATCAAATTTTTCCTTTGCCATATTTCCGCCAATCTCCTCAGAATCCTCTTAATGCCGAGACGCCCGGAACGCCGGATGTGCATGGTCCGGCGGCTCTCGGTTCCCGGCGCTGCAGTGTCATTTTGTGATTCCCTGCACGCGGCTCACAATTTCTTCCGCCAGATTTGCCGGTACCTCGTCGTACCTGCCGAAGTGCATGGTGAAACTGCCGCGGCCCTGCGTGCGCGAGCGCAAATCCGTGGCATATCCGAACATCTCGGCCAGCGGCACGTGCGCTTTGATGATTTGTGATGTGCCGCGCAATTCCATCCCTTCAATCCGCCCGCGACGCGAATTCAAATCGCCGATGACGTCGCCCATGTACTCTTCAGGCACCACCACTTCGACCGACATGATGGGCTCGAGCAACACCGGCTTGGCGCGCCTCGCAGCTTCTTTCACCGCAATCGAACCTGCGATTTTGAACGCCATTTCCGATGAATCCACATCGTGGTAACTGCCGTCGTACAAGGTGACCTTGAGGTCGGACATAGGATACCCAGCCAGGATGCCGCCTTCGAGCGCTTCCCGCATGCCGGCTTCGGCGGGTCCGATGTACTCTTTGGGAATCGAGCCGCCGTAGACTTCATTCACGAACTCGAAACCCGAGCCCGGGGGCAGTGGTTCCATCTTGATCTTGACCACGCCATACTGCCCGCGTCCGCCGGATTGCTTGATATGCCGGCCTTCGGCTTCGGAGGGCTTGCGAACGGTTTCGCGATAAGCCACCTGCGGTTTACCCACGTTGGCCGCTACGCCGAACTCGCGCATCATGCGGTCCACAATGATCTCGAGGTGCAGTTCGCCCATGCCGGACAGAATAGTCTGGCCGGTTTCGGGATCGGTGTTCACCTTGAACGTCGGGTCTTCCTGGGCCAGCTTCTGAATCGCCATGCCCAGCTTCTCCTGGTCGGCCTTGGTCTTGGGCTCGACTGCGAGCTGAATCACGGGCGTGGGGAACTCGATGGACTCGAGCACGATGGGGTGATCGTCATCGCAGATGGTGTCGCCGGTCGAGACCGTCTTCAATCCGACGGCGGCGCAGATATCGCCCGCATAGATTTCCTGGATCTCTTCGCGCTTGTTGGCGTGCATGCGCAACAGACGTCCGATGCGCTCTTTGCGCCCCTTGGCTACGTTGTAAACGAAGTCGCCCGAAACCAGCTTGCCCGAGTAGGCGCGGAAAAACGCGAGCTGCCCGACGAACGGGTCAGTCATGATCTTGAACACCAGGGCCGCAAACGGCTCTTCGTCGGAAGCTTGCCGCGTGAGAGTCTTCCCGGGGTCGTCGATGCTGGTACCTTCGATGGGCGGAACGTCGAGCGGCGATGGCAGGTAATCCACAACGGCATCGAGCAGGGTTTGCACGCCCTTGTTCTTGAACGCCGTGCCGCAAATCACCGGAAAAATTTTGAGCGCGATGGTTGCCTTGCGAATGCCGGCGCGGATTTCCTCGTTCGAGAGCGGCTTTCCCTCGACGTACTTCTCAAACAGTTCATCGTCGAACTCGGAGACCGATTCGATCATCTTGTCGCGGGCTTCCTTGGCCTGCGCCTGCAATTCGGCTGGAATCTCAACCACGTCGTACTGCGCGCCGAGCGTCTCATCGCGCCAGATGAGCGCCTTCATTTCAATCAGATCGACCACGCCTTTGAATTGATCTTCGGATCCGACGGGAATCTGGATGGGAACGGGACGGCAGCGGAGGCGGCTGACGATGGTTTCGACCGAGTGGGCAAAGTCCGCGCCCACGCGGTCCATCTTGTTGATGAAACAGATACGCGGCACGCTGTATTTATCGGCCTGGCGCCAGACGGTTTCCGATTGCGGCTGTACCCCGGCCACCGCGTCAAACACCGCCACTGCGCCGTCGAGCACCCGGAGGCTGCGTTCCACTTCCGCCGTGAAATCCACATGGCCCGGCGTATCAATAATATTGATCTGGATATCGCGCCACTCGCAGGTCGTGGCGGCTGAAGTGATGGTGATGCCGCGCTCCTGCTCCTGCTCCATCCAGTCCATGACGGCGGTGCCTTCGTGCACCTCGCCGATCTTGTGCGTGCGGCCGGTGTAATAAAGGATGCGCTCAGTCGTGGTGGTCTTACCGGCATCAATATGCGCTGCGATGCCGATATTTCTCATCCGCTCGAGCGGTGTGTTTCGTGGCATAAAAACTAGAATTCAGGAGACCGGAGAGAGAAATCGGGATGTCATTTCATCCCGGCTTTCCGCGATTCCATACCCGATCCCAGGGTCCTCATCGACTCCCAGCTCCTGATTCCCTCTCCCTCACCATCGATAGTGCGCGAATGCCTTATTAGCCTCGGCCATGCGATGGACATCGTCTTTTTTCTTAATGGCGCCGCCCCGCATGTTGGCGGCATCGGACAGTTCGTTCGCCAGTTTCTCCGGCATTCCTTTTTCAGCCCGAGACCTGGCGTTCTGAATGATCCACCGGATGGCCAGGCTGGTGCGCCGCGCCTGCGATACCTCCACAGGCACCTGGTAATTGGCGCCGCCCACGCGACGCGTCTTCACTTCCAGCAGCGGCTTCGTGTTCTCTACGGCCTTCTTGAAGAGCTTCAAGGGCTCATCGCCCGAGCGCTCGCGGATCTTGTCCATGGAGTCGTAGAAAATATGCTGCGCCGTATTCTTCTTGCCGTCCCACATCATGGAGCAAATGAATTTTTCGACCAGCGTCGAGTTAAAGACCGGGTCCGGCAGAACTTCACGATTTTCGACTCGTCTCCTTCGTGGCATGGGTTCCTCTAGGCCTTCGGCCTCTTCGCGCCATACTTGGAACGGCCTTGCTTGCGGTTGGCCACGCCCGCCGTATCGAGCGCGCCCCGGATGACGTGATAGCGCACTCCCGGCAGATCTTTGACGCGTCCTCCGCGAATGAGCACGATCGAGTGCTCCTGCAGATTGTGGCCCACGCCCGGAATGTACGTGGTGACCTCGATCCCGTTCGTCAGGCGCACGCGGGCAACTTTGCGCAGCGCCGAGTTGGGTTTCTTGGGCGTCGACGTATACACGCGAGTGCAAACACCACGCTTCTGCGGACAGGCCTGCAGCGCCGGACTGGCGGTCTTCCAGCCAGGCGGTCTTCTGCCATTGCGCACAAGTTGATTAAAAGTCGGCACGAACCTTCCTCTTCACGATTTCGTTCAAAAAAAGTGACGCGACCCAATCACAAACCGCTACCGATCCACTCGGCGCGTTCGGCGTTTATGAAACGGTCAGATTACACAGCAGGCCGGAAATCGAAAACCCCGGTTGCTCCCACTTGCGAGAACTTCGGACAAGCCCATGCTCCAGGACGACGTTCCGCTTCCGGTAATTCGTCTGGAACCTCGGGGCCGACCCCCGGCCGGCCCGTATCACAATACGGGGGTAGCTCGGGAGCAGAAGAGCTTACTCGCTAAACTTTTCAATGATATCGAATCGCTCAAAGGGGTGTCAACAACACCATCGTGAGGGTCAGGTCGTGATGGGTGAACACCGGGCACGCGTATCCATGGTTGAGACGGAACAGTTTAAGACGGAACGAGGCCCTGAAAAGGGTGGGATGGAACGCCGGCTGCTCGATCCATGACGCACTTGGGGGCAGATCCGCCCTATTTCCCGTTCACGCTTACTTGCGAGGCCAGGATATCGTGCTCGGCATTAATCAGGACGCGTTTGGGCCTCTTCGGCAGGCGCGTCTGGAATTCCTTGCTCTTGAGGTTGCCAACGAGGAAGACACGGCCCATCTGAAATGGTTTGCCGTCAAACTCCAGATAGATGGGGATCAGCATCTTGAACCGCGGGGATACGCCGCTCTGCTCTACCGTGAACTTGAGTACAGTTTTGTCTCCGTCGTCCGATAACGAGTAATTGAAGGCGTAACTGGGAACCTCGGTGCCATAGACCCATTCATCGAAGAACCAATCCATACTTCCGTTTCCGTCCACGTTCATATTGGGTGTGATGTGTTTTTCGACCATGCGCTTGAAGTCTTCGGTGGAAACGCTTTGGTTGTAGTAGGTTTTCACGAAATCGTGCATCATAACGACGAAGTTTTGATCCTTGGTCTGGGCCTCATACATCATGGAGCGCAGCATGTGCAGGATGTAGCCGCCCTTGGGGTAGACCAGCCGGTTATAAGCGCCGCCGGTTCGACGCGTATTCAGCCGAAGCCCCATCCATAAGGGCCCCGCATCGTTCGCCGCCAGGCCGAACTCGTTCTTATCGAGGATGGCTTTTCGCGCCCGCTCCCAATACTTCAGGTATTTATCGGGCTTGGATTCGGTCCATAGCAGGTAGAGTCCTGCGGAGAAGTCGGCGAAGCCTTCCGAAAGCCATTGGTCGTGATAGGATGCCCAGCCTACCATGTGACCCCACCACTGATGCGCCACCTCGTGCGGCGTGACTTCCTGAATGAATTCCGTGAACCGGAAAGCATCGCCGCCCATCAGCATCCACCGCTGGGTCGAATCAAGAAACGCAGACAGCGGCAGATAAACCAAGGTCGGCCAGGATTGCCCGAAGTTGAACTGCGGCTGCTGGGTGATAGCCAGCCGCCCATAAGGCGCTTCGCCAAAATACTGGGTGAACAGGCGCACCGAATTCTGGGCTTCCACCATGGCGTTCTCGGTGAGGCGCGAAGGTGTCAAGTTGCCGGGAAAACCTCGTAGATAATCCGGCACTTCCGACGTGGCGTAGCCTTCGATTGCATACTTGGTCTCGGAGTCCGTCACCTCCTTCTTTTTGAAGCGTCCGTAGTTGAACCCAGCGACAGCCAGCGGAATTTCCGTGGTCCACAACGATGCCGCAAAGTCCTCCTCTTTCCATTCCTTCAGCAGGCGGCCCACGCCCACGGTGGTGAACTGCTTCGGCACCTTGAAGGTCAAATCAAAGAGCGAGCGGTCGCGGAATGAATTGACGCTGGGCTACCAACTAGTGCGCGCGCCAACCGCGAAGTTGCCGCCGCCTGCGTCCTCAATGACTTTGTTGCCTTCGTATTCGATGGTCAGTTTGTACTCGTGGCCGCGCGCCACGGGTTCCGGCAGGATGACGTAAAACGAGCCGTCCTCTTTCCGCCGCTCCTGCACGTAGGCGATTTCTTTGCCCGGAGGCAGGCTCACCCGCGTGACGCGCAGGCTGGGCAGCAGGTCGAACTTGATGACGCGATCGCCGTCATCGAGCGCCGTAATCGCCAGTTCCGCAATGGCGGTGAGCCTTTGGCGTTTGCTGATGGCAGTTTCGATGCGGTAACGTTCGACGTGGATCTCGCGCTTCTCCTCGCGCGAGCTGGGCCGGCCTGACTTGTACTCGTTTTGGAAGTGCGCCAAGTACCAGATGCCCTCCTGATTGCTCTGAACATCGGCGCTGATCAGCGCCACTTCCTCGGGCCCTAACTGGGTCAATGCTCCGCGCGGGCGCACATGAAAGCGCAGATCACTGTGTTTGCGACCGAAAATATACGCGCTGAAAAAACCGGTGTGCTTGGGATTGTAGAGATCCGCGAGAATATCGGCGTCGACATTATCCACCGATTCGTAGGTCAGCAAGTATTCGAGCAGGCTCCGCGGATCCTCGCTGCGGTGCCTCACTCGTTTGCGAAAATCGTTGAGCACATCGCGCTCTGGCGCAACATCCGGTCCTTTTTCCGACTTGGCGCGAATCTCCTGATACGTGTCGTCGGTAAAGCAAAGCACCAGCCGGTTGAACGATTCGTGCACCGTGTCTTGATCGGCAATCATGTGCAGGTAACCGCGCTCGGTGGACACGGCGGGTTCGAGCGTGAATTCGCCATCGCCTGAAAAGGCGGCCATGGTGACGCGCCCCAGGACTGCCGGCACAAAAATGATGTGGCCGCTCTTCAGAATGAAGGAACCAGCGTCCCGCTTGAGCACGAGGTGACTGACCGCATAGGTCTCTTTCGGCGGGTTGTCGCGAAGAGCGCGGTAATTGGGATCTGAATTCGCAAGCTCGGCCCCTTTTCCGGGTACGTTGAGTTCCGTGCGCGTCTCGGCCAGCTCGAGATCGATTTCAAGTGACGCCGGCTTGGACGCCTCGATGACCACGCGCCGTTCGACGGTAACGAAGCCTGCCAGCTCGATGCGCACCTGGTAGGCGCCGGGCGGAAGGTCGGCTGCGAAATGCCCGGTTTTGTCGGTGGAGATGCGGCGTTCTTCTCCCCCGGCTTCATTGCGAATGATGACCAGGGCGTTAAAGGCTGCCGCGCCCGATGGATCGCGCACGGCGCCGGAGAGCGTCGCGGCCCGCAACGGCAACCAGCAGACGCTCCAGGAAGCGAGCAGGAACACAAGAGGGATTTTGCGCGTTGTCACGGCCGTTACAGGCGCGGGTAGTATGGCAGAAGGCCGCGAAGATCGCAACTGCGGGACCGGCGTCGACATCGAAGATCCGTGATCCTCTCGGAACCCGCGTCGTATCCGGCTTCCGCCGGTCTGGTCCGTTCGCTCCTAGCTGGCCTTCATGCACAGCTGCTCGAAATTCCGCGTCGTCATCTCCGCCAGATGTTCTACCGTCACCCCGCGGATTTCGGCCAGCTTGCGCGCGGTCTCAACCATGAAAGCCGGCTCATTGCGCTTGCCCCGATACGGCACCGGCGCCAGATACGGAGCATCGGTCTCGACCAGCAGGCGGTCCTGGGGCGTGATCGTCGCGGCATCACGGATCTCTTGCGCTTTGTGAAACGTCACGATGCCACCGAAGCTCAGATGAAAGCCGAGTTCGAGCGCCTGCTCCGCTTCGGCTGGTCCGCCGGTGAAGCAATGCAGGACACCGCCGAACGGTAGCCTGTGCTCGCGCACCAGCGCCAGCGTATCCTCCCAGGCTTCACGCGTGTGGATCACAATCGGCTTCTGTGCTCGCGCGGCGAGCCCTAGTTGTTCGTCGAAAATACGGCGCTGCACACCGCGCGGGGAAAAATCGTAGTGGTAGTCCAGGCCGATTTCGCCCACGGCCAGCACCTTGGGATGGCTCACCAGTTCCGCCAGGCGATCAAACGTTTCGGGCGTAGCTTTTGCGGCTTCGTGCGGGTGCACGCCCACGGTCGCATAAATAATAGGATACTGGTCGGCCAGACGGATACCGGCTTCGAGGTCTGGAGGCCCGTCGCCGCTCCCGATCACCATCATGCGCTCGACGCCTGCTGCGCGGGCCCGCCCGATGGCAGCATCGCGGTCACCGTCAAACTTTTCGTCGTCCAGATGGCAGTGCGAATCGACCAGCCTGACGCGCAGCGATGTACTCAATTCAAAGGCGTCCGAATTCACTTCAGGTGCGCACCCACCGGGATGTCTTCGAGAAAACTCGCGAGCACTGGCTTGCCGCCTTCGACCGACGCCGCGACAATCATGCCGTTCGAGGTGAGGCCGCGTAATTTGCGCGGAGCGAGATTGGCGACAATCACCACCTTGCGGCCGATCAGTTGCTCGGGCGTGTAGGCCTCGGCGATGCCCGCGACGATGGTGCGCGGCTCCGCTTCAGCCAAATCCACCTTCAGGTGCAGCAGTTTGTCGGCGCCCTTGACGCGTTCCGCCGAGAGCACCTGGCCTACGCGCAAATCCACCTTGACGAAATCGTCTATGGTGATCTGAGATCCGGCAGATGCGGCTTCGGCGCTTGGGGTCGGCGCATTCCCCAGCAACGCGGCTTGCTCGGCGGCGACTTCGGCCTCGAGAGCCCGCATTTTTTCGATCGCCGGCTTGGCGTCGATGCGCGGGAAGACGCCCCGAACCTCACCGATCTCTTGGCCGGCATGCAGTTGTCCCCAGGCGAGCGCATCGAGCCTCACCGATCCGAGCGGTTCCGTCATGCCGAGTTGCGTCCAGATCCTGGCACAGGATTCCGGAAGTACCGGTGCGAGCAAAATTGTCGCGACGCGCAGCGCTTCTGCCGAAGTGTAGAGAGTGCGATCGAGAGCCGCTTGCGACTCGGTATCCTGCTGCTTGGCGAACTTCCAGGGCCCCTGTTCGACGATGAACTTATCCACCGCGGAAATCAGGCTCCAGATGACCTCGAGGCCCTTGGAAAATTCAAAATTGTAGAACGCCTCCGCTGCCGCGCGAATCGTTTCGCAAGCCACTTGCCGGATCTTGTCATCGCTGCCCGGTGGAATCGCGCCGCCGCGGTACTGATGGATCATGGTCAGCGTGCGGCTCGCCAGATTGCCAAGGCCGTTCGCCAGATCCGAGTTGTAGCGTCCCACTAAAGCGTCATAGCTGAAGCTGCCGTCCTGCCCGAAAACGATTTCGCGCAGAAGGAAGTAGCGCAGAGCGTCGGCGCCCATCACACGCCGAATGGGTTCGGCGCGCACGATGTTCCCACGCGACTTGCTCATCTTGTCGTGCTCGAAAAGGAGCCAGCCGTGCGCAAAAATGCGTTTGGGCAACGGCAGTTCGGCGGCCATGAGAAACGCCGGCCAGTACACCGCGTGAAAGCGCACAATTTCCTTGCCGATCAGGTGCAGGTCCGCCGGCCAGAGATCATGGCCTTCGCTGTCCCTCTGCCCGCGCACGGCGGTCAGGTAGGTCATCAGCGCGTCGAACCAGACATAGAAGACGTGATTGCCTTCTGCCGGGACCGGGATGCCCCATTTGATGGTGGTCCGGCTGATCGACAGATCGTTGAGCCCTTGTTTCACAAACGCGATCACTTCGTTGCGCCGTGTATCGGGCTGTATGAAATCCGGCTGCTTTTCATACAGCTCGAGCAACCGTCCGCTGAACGCGGCGAGTTTGAAGAAGTAGTTCTCTTCGGTGACGGTTTCGGTGGGCCGCCCGCAATCCGGGCAGGGATCGCCCGGCTTCGCTTCGCTCACGTAAAGCTCGTCGAACACGCAGTACTGGCCCGTGTAGCTGCCCTTATAGATCGCGCCGTTCTTCTGGCACCGTTCGAAAAGCCAGCGCACCGCATCGTGGTGCCGGGGGTCGGAGGTGCGGAGGAAGTGGTCGTATTGTAGGCCGAACGTATCCCATTGCTTCTTAAATTCGGCCGCGACAGCCGTGGTGAACTCCTCGGGAGCTTTGCCGGCGCCCTTGGCGGCGCGCTCCACCTTTTGGCCGTGCTCGTCGGTGCCTGTCGTCAGCACCACCGGATCGAAGCCCTGCATGCGCTTGAAGCGCTTGATCGCGTCGGCGGCAATGGTGGTGTACGTATGGCCGATGTGCGGCGCGGCATTGACGTAGTAGATCGGAGTAGTCAGGTAATATTTCATTTCGAATTTTTCAGGTAAACGTAATTCGCTTCAGCGATGATGTCCTTGAGCGCGATACCGGTCGATCGGGCCAGCGCGCGGCAATCCTCATATTCCGGCGCGAAGGTACCGCCGTCGGCGACTTTCATGCGGACTTTGCCGTGCGAGGTGTCGATCTCAACCCACCGCCGCGCTTGCACGCGCCGTTCGGCGTCGTAAATGCGAACGCCGAGTGTAGAGGTCTCGGCGAAAATCAGAGTCGCGAGCCGCTCGCAGTCCTGCGGTTTGGCGATCACACACAGCAGCGTGCCCGGCCGTCCCTTCTTCATTTCGAGGGGCTGAAGTGTGGCATCGAGCGCCCCCGCTTCGAGCAAACGCTCCGTGGCGTAGGCCAGAACCTGCGGGCTCGAGTCGTCGATATTGGCTTCGATCACCGCGACCGTAGTCGCCTCTATGGCGCCGGACGCTTCGCCAACCAGGATGCGCAGAACGTTGGCCTGCTCCGCGAAATCGTGATCGCCCGCGCCGTATCCCACGCTCGACAGTTTCATGGGCGGCAGCGCGCCAAAATTCTTGGCAAGCGTGACCGCTACAGCCGCGCCCGTGGGCGTGGTCAGCTCGACCGCCGGCCCTCGCGAGTAGACTGGTTTTCCGGCAACCAGCACCGCCGTGGCAGGCGCGGGAACAGGCATCACGCCGTGTTCGGCTTTCACCACGCCGCTCCCAAGATTAAGCGGTGAGCTGTGAATGGCCTGGATACCCAAGAGCTCGAATCCCAGGCAGGCGCCCACGATATCGGCGATCGAATCCGCCGCGCCCACTTCGTGAAAGTGCACTTTTTCTATGGGAACGTTGTGCACGGCCGCTTCGGCTTCGCCCAGGCGGCGGAACACCGCTGATGCATTCTGTTTCACACGGTCCGGAAACGCCGCGGCCTCGATCATTTTGAGAATCCCGGACAGATGCCGATGTTTGGACGCTTCTTCTATGCGCACGTGAAACTTTGTGGCGGCGATCCCGCAGCGTTTGACCTTTTCAAAGCTGACCGACGCGCCGGTCCCGAGCGATCCGAGCGCATCCGCGATGGCGGCCGAGTCCGCGCCCGCGTCGGCGAGCGCGCCCACCAGCATGTCTCCGCTGATGCCCGAAAAGGCGTCCAGATAACCAATGCGCATGACGTGTAAAGTTGGCCGGACTCGGCGGCATAAGCTACGGTCCGGGAATCTTTCATTATCGTATGCCCGAGCTGTTCGCGCCCACTTTTCGACGCCCGGACGCGCTGTCGCCGGTCCCGCGATGGCGCCCTTTCACTCGACTTCACCGAGTGCCGGGTTGCGCCCGCCTCTGTAATTCCTTATCTTGAAAAATCCACTATTTATGGCATCCAAAATTCCGATAACCGTGGCCCATGGCGATGGCATAGGCCCGGAGATTATGAACGCCACGCTCCGTATCCTGGAGGCGGCCGGAGCGTCACTCGATCTCGATACCATCGAAATCGGTGAGAAGGTCTATCTGCGCGGGAACACCGCGGGCATCGCGCCCAGTGCATGGGATTCATTGCGCCGCACCAAAGTTTTTCTGAAGGCCCCCATCACCACGCCCCAGGGCGGGGGATTCAAGAGCCTGAACGTCACTACGCGCAAAACACTGGGTCTCTACGCCAATGTCCGTCCCTGTGTTTCTTATCACCCGTTCGTCCAAACCAGGCACGAAAAAATGGACGTGGTCATCGTACGCGAGAACGAGGAGGATCTCTACGCCGGAATCGAGTATCGTCTCACCAACAATGAAGTCGAGTGCATCAAGCTGATCTCGCGCCCCGGCAGCGAAAAGATCGTGCGCTACGCCTTCGAGTACGCGAAGCAGCACAACCGCAAAAAGGTCACCTGCTTCACCAAAGACAACATCATGAAGATGACCGACGGTCTCTTCCACAAAGTCTTCGATGAGATCGCGGCCGAATATCCCGACATCCAGAACGAACACTGGATTGTGGATATCGGCGCCGCCAAGATGGCCGACACTCCCGAGGCCTTCGATGTGATCGTGATGCCCAATCTCTACGGTGACATTCTGTCCGACGTTGCCGCGCAGATCGCAGGTTCGGTGGGCCTCGCCGGGTCCGCCAACATCGGCGACCGCTGCGCCATGTTTGAAGCCATTCACGGCTCCGCGCCGCGACGGGCGAATCAGAACCTCGCTAATCCTTCAGGTCTTCTGCTGGGCGCCGTGCTGATGCTGGTGCATATCGACCAGCCCGAGGCTGCCGAACGAGTGCACAATGGGTGGCTCAAGACCCTGGAAGAGGGCGTGCACACATACGACGTCTACACTGAAGGCCAGAGCAAGCAAAAAGTTGGCACCAAGGAATTCGCGGACGCCGTGATTGCGCGCATGGGAAAGACACCGCAAACGCTGAAGGCGGCGAAATACTCGCACAGGCAGCCGCGCCAGGCCGGCAAAGCCGCCACTGCTCAGGCTGCGCCCAGAACCCAGCTCGTGGGCATCGATCTGTTTCTTGAGTGGCCCAGTCGCGATCCCAATCAATTGGCGCAAGCCCTGCGCAAGGTCAATGTGGACGGACTGCCGCTCTCCATCATCTCCAACCGCGGACTGAAGGTTTGGCCGGATGGCATTCCGGAGACGTTCTGCACCGATAGTTTCCGCTGCCGCTTCGCGGGCAAGCAACAGGACGCAACGGTTACGCAGCGCCAGGTGATTGCTCTGCTCCAAACTATGGCCGACGCCGGTTTCGATGTCGTGAAAACTGAAGCTCTCCGCAACTTCGACGGCAAGCCCGGCTACACACTCTCGCAGGGAGAATAGATTCGAGACATGGCCGATACGACAAGACCCTTGGTCGCCGTGATCATGGGCAGCAAGTCCGATTGGGAAGTCATGCGCACCGCGAGCGATACGCTCGAGGATTTTGCGGTACCGCATGAAAACCGCGTACTCTCGGCGCATCGCACCCCGGAACTCACCGCGGAATTTGCTTCGCAGGCTGAGGCCAATGGGCTCGAGGTCATCATCGCCGCCGCGGGAGGCGCCGCGCATCTGGCCGGAGTGATTGCCGCTTATACCACGCTGCCCGTTCTGGGCGTTCCGATGGAGAGCCAGTCGCTCAAAGGTCTCGATTCGCTGCTCTCTACGGTGCAGATGCCCGGTGGAATTCCAGTGGGTACACTCGCTATCGGCAAACCCGGCGCAAAGAACGCGGCGCTGCTGGCCATTGCGATTCTTGCCAATCATCGCGCCGAACTTCGCGAGAAACTGCATCGTTTTCGCGCCGAACAGAAAAAGAAAGTCATGAACGAAACACTCCCCTAGATTTCAGCCCGCCTGTCCCGCCTGTCTTGTCCACTTGACATTCTACAGAAGCCGCTGTATATTTTTCCTGTAGATTTTCTAGGAGAATGCATGAATTCGAAGGCTGACCTTCTGCAGGGTACGCTCGACCTCCTCATTTTGAAAACCCTGGCGCTCGAGCCCATGCACGGGTGGGGCATTTCGTTGCGCATCCAGCAGATCTCCAAGGACGTGCTGCAGGTACAACAAGGCTCTCTGTATCCGGCATTGCACCGATTGGAGCAAAAAGGCTGGATCGACGCGGAATGGGGCGATTCGGACAATAACCGGAAGGCCAAGTATTACCGGCTTAGCAGAAGCGGCCGGAAACAGTTGGAGCTGGAGACGTCGAACTGGGAGCGGCTCTCTGCAGCCGTAAGACAAATTCTGGAGACGGCGTAGCGGGCGGGACGCACTTTCGCCGGTTTGGTTGATTGGTATACAGCCGCGAGTGGGACCGGCGGGAACCCCGCGTTGTATCCGGGCTTTCGCCGGTCTGGGTATTTTTGACTAGGCTCGCACAGAACCGCGACCCTCAGCGAGCGGATGCTGAAAGTTAAACTGATGTCCAAGATCTTCCAATTCCGCCTTTTCTCCTTGTTTCGCAAGCGCCGTGTTGAAAGCGAACTGGTAGCGGAACTCCGCTTTCATCTCGAAAAACAAATCGAAGTCAATATCGCCGCGGGCATGTCGCCCACAGACGCTCGTGCTGCGGCCCTGCGCCTCTTCGGCGGAATCGAACAGATTAAAGAAGACTGTCGCGCTGTACACCGCTTGAACCTTATAGAAAACTTACTCCAGGATATCCGCTATGGGGCGCGCGGCTTGATGCGGACACCATTGCTGATGCTGGTGGCGGCGGTCTCCATCGGCCTGGGCATCGGCGCCAATATCACCATATTCAGCCTGTTTCACGCGGTGCTGCTCGATGGCCCGACGGCGCGCAAACCCGAACATCTGATGCACGTGGTGGCTGGAAATTCGAATCAGATCTCTTATCTGAATTTTACCGATCTCCAACAAAGTGAGCTCTTCGACACGCTCGCCGCGTACAAAGCCGATCCGGAAAATCTGGTCAACCTGCGGTTCGGGAATGAAACCAAAGCCGTCTATAGCCAGTTCGTCAGCGCCAACTATTTCGACCTGCTGGGCGTTCAGCTCATCCTCGGCCGCGCGTTTGCTGCCAACGAGGCCCGTCCGGAAGCCGATCCACACCTGGTGATTCTGAGTTACGGCTGCTGGCTGCGGCGGTTGGGTGGAGACGCTGCCATCCTGGGGCGCGTGCTCAACCTGAATGGTCATGCGTACACCGTGCTCGGCGTCTTGCCTAAAGACTTTCGCTCCGTCATCGGCTACGGTGTAGCGCCGGAACTCTATGTTGCGCTAAACCGCGAACTGATGCCCTATCTCGAAACGCGCGCCGGGAACGCTCTGAACATGATCGGCCGCCTGCCGGATGGGGCGACGCGGGCACAAATCAGCGCGGCCCTTCGTGTAGTGGTGCGGCGCCTCGCAAAACAGTATCCGGACGACAACAAGAATTTCGAACAGGTTCGGCTAAAGGCTGTTTCCGGGCTCGACCGTCTGAACGGCAACGATGATTTGCCCGTGCTCCTTTTCTTCACCCTGCTCACCATCGTGGTGGGGCTGGTGTTGCTCATTGCCTGCGCCAACGTCGCCGGGCTGTTCCTGGCGCGCGGTGCCAGCCGTCGCCGCGAAATTGCCATCCGGCTGGCCATCGGCGCCGGGCGCGGCCGTGTCGTGCGGCAACTCCTCACCGAAACACTGCTGCTCGCAGTGGTCGGCACTGCGCTCGGGCTGCTGTTCGACTGGTGCGCTGCCGCGCTGCTGGTGCGGATCCCCTTGCCTCTGCCTGTGCCGATTGAGTTTCATCTGGCACTCGATCATCGAATGCTGTTTTACGCGCTGGCGCTCTGCGCCCTGACCACGCTGGTGTGCGGCCTGGTTCCTGCGCTTCAATCAACGCGCTCGAGTTTGACGCCGGCGCTCAAGCAGGAGTTGGCGCAATTTTCGCACCGCCGGCTCACGCTGCGAAACGTCCTTGTGGCCGGACAGGTAGCCGTGTCGCTGGTGTTGCTGGTCACCTCCTCTCTGTTTCTGCGCAGCCTCCTGGTCATCGGTCACACTGACCCCGGGTTTGATATAGATCGCACCTTGACGGCCGAGCTGCGTCTGCCGCCGAACCGGTACACGCGCTCGCAGGGCGAGACATTTCTCGAACAGGCCGTCGACCGCCTGAGTCAACTTCCCGGCATCGCTTCAGCCGCTTGCGCCAATTACCTCCCGCTCAGTTTCAATGATCGGAACGACGTGGTTCGCGTGGACGGCGACTCCGAGGCGCAATTCAATCCGGCGGAGCAGGTGGTCGGTCACGATTACTTTTCTACGATGCAGGTCCCTGTGCTGCGCGGCCGCGAGTTCAGCCGCCGCGACCGCGAGGGCGCTCCTCATGTAGCCATCATCAATGAGACGCTCGCGCACCATCATTTCGCGGAACAGGATCCGGTTGGAAAGCGCTTGATCTACGGATGGGGCGATCACACCGAACCGATCGAGATCGTGGGCATCGTCCGCGATACGAAATACCTCACACTCGGCGAAGATCAGCGCGAAATTCTCTACCTTCCCTATCTCCAGTACGGCGTTCTCACAGGCGGCAGCATCTCGCTCGTTGCGCGCACCCAAGGTGACGCCCCCCGAAGGTTTCTGACCGCGGTTAAACAGTCGATCCGGCAGGCGGATCCCACAGTCGCTCTCGAAGTCCACATCATGCGGGACATTCTGGCGCTTGCGTTCTGGCCTACGCGTTTCATGACCACGATGCTGGGAGTAATGGGCGCTCTAGGCCTCCTGCTGGCCATGGTCGGGCTTCATGGTGTCATTTCATATGCCGTAGCCCGTCGCACCAACGAAATCGGCATCCGCATGGCGCTTGGCGCTTCGCGCGCGCAAGTCCTGAGAATGATCCTTGCTGACGGCTTATCGCTGGTCGCCGCGGGAGCCGCAGTGGGCCTGCTCGTATCTGCCGCAGCCACCGGACCATTGTCGGCTTTGTTGGCCGCGGGAGTCCGCACGCTCGATCCCCTGATTTTTGCCGGTGTGACGCTGGCGCTGGCCTTGGTAGCGACGGGCTCCAGTCTTGTGGCCGCACGCCGCTCCATGCTGATCGACCCGATCATCGCGCTCCGATACGATTAAACCTCGAAATTTCAGGTAATTGTGCTAGAGCCGAACCGGGCGATCGAGAGACGCCGCGGCTAACCACACCTCGTGCACAGCACTAAATTCGTAACCAACATCACGCTAGAAAACGGTCTATACTTATAGGTATATCGGGACCTGAAGAGGAGCTCATTGTGGGAGATGACGTGTACCCAGAGCAATCTGGCGGCTCAGGCATAAAAACAGCGATCTTGGCCGGCGCGGTTGTGGCGTTGCTGGCGGCCAACGTCTATTTGTACTTGCAACTCGATCGCGTAAAAACCGACGTGGCCAAGCTGCGTGAATCTGTGGCCACTGAGATGACCAACCTCCGCGAAACGTCGTCAGTGACGTCGCAAACCGCTCGGCGTCACATTGATTCTCTCAAGCAGGATCTGGAGAATACTCGCCGTCAAGCCAACTCTCTGGCCAGTCAGGCCAAGTCCGAGGCACTCAAGCGCGCCGACCACTTGCAGCAGCAAATCGACAGCGAGCAGAAACAGATGGCGTCCGCGTTGAGCGAAGTCAAGGAGTCCGCCGGAACCGCCAATACGAAGATCGCTGAAGTCAGCGGCGACGTCACGAGTGTAAAGTCTCAGCTCGGCATGACCCAGAGCGAACTCACCAAAACCATCGCCGACCTCAAGAAAGTCACCGGCGACCTGGGAGTTCAGAGCGGCTATATCGCTACCAATGGAAAAGAGATCTCGATGCTCAAACGGTTGGGCGAACGGAATATCACCGAATTCAACCTGCCGAAATCCAAACAACCTCAACGCGTGGGAGACATCAGCCTGTTGTTGAAGAAGGCCGATCCCAAGCACAACAGGTACACCATCGAAGTGGTGGCGGACGACAAGACCACGGAGAAGAAGGACCGCACCATCAACGAGCCTGTGCAGTTCTACGTTTTAAAGGCCCACCAGCCGTACGAGATTGTGGTCAACCAGGTGAAGAAGGACCAGATCATCGGCTACCTGTCGACTCCCAAAGACCAGGTCGCCAGAAACTAATTTGATTTCCGGCCCGCAAGAGGTGTTTCTGATCTGAGCTCCAATCTCGCAGATTTTTAATGTAATAGCGTGACTGGTCTGCGTGCAAATCTGCCTGGTTCATGGTTTCTTTTGGGTCTCGAGCGGCCCGAGTCCAACTCGTAGATGAATTTCCACGGGCCGTCGCGGAGACCGAGCAACCCTAAGGAATAGTCGGCGAAGAACAGCGCCATGTTGGGCTCGCCATCGAGCACCGACCGGCCTTGATCGTTCTGGGGTATGCGTAGGCCTTCCAAATCCAATACGGTTGGAGCCGTGTCGATGAGGCAAGGCTGACCACTTGATGGCTGCGTATCTGCTGCGGAACCAATCCCGGCGCGGCGACGAGAAAAGGGACACGTACATTTTCATCATAGAGCTGAAACGTGTGACCATAGTTGCCATCGTGTTCGCCGAAGGCCTCGCCGTGATCACCCAGAACGATCCAAAGCGTCTTCTGGTCAAGACCTCGACGTCGCAGCCCGTCAACGCACGCGCCCAGCGAGACATCGCCGTAGCGGAGCGCGTTGCGGTACCGCCCGAATTCGTCGTGATCTCGAGTTGTGATTCCCTCCAATGTCGCCGGCATCCACGAGCGTGTCGAAGCCACGGTTATGAATGATCGCCTCCATTCCCAGATACACAAGTGGAGCAGAGAATCGAGAACAGACCTTTGATGCTTTCAGGATAGACCGCGTACGCGTTATCGAACACGATAGCTGAGCGGCCCAATTCGGATAGATTCGGCATTACGCCCGGATGGACTCCGTACAAGCCCAGGTATTGAGCGGCCGTGGATTCCAGGCTGACGAGCACGATGTTGCGCCCCGCCGCCGCTCCCCGAAATCGGGAAAGATCCTCGCCATGCGTGTGGTCAAAACCGCGGGCGCGCCAGTCGCCGGCGGATGCCCTCGCTGGGACGCGCGGCAGGGCTCTAGAGATGAGCACGGTCCACGGGTTTCGTTCGAGCCCCAGTGTATCGACGCGCATCGCGGCCGCAGGGCCGAGTGCGGTGCACAGCAGCATCGCGGCCACCACCGGTCGCACGGGTGCCTGGCGAAAGGCAAATGGCGCCACAGTCCCCACAGTCAAAACGGAAACAAACAGCGCGGCATTTTGCCAGGTCACGTAATGCCACATGGAATCGGCCAAAGGTCCGTCTGCGGCGCGCCACATGGGCCACGTGAGAGGTGTTGAAAGGGCGCGCGTCACAGGAATATTGATTGCGGCGTACAACGCCAAACCTGTATACGCGACCCACACGATGCCCTGCCGCCGCACCAGTGTGCATTCGAGCGCGACGAAAACCAGGACGACCGACGCATCCTGCCAAAGATAGGCAACCGGCGCCCACCAAGAAAACGGTACATGATGCCCGGCCAGCACAATCGACTTTGCCAGCGCGAAAACCAGTAGGAGGCTTGCCGCTCTCGATGCTCTCATTGGCGCACCAGGTTGATACGCTTCAGCAGCGCTAGCGAAACAATACGGCTCGACCCGCACTTTCGCCAGATCCAGTCGTGCACCACGACGACTGGTGACGGGGGCCGTGCATAGATGGCGCTGCGATCTCCATCGAATGACAGAGGAATCACGAGCAGGTCGTATGCGCCGCAGTCAGAGGTCATGTAGGACGAGTTAACAAAGTTGATATCCCAGTGGCCCACTAATGCGCGAGCTAGATCCAGGTTCGAGCGATTGGCGTCGATGATTGTCATAGAGGCAGTGGGCAGCAGTTCTTTCAGGATCAGGGCAGTGCGCGGAAACAGTCCTCCGCCAACGATCGCAACGCGCTCCACAGGTGGAAGCGCGCCGGCCAGCTCACGGAAGGCACGGCCATGAGTCCGCAACACGAATCGCTGCAAGACGAGCGACCTCAGTACCAACCGCTCGAGAGTCTCCAGGCTGAACCCTTCCATCCAGCGCAGCGGTGCCGGCCATGAGCTCGCGCGAGCTGCGGTGCGCAGAATTCCGTCAGACGTGTCCAGTACACCCCTGGGTGCGCGTGGTGCTCGACATGGTACCCGTCGTTGACGAACAGGAGATTGTAAAGGGCTTAGTAGCCGTGGAGTGCGCAAAGGCCGAGCCCGGCGAGATAGCCGGTCAGGTAGGTTGACACGAAGAATACCAGAGCCGCAGCCGCCAACGCACTCCAGAGTGACACGATGAGCGAAGATTCCAAGGCCAGTTCGGTGGACAAGCGCAGGCGGCGGTGCACACCCGCGTGGTGCGCCAGATGGCGGTCGCGCCACAGCGACTGGGGAAATCCGAGTAACAAGCTTAGGTAAACGCCGAAGAGAACGTTAGCCAAGCGTCGACGGAAGAATGGCCGGTGAATGAAGTTATGCGAGATCGTATTCGAGTTCCACCAAAGCCCCAGAGCGATAACTGGCGCTGTAGGAATCGTGAACAATACGACGGCATGCGTGGCGGCCAGCGCGATCATTAGGGCGTTCCGCCGGTCTATGCGCGAGGCACGGTGTGACATGAGTTCCGCGCTCGGCGTACTCGGCATAGCCGTTAAACCAATCATAGCTGTGAACCCTCAATCTTTGTAATCCAGCAGCGCGCGGACAGGCGCATAGTCGGTTCTGCCGCTGACCTTTTGCAGTCCGATGTTTGTGGAGTAACGATCGGGGCTTGCCGGCCGTTCATCCGCCTTTCGCAACCGGGGTGACGAGTCGTACCGGCTTCCGAAAGCGACGTTCTGGCCGGTGCCGGCCACTTCCTTCAAATCCGCCCACTCTTTGCGCGCCGCCTCTTCATTGCCCCCGAGCTTGAAATAAAGATAGCCGCGGGCCGGCTGCAAATAGTGGTTTCGGTCGTTGGGCTTGGCCATGGAAAACACACCCCAAATCTGGATCGTCTGCGGCGAGGCAGCATTCGGTTCGAGCACTTACCCTGTCGGCACGTGCGTAAATGCCTGTGAGATCACTTGCATAGGCCAGCGTGGCGCTAGCTGCCAGCAACAGCAGTCCCTTTATAAGCCATTCGATCGACTTCATGTTTGCTCCTTCCTGCGCACCGCGCGGGATTCGATGTGACTAAAGGGAGGACGCTGTTTCGGATGGAAGTGTTAACGGGCTTTCGTACAAGTCAGAGGGATAACCGGGCCGCCAGGCTATCCCGGTCAGCCCGGTTTCGTTCATTACTCGTCTGATTCGCCGGTCGTTTCGATGAGGCCGGTATTCGCATCCAGGAACACTCTCTTCGCGCGATGTCCCTGGGTGAAGTCGACCATGTTCAGCATCGATCCAGCCTTCTCATCAAACGACTGATCACCGATCCTTCCGAGATTCCAATTGTCCTCGATCAGGCGCAGAATCGATGCCTGATCGGTAGTCGCGTGGTCCACGAAATTGACTTTCGCCCACGACGATACGACTAAGAGCGGCAGACGTGGTCCGTAGCCGCAGCGCCCCTGGTAATCGCCGGGCGACGCGATGCCGCAGCTTCCAGCCCCGGTGAGGGCGTCAGCCGTGGTATTCGATTGGTTCACGATCGGCGGCATGACATGGTCGTACCAGCCGTCGGAGTCGTCGTAAGTGATGATCACCGCCGTCTGGCGCCATTGCGGGAGCTGCTGGAGCGCGTTGATCGTGTTCACGATGAAATTCTGCTCATCGATAGGGTCCGAATTTTCTGAATGGCCGTCCTGGTAAGACGGCGCCTTGATAAAACTCACCGCGGGAAGGTTACCCGCGCGTGCCGCGTCCCAGAAATCGGCCAGATCGTATTGATGTTTCGCTTGGTCGGTTTGTCCGATCATGTCGATCGAAGTTGGCGGCAGGTGATGGGGATTGGCCGTCTGCTGGTAATACTGAAACGGCTGATGGTGCGGAACATAGTCGAAAGACGCGAAACCTCCCACGGTAGTGTGATTGGCTCCGCAGATCGCCGAGCCGTCCGGGTTCCGTCCAGTCGGGCGAAAGCCGCCATGGAACCATCCCCAGGTGATGCCCTTCTCGTTGAGCAGATCGCCGATATTTCTCCCCGTCAGGGTGACGAGATTCTTGCCGCCGGTCAGGCAGTCTTCGAGAGCCGGACGCGGATTGCCGATCATGGTTCCATCGACTACTTGCGTGTTTAGGTTACCCGTATCCAGCACCACGTCGAGTCCGTGGGTTTGGCCCGAAATCAGATTGACGGCGCCGGGCGTGGATGGTCCGAACGTCGTCTCGAAGAAGTTGTCGCTCATGGCGAAGTGCTGGGCGTAATTCCAGAGAGCGGTGGCCGTGTTGCCGTCGTAATAACCCATGACCACGTTCTTCCCCAGACCAAACTCGCACAGAGGCGAAGTGGGCCTGGTTCGCCCCGTGAATTCCACAAATTTGTCCATCAAGCCGCCGTTCACGGCCCGCTGCTCGGGCGTGTAATCATGCTGCTGGTCGCACGTGAGTTGTTGTAAGCGCGAAAACCGGAACGGCTGAGCCGAGTTTGGATTTTGAGTGAGCAATGCCCCGGCCAGTCCGTTCACCGTCGGCGTGTCAGCTTTGGAGGTGAACGACGGTTCACCGGGCGGGTTGAGCGCATTCGGATAGGTTGCGAAGTAGTGATCGAACGAAACATTCTCCTGAAAGATCACCACCAGATGCTGGATCGGAGTTGCTGTGGCCACTTCGGATTTCGTGGCTCCCGATAGCGCCGCGGTGGCCAGAATGAGGAACACCAGAGTCGCTGCAAGTCTCCGGGTCCGTTGACAGGTGTGCTGCATAAATGAACCTCCTTGGGAGGTCGCAGTCGCAATTGCGCTCCCAAACCGCGCCATCCCACAGGCAGCTGAAATCAAAGACGTTGGTTGTTCCGACCTTTTACCGCGCCGCACGGTTTGGTTGGCACCGTCGGAATTGGGTGGCGGCGTCGGGCGGAATCTGCGCCTATACTGGTTCAAACTGAAGCTGCCGGCTCCGGGTGATTCCCGTGATGGTGATCAGCACTGCCTTACGCTTACTGAGTTACGCCGTTGGCGGGGCTCTGGATCTTTATCTGGTCGCGCTGTTGCTGCTCAAGGCCCGGACCGGCCTTGCTGAAAAACTCGTGCTCTTGCTCCTTTTCGCCAGCGCGTTGTGGCACGGCGGAAATGAGATTGCGCTGTTTCATCGTCTGGCAGTCGGCCACGCCTCGGGAGTGGTCATCGGCCTGGCAACCGGCGCCAAACTCCTGGGTGCGGCATTGATTCCTGCCCTCCTGCTGCACCTGGCCGTGACGTGGATCACCGATCGTCACTGGTTGGGATGGTTAACCTATGTGAGCGTTCCACCGGCGGTGTGGATGCTACGCACCGGGCGTTTCAACATGCACGCGGTGCTCTTTGGCTCGATGCTGGTCGTGACCGCCTGCCTGCTTTTCTGCTCGGCTTTACGCCATCGCGTGCCAGCCCGCCGCCGTTTCTGGCGTTTCTACCAATCCTTCGCTTGCGCTTTGATCGCTGTTGCAGCCGCGTTGCCGGTCGGCGCCGATTCGGAAATACTGGCTCTGACTTCCTTGATTCCGCCGTTCTGTTTTGCGTGGTTTGTCTATCGCTACAATTTTCTCGGCCTGATCATCGGGCGGCGCACGGTTTTCGCGCTGACTCTGGGAACCGCCTCCGCTTTGTATTTGCTGATTGTCAGGCGGGCGGCCGATTTTGCCGACGAGTTTGACGTGTTCGGCCGCGTCATTGAGGTGGCGCTGATCCTGGCGGCGGGGCTGATCTGGATTCCGCTCTACGGCTGGATGAACCGAGTGCTCTCGAAGCGCACACAGGTTTTTGCGGATTTCAGCAAGCACGTTATTCAAGAGGCCGCCGCCATTCTCGATCTGAACAAGAGAATGCAGTACCTGGCAGAGGAGGTGGGGCGGACGCTGGGTCTGCGCAGGGTTCTGGTCGCGCTCTCCGGGGAATCGACCGTCCTCGCCACTTACGGACCAATGCCATCGGGCGACATTCTGGAACGCGTGCAGCAACTGCTGAACGCGACCGTCCATAAACGACGTGACTTCGTGTTCGTGCAGCGCGAGAATGACGGCACGCTGCGCCAGCTTCTGGATGACCTTGGGTTCAACTACTCGTTTCCGTTGTGGTATGAAACTCGTCTGCTCGGTCTTCTGCTGGTCGACTCGTATCCCCGGATTCACCTGGATGAAGACGAAGGTGTTCTCCTCGGGCTCAGCCGGCAGATTTCTCAGTCCATTCAAACTCATCATCTGGTTGAAGCCAAGATCGACCTCGAAAGAGCGCTTCTGGAGCAGGCGCACCTGGCGAAGCTCGGCGAGCATAGCCGGAGCACAGCGCATGAGATCAAGAACTCACTCACTGGCATGAAGACCCTGGCGCAGGTCATGCGCCTAGATCCTAAAATGCCTGAAGAGCGCGCTGTCGATCTCGATCACCTTGTGGGCGAGATCGGGCGATTGGACAGGCTGGCACAGCAATTGCTCGTTTACGGCCGACCCGCTTCCCGCGAACGATCGGACGTATCCCTCGCACAGCTCTTCGAGAGAGCGCGCCAGGCACTGCCGCTCGATTGTTCGGACCGGCTGGTTCGCATCGAGCTGGCCGATTGCGACCTTGTCTTCGAGAGTGCGGATCGTGAGAGTCTGCATCAGATCGTGCTCAATCTGGTCCTCAACGCGATCCAGGTTTCGGCCCCGGGAGATACAGTGCGCCTCAGAGGCAATATCGAACCCGACGTCGGCGTTTGCATAAAAGTCAGCGATGAAGGGCCCGGAATTCCGCTCGAGATCCGCGACAGGATTTTTGAACCGTTCTTCACCACCAAGCCGGGAGGGACAGGGCTGGGACTGGCGATCGTAGGAAAGAACGTCCGCGAACTCGGCGGGCGGATTCGAGTGGATAGCCCGACCTCAGGCGTCCGCGGCGCAACTTTCACCGTGACGATTCCGATCAACGTGGAATCCCGAAAGACCGTCATACAGTCAGCTTCCTGATGCGCATATGCCTGCTGGTTCAGTTGCTTTCCGCGTGTTGTCTGGCCCAGACGAGCTTGTTCGCCCCCAACACCGTTAGGCGCCTTCGGCAGGTGATGGATGAAATCTACCGGTTGAATCATGCCAAGGCTGCTGCTCTTTGCGAGCAGATGATCGCACAAGCGCCCGGCGATCCGATCGGCTATGTGTACCTCGCCAGAACCTATTGGGCGCTGCAGTTGTATCAGGGGCAGGAGTTGACGCTCGAACGATTCGCGGCTTCCGATTTCTTCTCGGAAACGCCGGGACACAACCTGCCATTGGATCCCGTGACCGAAGCCCGCTTCCGCAAAGCCAGCCTGGACGCTGTCACAATCGCTCGCACGCGCCTGAACGCTAATGCTCAAGATCAGCAGGCGCGTTATCTTCTTGGGCTCGCCTATCAGAATATGGCCAGCTACGACGCTTCGCTGAGACGGGACTGGTGGTCTGCGCTGCGCCACGGGAGCAAAACCTACAAGTATCATCGCGAGCTGCTGGCTCGTGAGCCCGAATTCGCAGACGCCCGGCTTACGGTCGGAGTCTACCATTACCTGGCTGGAAGCCTCACCTGGAAAACGCGATGGCTGGCGTATCTATTGGGTTTCCAGGGCAACAAACAGCGCGGGATCGCCGAACTGGAAACCGCCGCCGGGAAAGGTCTGCTCGCCGCAGATGATGCCCGCACGCTGTTAGTGCTCATCTATACTCGCGAGCACGAACCACAGAAAGCTTTCCAGAAGTTGGACGAACTCAACCAGAAGTTTCAGGAAAACTACCTGGTGCCCCTGGCCATGGGAGCCATTTCATTGCGGATGGAGGAGCCCGAGCGGGCCATCGCGATTTACAGCGGAATACTCAATGGCACGGAACACGGTAAATATCCTCGGCTCGAGAAGGGCACCGTCTATAACCGGCTGGGCGTCGCGCACCAAGCCACTGGCGATTTCACTTCGGCCGTGGATTGGTTTCAGCTGACGATCGATGCCATCGGCGGATCAGAACGATCGAAGACGATCGCGCGCCTCGAGCTAGGCAAGACTCTTGATCTCATGGGCCGCCGGTCCGACGCCGTACGCTATTACCAGACCGTGGCCAGCGCGAGTGATTTCGCCGGCTCGCGCGAAGAAGCCGGAAAACTCCTCGCTCGTCCGTATCGTCGGTGAGCGCCGACACCTGTCAGCGAAATCTGACTCAATCGGCCGGCGCCCGCAACGTTGTTCTCGTTCCTTCACTATTGTTCCAACGGCTTAATTGTCACGGGCGAGTGGCCTTGCGAATGCCCTGTACGTCGAAGAGAGAAACAAACCATGCGCGCCTTGCTTTCGATTTTCCTGGCCTGGATGCTGTGACTTCCGTGGACGCCAGACCGAGAGCTGTTTCCGCCCTCCGTAGAAGCTCCCAATCAACCACAACCGCGAAACCGACTCTCAAAGAACAGGTGCTGGCGATTCCCGCGGGATCGATGGTGGAAGTTCGTCTGACGAGCAAGCAGAAGTTTCGTGGCCGGCTGGGCGAGGTCTCGAACGAAGGTTTCATCGTAAAGTACGCACAGGGTAACCAAATCGGCGAACGAAAAGTCGCGTACGACGACGTGAAGTCCATCAAGTCCGTTGAAGGTTCGCGGACGGGCAGAACCGCGGTCTACCTTCTCACCGGGACCGGCATCGTTTTTGTCGTCCTGTTCGTGCTCTCCGCTGTGCTGCTCCACAATTCTTAGCCCAATTGCAGCGGCAGCCATGAACCATCTGGTTTGCGATAATGAGTCCGCGGTTTCGATGCGGCACACGATTTTCGTAGTGGATGACGAACCTTCGGTGCGTTATGCCCTGACGCGCGCGTTTGAGCTGGAATACCGCGTCATCGAGGCGGCTTCGGTGACAGAAGCACGAGAGCGCCTGAGCGCCAGTGTTCCTGACGTGATCCTGCTCGACTACAACTTAGCAGGCGAAGACGGGATGAGTCTGTTGCGCGACATCGCCTCCGATTCCAACGCTCCGTCCGTGATCATGATTACGGCACATGGTTCGGAACGGCTGGCGGTAGAGGCGATGAAGGCCGGGGCCTACGATTATCTGGCCAAACCTTACGAGTTGGATGAGTTGCGCCTGGTAGTGAGCCGCGCCGTGGAGCGGCAGGAACTGCGCCGTGAAATTCACGGACTGCGGGAACGGCTTGCCGGCGAGGGGCAGTTCGGACCCATGCTAGGCGCTTCGAAGGTGATGCGCGAGTTGTTCAAAACCGCGGAGCGCATGGCCCAAACCGATTTGCCGGTGATGTTGCTCGGTGAAAGCGGTACCGGAAAAGATTTGCTGTCTCAGCAGATTCACGCCTGCAGCCCGCGAGCGAAACACCGGTTCGTTGCGGTGAACTGCGCGGCGCTGCCGGAAACGCTGGTGGAGAGTGAACTGTTCGGCGCCGAACGGGGAGCGTACACCGGAGCGGTTACGACGCGCACCGGTAAATTCGAGGCTGCCGACCGGGGCACGTTGTTCTTGGACGAGATCGGCGACATGGATCTTGCCACCCAAGCCAAGATCTTGCGCGCCTGTGAATCGGGCACCGTCGAGAGACTCGGTGGATCGAACGCTATTAAGGTTGATGTCCGTCTGATCAGCGCGACGAACAAGGCGCTGCAGACAGAGATCCAGAACGGCCTGTTCCGGCAGGACCTCTACTTTCGGCTCGCCGGAGCAACTCTTTACGTTCCGGCTTTGCGCGAACGCGCCGAGGATATCCCGCTGCTGCTCGAGCGATTCTGGAGCAATCTGCAGCAAAAATACAACCGGACGGGCCCCGAGCTGACGCGTGAAGCGCTCACGCGCCTGATGGAAATGCCTTGGCCGGGAAACGTGCGCCAGCTTCGAAACAGCGCGGAAAAGCTATTCGTACTGGCTCGCGCGGGCACCGTCACGGCAGACGACGTGGCCGGTGCTGTGGATATCGGGCCGCGGCCCGCGAGCACGGGTCATCTGGATGCGCCTTTGGCACTAGCGGACTTCCGCGAGGCGAAACGGCTGTTTGAGATCGAGTACATTACGCGCAAGCTGAGCGAGAACGCGGGCAATGTGACCCGCACGGCGCAAAAAATCGGATTGCAGCGGCAGAGCCTGCAGGAGAAAATGCGCGAACTCGGAATCCGGGCGGCTCGCGGTAATTCTGTTTAAGTTGGCGGCGCACGGGCGGAAATTTTATTCGACGGGCGATGCGGAAGCGAACAACTTTTCGGGACGCCGCGTCTCCACCTTCAGTTTCTCCCCCAGTGTCAGGTTTCCGGCAAGAGTCAGAGTATAGTGCGAGCGCAACACGTCGAAGATGCGGGGACCAGGCATCTCGGGCGAGGTCTTTTTCATGTCTTTCAAGTTGAATAACGCGCCGCCGGTCTGACGCGCCAGCGTTTCGAACATCCACTTCTCATATCCCACGACATAGACCACAAAGATGGAGACGCCGTTGCGGCGGGCCAGGTGGATGGTTTCCTTTTCGTTCACGCGGCTGTTTCCCTCGACGCCCGCCGTCAGGAGCAGAACAACCCGCCGGAAGGTAGTGTTTTGAAAACCGCCATCGATGGTTGCGAAAAGCGCATCGAGCACATGCGGCGTGTTCCCGTACTTCACCTGCCCGGTAGCGCGCCGCAACAATTCTTTGCTGGAGGTGAAATCCTGAATCAGATCGGCCGAGGAATGAAAGGACACGAGAGCCATCTGTTCCTTGGGCTGAAGCTGCGCGATCAAGTTATCGGCCATGGGCTGCACTATGGGTCCCACGAGGCTGGTGTCCAACAGCAGAACCACATCGAGGACCGAGTTTTCGTATGTTGCGGACTCGACTGTGCGCGGCGTCTTATCGTCGAGCACCGTGAACTCGTCGGCTTTCAGATCTGTCACAGGCCGTCCGGATTTTTGCTCGACGACAGTGACCAACAGCTTGGTGGAGGCCGCCAGTGGACTGACAAGGCCAAGTAGCAAGGGCAGGGAAGCGAGGATTCGCGGGTTCATCCGAGGTTCCAGTCTAGCGCACTCGCCTAGGCCGGGGCCGCGGTTCAGTCGATCAATTCGCCGCGCAGCACGGTGACTGCCTGACCGCCAATGACGACGCGATCACCGGCCAGACGCAAGCGCAAAACGCCGCCGCGGGCGGAGGCCTGATAGGCCAGAAATTCGGTCTTGCCCAGACGCTTGGCCCAGAACGGCGTTAGGCAGCAGTGGGATGAGCCGGTGACGGGATCTTCGTTTACGCCGGCCGCAGGCGCGAAGAACCGTGAAATAAAATCGTACCCATTGGTTTCGGCTCGCGCGGTCACGATGACTCCGCGTACGGGAATTTCGCCAAGCAGAGTGAAATTCGGCTTGAGAGCGCGCAGAACGGTTTCCGATTCGACTTCCACGACATAATCGAAGCGGTTGCGTCCGACATATTTTGGTTTTGCGCCAAGAGCTTCGGCCAAACGCGCCGGCGGCTCGGCCGTCTCTTCAGCTTTGACCGGAAAATCGAGCTCGATCCAATCGCCGCGCCGATGGGCCGTGAGCAGGCCGCTGCGTGTCTGAAACCGGGCTTGCTGATCTGGTTTGAGGTGCCCATCTTCCCAAAGCACGTGCGCGCTGGCCAATGTGGCGTGGCCGCATAGATCCACTTCGACGGCCGGCGTGAACCAGCGCAGATTGTAACCTTCACCTTCTCGAACCAAATAAGAAGTCTCGGATAAATTCATTTCGCGGGCGACGTTTTGCATCCAGATGGCGTCGCGAGATTGGGGCAGAACGCAGACCGCCGCGGGATTTCCGGCGAACGGCTTGGAAGTAAAGGCATCGACTTGAACGATGGTGAGAGACATAGGAATAAAGATAACCGACAAGACTATTTTCGCATTATTGTTTGCGGAAGCGGGCTTCCTGTGCGCGAAGCCACCGTTAGTTGGACATGGCGCGCGCGGACTGCCGATCGTGGTTCAGCGAAAAGCCGCAGGCCTCTCGCCACAATCCACGGTCTGCTGGAACAGACAGACGAAAGCGTCTGTCCCACGCGCAGGCGGAACGCGATCAAATCGGTTGCGGCCGCGAAGAACGGCCGGGTCTTTAATCGCGCCCTGTTAAGCTGCATCAAAGCCACGGTCTGAACAACACCAGTGGCGATGTGCTGCCCCCGAGCAGTGTGTTCCGGCTTACGTCGAGAGCCGAGGAGGGAGAGGCGTATTCACAGTGAAGTTACCTCTCAAGTGAAACGGAGAGCAAAGAACAAATGGCTGAGAAAACGAGTGACGAGACGAATCGCCCATCGAAGAAGCTGCTTGCCCTAATCATCGCGCTGTTGCTGGGAGCGGGCAGCGCGGCGCCTCAGAGCACTGCCGATTCGCTCAAGAGCGGATTTGAGAATCCCCCCGAGAGTGCGCGCCCGCGGGTATGGTGGCATTGGATGAATGGAAACATTACCCGGGAAGGAATCAAGCTGGATCTGGAGTGGATGCACCGCATCGTGCTTGGCGGCTTCCAGAACTTTGATGCCGCGCTGGCAACGCCCCAGGTGGTGGATCATCGGCTGGCATATATGACGCCAGAGTGGAAGGATGCGTTCAAGTACGCGACGACCCTTGCGGATCAACTGGGATTGGAAGAGGCGATTGCGGGTTCGCCCGGCTGGAGCGAGACGGGTGGTTCGTGGGTGCCGCCATCGCAGGGAATGAAGAAGTATGTGTGGAGTGAAACATCCGTCGAAGGCGGCGGGCCATTCACGGGCACGCTGGCTCATCCGCCGTCGAACACCGGGGCATTTCAGAGCCTGGGCGTGCATGACCTTCTCAACGCGCCAGACGGCGCTCGGCCCGGTCCGCAGTACTACGCCGATTCCGTGGTGATCGCATACCGCACGCCGGTAAGTGATGTGCCGATCGAATCATTGCATCCGAAGCTGACAGCGAGCGCAGGCACACCTGACGTGGTGTTGCTCAGTGACGGGGATCTGCAAAAGACCACCAAGGTTCCGATCCCAAAGGTCGGCGAAAGTGCGTGGATCCAATACGAATTTGCCGAGCCCCAGACGATGCGCTCCGTCACCGTCGTGATGAAAGATGTGGACTTTATAACCGCTATGATAGCCGGGATCACAAATCCGGAGCGATCACTTCAGGCTAGTGACGACGGTGAAAACTTCCGGGAAATCGTGAAGCTTCCCGACAGCGGATCCCCCGCGCATA
>QHXW01000049.1 GCA_003223115.1 Acidobacteriota bacterium
GAAGAAGTCCTCTTGCAGGAAGTGTTAGATGATCTTCGAATCGTGATTGAACCGGACTGGCGCGAGATCGGCGGGACAATTGCCTGGCATTTGCCCCCCGACATGCCTACGGTTCTGGGCGAACGGATCGGGCTGCTGCAGGCCTTCCTCAACCTGGCGCAGAACAGCCACCGCGCCGTGCAAGAGTGCTCCGCGCGCGAGTTGGAGATTGCAGTGTCGGTAGAGGAACGAACGGTCAATGTTTGCTTTCGCGATACGGGCCCGGGGATTGCCGAACCGCAGCGCCTGTTTGAGCCGTTCCAATCGAAGGCTGACGGCAGCGGACTCGGATTGTATGTTTCGCGCGCAGTGGTCAGGAGCTATGGCGGCGATTTGCGTTTTGAACCGCAGGCTGCTGGGACTTGCTTTTTGGTCGAGATACCGGTGGTAGTGTAGGAGTATTTTTTGGACGACGCAAGCCACGAGACCATCAAGCTACTCCTTGTTGACGATCACGCCATGTTCCGTGAGGGTCTGGCACGATCGATCTCGAGAGAGCCGCACCTGAAAGTTGTCGGCCAGTTCGCTTCGTCCACAGAAGCATTGGGCTCACTCAACCAGAGCGGAGCCAATGTGGTTTTGCTCGACGTCGACTTGGGAGCTGAAAAGGCTCTGGACTTCGTTGTGGCCGCAAAGCGCACGGGGTTTGCGGGGCAGATCCTGATTGTCACCGCCGGCGCCAGCAATCAGGAAGCGGTGCAATTAATTCAAGCGGGTGTATCCGGCATTTTGCACAAGCACCATTCGACGGAGATGTTGTGCCAGACGATCCGGCAAGTCGCAAAAGGCGAAGTGTGTCTGGAGAAGAACTATCTGGCTTCTCTATTTCGATCTGTGGACCGCTCCCATCCGCTAACAGGTCCAAAGCTCACAGAGCGCGACAAGACGGTGCTTCGATTCATATTGCAGGGCCTCACGAACAAAGAGATTGCCGCTCGGCTCGAAGTATCGGAGGGCGCCGTCAAGGCATCGTTGCGCCAGGTGTTCAGCAAGTTGGGAGTCCGAACCCGCTCCCAGGTTGTCAAAGTTGCCTTAGAACAGTACCGCGATCAACTGTGACGATGCGCAGCTGTATCCGCTCGCTAACGGTCGCGGCTCAGTGTCGGCCCGGAATTACTTCACCGACACCGTTACGCGCTCCTGGCTTTTGTTCTTGCCGATCGCGACAACGACCGGCACTGCGGCCCCAGGTTTCACATCGGTAGGCACCACGGCGTTGACTTGGATCAGCGCGGCAAGGCCCGGTGCGGCTCCGGCATAGAGCACGTCCGCGTCTTTACCGCCTATGCTGACGACGACCTCATTCAGCGGTTTGGGCAACGGATTGGGAGATAGGTCGTCCTCGTCCCACTGAGGAGTTGTCAGTCCCTGGCCGGTACCGAAGAAGACCATAATAGAACCTCTTTCCGCCGGATTGCTGGGAGAATTGATCGTACCGTCCTGGTTGAGCACCGCGGCCTGCCCCTGGCCCGACTGGTCCAGCGTGAACAGACCGGGACGCGTGTCCGTAACCGAGACAGTGAGTGCCGGCATTGAATGCGTTCCGAACCGGGCCTGCACCACGACATGCTGCTTGCCGGCCACCGAGTTCGGCACTACGGCCATTACTCGATAGTCCTGCGCATAAATCAGTGGCGCGGGATTTCCATCGAAGGTCACCTGTGTTCCGCCGATGCTGGTACTCAGCCGGCCGTTCGAGTTGAGTTGTGCGCCTGCCGGCGAGCCCGGACCGAGGCCAGAGCCGAAGATCGTGACCATCTCGCCAGGCGCCATGGGCCCTAGCAGGCCGCTGGCCGCATTCACAACGCTGCTGATTCCGATCTTGCTGCTCAGAAGCCCATACACCACGAGCTGATTCGAAAAGGTGGGGACATAAACCTTGCCGTTCACCACCGTCGGCGCGGTGTACTTCGATAGGACACCCAGGCCGTCGCGGAGCGGGTTCGCTGCGCTGCTCCAGAGTTCCTGGGACAGATCAGTTGCTGATAAGGCATGCATGGTGCCGGGGCCAACCCGATCGGGGTTAGCGGTGGCCGTGAGCCACAAGATACCTGAATCGTCCGCGCTGCCGTTGGCCGACACTGCCATGCCGTCGAGCGGCAACCCCTTCCCGAAAGTAGTCTGTGAAAAGAAGTGCGGGTCGAAGCGACCGTTCGTGAGGCGGAAGGCTTTTATGGCGTCGTTGTAGCCGCGCAGATACAGGATGCCGCCGTCTGACCGGTCCCAATAGGCCATATTGAAAATCCCGAAGCCGATGGCCGCAAAACTTTGCGGGATCTGCGCATTTCCCGTTTGCAGATGGCCCAGGTTGTTGCGATCGAGCAGGTAAATCACGCCGTCCTTGCCGCCGGTGATCAATAGGCCGGAGGAGGTGAGCACCGGACCGCACGACCCAAAATCGTCGTCGACATCGTTCAGCTTGGTCCAGTTGTCCGGCGTGAACCAGTCATCCACTCGCAGCTTCGACGAGATGTCGAATTTCAGAACACTTTCGCTCCAGTTGTTGATTCCGTCGAAGTAGCCATTCCCGGTGATTGCGTAGATGTTTCCGTTCTCGTCTGCCACCGGGGCGCGGCCCGCCTGCCAGATCGCGCCGCCGTAATTGTCGGGAGTGGTGGCCAGCGCCTGGACCTGCTCCTGGACGTTGGACGCGTTGTAGCCCAAAAACCAGCCACGGAAAAGGCCGATGTCCCCATGCGACCCGAAGCCGACGTAGACGGTGTTGTTCACCAGCACAAGACCGGGACGCTGCAGGTGATCGTATGGGACAAAATGAATCTGGCCGTCATTGCTGTCCGAGGGGCCGAAACCCGGCAGTGTAGCCTGGATCACCCCGGGCCCACCCATTTTTTCGTCGCCCGTGGCGAGATCGAGCGCGTGTAGCCGGTAGAAGTATTTGCCGTCCTCCTTGGTATTCGCCACGGCGTAGATCGTGCTGGTGCCCCGGTCGATCACCGGTGTGGAGAGAATCCCGGTGGACTCGATATCATCAAAGCCATAATCGCCGGCAGGTACAGCGGGACCGAGATTCACGTGCCAGAACGGATCGCCGGGGGCGTCGGCATCGAAGGCATACACGTCGTTGTTCATAGTTGCAACGTAGAGGACGTTGCGCGGACCTTTGCCCGGAATGGGCACACCGTGGACGTAGAGCGGCTGTGCGTGAATGAAGCCGTTGACCGGAAGCGTGTACAGCCTTCCGAACTTAGCGGCGCTCACGTTGGCCTTGATCAGAACTGTTTCGTTCAGATTGGCGTTGGTGCGCTTGTTGTTGTAATTGCCGGTGAGGACGTCGACTTGCGCCCGGCCCGCGCTGACACACAGCGCCGCGAACAGCAGGATGCGCGTCAGACCAGATGCCGGAAATCGACAGATCGAGAAAAGGAGAAGAGGGTCGTGCCGGGTGGATGTAAGTTTTCGCATTTTTCGGTTGGCGTCGAAGAGCGCTGGGCGAGATGGAAATCCGGTGACACGATAATCGTCAGGTATACTTTTTCTTGCATTCTATATATCAGGAATGGAAGGTTTTCGTATAAAAGATAAGAGATGCTCAACCAGGGGGAGGAGGTTACACCCCTGCGGCTTTTTACATTTGGCGCGATGGACGGTCCGCCTCGACTGAATCAAGGAGAATGGAGTTTGAATCCCGCGGTGCGAGTGGAACTCGCCAGCAGGCGTAAGCTGCGCGAACGCAACAAGATCGCCTACCGGCTGGCCCATTGGCCCATTTGGATCTGGGTGTTCTTTATCGCGCCAGGACCGCTCACTTTTGACTTGTTCGAGCACGGGTTCGACATGCGCATGGGATGCTGGCTGGGTGTGGTATTGGCCGCGACCGGCGTCGCCGGTTTATACGGCAAACTGCCGGGAGTCGAGCCCAAGCCCTATATCCTCCGCTTCACCGAAGACAAGCCTAATCCGCTTTACCGGCGCGTTTGCTACACATTCGCCTGGAGCGCGGTAATGGTTTTCGCGGTTCTGAATCTTGCGGGCCTGCTGGAAGCCATTATCACAGGGAAATGGGTTCTGCGGCAGATTTATGAGTATGGATACTTCCCGCTCGCGTTTACGTTCTGGATCGCCGGCGGCCTGGGATGGCTGCCGCGCGTCAGGAATTCTACAAAAGGTGAAGGCCATGAGCGCCGTTATTTTTATGGATCGGTATGGGCAGTGTGCATTGCGCAACCGCTGCTGAGTTTGATGTGGAAGCTGCTTCCCAGAACCAGAGCGGCGGATGCCGTCAAGCTGGTGGTGTTCGCGGGAGTTTTGGCTTTCGTGGGGTATCTCGCCCGGCTGGGATATTTGCCGCGAACACGGCCTATCGTGCCGGGCGAGAGCGCTGTCTCGGATTGAAACCCTAGCTCTCCGCTAACTGGGCCTTAAGTCCTGCATTTTCAGCCGGGGCGTTCTGGCCCTGTTAGTGGTGCCAGAGACGCCCGCAACGCCGTCGTCAGACGCTTAGCCAGTGAAGCTAGTGCTTAATTGCGTAAATTAACAATTGTATTTTGAAGCTGGCTGCCCTTCACTTCGCGCTTCAGTCAAGAATTTGGGCCGGCATTCACTTCCCGATGGACAACGTTGCGGGCTTGCAGCTTGGGACATCGGTTTCGCAGGTGTTCATTGCCTGGGCGCAAAGCGACGGTTCGCAGTAGGCTGGGGTTGTGAGAGCTTATCGTAGTTGCTGAAGAGTTAGCGAGGGACAAGCCCCGAACACCGCTCGCTAACGGTCGGATCGGGCGTCGGACGAGCCCGATAGCCGGTGCGTAAAGAAGACGTACTCAGCAACGGGGCGGCCGCCGATCAGGTGCTCTTGAATGATTCGTTCGATCACGGTTGGAGTGACCGAGTGATACCAGGTGCCTTCCGGGTACACCACTGCAATGGGACCGTGCTCGCAAATGCGCAGGCAGTTGGCCTTGGTTCGGTAGACGGCGTTCTCGCCCGTCAGCAGACCGAGTTCCGCCAGGCGCTTTTTTAGATAGTCCCAGGACGCGAGGCTATCTTCGCGCGTGGAGCATTTGGGCGTGGTCTGGTCCGCACACAGGAAAATGTGGCGGCGGATTTTTGCGATCTCTAAGTTTTTGGCAATCTGCAGTAAGCGTTCGCGCACGTCACCATTAGACGGAGTCACAGCACCAGCCTTTCGTCGCCTTCGCGGCGCGTCACGCGTTCACGGTCCAGATATTCGAGCAGCGGGATGGCGTACTTGCGCGAGATGCCTGTCCAGTCTTTGAACGTGCCCACATTGAAGCGCGTGGCTTTGCGGCCCGCCAGCAAGTGGCGCAGGCTCTCGATGGCGGTCTGGTGAAACACCAGGTCATCGGTGACGCGGATGAGCCGCCGCTCGCGAATCAGGATCTGCAGCAGCGACCGCGCGCGCGCCGTTTCCACGCCGGATTTCGCCAGCACTTCGGGCACCGCCGGTACCGCGAGGCCTGCCTGCTCAAAGGCACGCTCGATCGCAGAACGCGCCTGCTCTTCATCCTGCTTGAGCACCAGCTTGTGCGTGCGCAGCCGGACTGTTTCGCCCTCGACGGCTAGTTCCTTCGCTGCCGCCAGCAGAGCATCGAAGACGAATGCCAGGGCTTTGGTAAGCTCCCGCCCGCGCAACTCCTGTTTAGCAATTCCGGGCAGCAGCGGACTTTTGCGATGGAATTGAGAGACAGCCTCCACCAGTTTGCGGCGCATGGCGTCGAACCAGGCGCGGTCCATCAGCCAACGCTGCGGTTGCTCTAAGTACAGAAACTGCGGCGAACGCGCAATGGTTTCGAGATCGCGTTCCATGAGGCCGGTGCGGCTGACGAGATCACCGAAGCTCATGCCGTAGCGCGATTCCTTGACCAAGAGCGCCACGCGCGCCGCGACATCCGGCCCCGAGAGCACGTTGAGGCGGGCGGCGACATCAACATCGTCGGTTTTTCGGTAACGCACACCGCCTATATCCACCACCACGCCGCCGCCGATGGTGACGACCGGCGAAAACATGCGGATGATGAAGCGATCGCCGGGCAGCACCATTGCCGGCTCGCGCAGGACGACGCGTGCGTAAGTGCGCTGACCGGGTTGAATGGCTGTGGCGCCTCGGAAAAGGCGCACCTCGGCCTCGATTTCAGCGGTGCCGCAATGAAAATGGACGGGCGCGCGATTCTTCAGCGGCTTGGCCGAGGGCAGCAGCTCGAGCCGGCAATCCAGCAACGTGGTCACACGGAATCGCCCGGCTTCAGAGAGCACCATGCCGCGCGCGATTTCCGCGGGTTCGATATCGGCAAGATTCAGCGCCGTGCGCTGGCCCGCGGTGGCGTGATCCGCCGGCTGACCGTACACCTGGACGCCGCGGACACGCAGAGTGCGGCTGGTGGGATAAAGCTCCACTTCCTGCTCGCGCTTCACCGAACCGGAAATCAGAGTGCCGGTGATGACGGTGCCGAAACCCTTGGCGGAGAACGCGCGATCAATGGGCAAGCGAAAGGCGCCGGACGAGTTCTTCTCCGCGACCTCGCGGGCAGCGCGCTCGAGCGCCTGGCGCAACTCGTCCATGCCGGCGCCGGTGACCGAACTCACCGCCACCATGGGCGCCCCCTCGAGAAATGATTCAGCCACAAAGTCTTCCGTCTCGAGCCGGACAAGCTCGAGAATGTCTTTGTCCACCAGATCGGCTTTGTTCAGGACCACGATGCCGCGCGGAATTCCAAGCAGGCGGCAGATGTCGAAGTGTTCGCGGGTTTGCGGCTTGATGGACTCGTCGACGGCCACGACGAACAGCACCAGGTCGATACCGCACACTCCGGCGAGCATGTTTTTCACAAAACGCTCGTGACCGGGAACATCCACGAAACCCAGGCGAAGTTCAGGCGTCAGCTGCAGGTGAGCGAAACCGATGTCGATGGTGATGCCGCGGCGCTTTTCCTCTTCGAGACGATCCGCGTCGATGCCGGTGAGAGCCTTCACCAGGGCGGTTTTGCCATGGTCAATATGGCCGGCGGTACCGACGATAATGTTCTTCATGGCGCCCGCTATCATCGTACTACTCGGCTTTGCGGCGGCGAACGCGCAACAAGCCGCGCCCGCTGGAAGCCCTGTCTTCCGCGCCGGCGTTTCGCTCGTAAAAGTGGACGTACAGGTGGTGGATCACAACGGACGCGTGATTTCCGGTCTGACTAAAGATGACTTTCGGGTTTACGATGACGGGCGCCCGCAAAAGATCGTTTATTTCGGACAGGAAAAGGAGCCGCTCGATCTAGTGTTGCTGTTGGACGTCAGCGGCAGCATGTACCGGCATCTGGAACAACTGGCGGCAACGGCGCTGGCATCATTGAAGCAACTATTTGCCGGAGACCGCGTGGCGGTGATGCTGTTTGCCCGGCGCTCGACTGTACGGGAGCCGCTTACGGAAGATTTTCGGGCGGTGGAAGAAGAGCTGCGCGATGCAGTGCGCACGAACTCGCTGGGTAGCGGCACGGCCATTAACTCAGGTATCGTCGACGCCGCGCAATATTTGCAGCAGCAGCCCCCGCGCGGGAGACGCGCCGTGCTGATTGTCACGGATAATCTGAGTTTGAATTACCGGGTGCCGGATGAAGACGTCATCCGACAGTTATACGCGGCCGATGCGGTGCTGAACGGGATCGTGATCGGAAAGCAGAAGCATCCGGCAGCGCCCAGGCCGGGCCAGTACGTGAACCCGGACTTCACTTTTTCAGATGTGTTCAAGCTGGCCGAGGAGAGCGGCGGCGAAGCCATGGAAGGCGGCAAGATCGGCGACGCTTTCGAGCACATGATCGAACGCATACGCGCGCGGTACAGCCTGCAGTATGACGCCCCGCAAACTGCCCCCGGTGTATTGCACAGAATCCAGGTGCAACTGACGCCAGAGACTCGAGCGCATCACATGAACGCCGTGATTCGAGCGCGGGCTGGCTACTACGGAGTGCAATGACGGTCAATGACGGCGGCGAACGGGCTGATCGTGGATGATAAATACGATGATTGTTGTGACCGTGGTCCTGTTGTTGCTGGTGGTGGGGTCGCTCGTCTATAGCGCGTTGACCGTGGCGGCCGCGCGAAACTACCTGGGCACACGGCCTCCGGATTTAGAGGACTTCGTGCCCATCAGCGTGCTCAAGCCGCTCAAAGGAGCGGATGAGGGCCTCGAGGAAAATCTGCGCAGCTTTTTTGCCCAGAAGTATCCGGATTTCGAAATCCTGTTTGCGGTGAGTGATGGGGACGATCCCGCGGCGCCGGTGGTGGAAAAACTTCGGCGGGAATTTCCGCATATACCGGCGCAACTGGTGGTCACCGGCTTGCCACCGTATCCCAACGCCAAGGTTTTTAGCCTGGACCGCATGCTGGGAGCGGCACGGCATGAACTGATTGTGATGGGCGACAGCGATGTTCGGGTCTCGCCGCGGTTTCTCGAAACGATTGCGCGCGAAATGCAGGACCAGCGCGTCGGTTTGATCACGTGCCCGTATCGAGCGGTTCCCGGCAAGAGCTTTTGGAGCCACCTGGAAGGCATTTTCATCAATACCGAATTCCTGGGCGGCGTACTGGTGGCGCGATTCCTGAACGGAATGGATTTCGCGCTGGGGCCCGCGCTTGCGGTGCGCCGGACGTGGCTCGGCCAGATTGGCGGGTTCGATTTTCTCAAGGACTTTCTGGCGGAAGATTTCATCATGGGCAACCGGCTGGCGGCGTTAGGAGCGCGGGTGGTGTTGTCGTCGGAAGTGATCGAGCATCGCATCGGCAGCCAGGGATTCGGCGAGCATACTCGTCATCGGCTACGCTGGTTGCGCAGCACGCGGCGCTCGCGGCCCTGGGGTTACGTGGGGCAGGTGTTCACAAATCCGCTGCCGCTGGCTTTGCTGCTTTGGGCGGCGTCGCCGGGCTGGTGGACGGTGGTCCTGCTCACAACAATGTTTCGAGCGGCGTCAGCGTGGGCGCAAGCGGGCCGGGTGTTGCGCGATCCGCTGACGAAAACCTGGTGGTGGCTGGTACCGGTGCAGGACCTGTACGCATTTGTTCTGTGGATTGCCGGCTTTTTCGGAAACACGGTGGTGTGGCGCGGGCGGACTTATTACGTGGCGCGGGATGGAAGGTTTGAGCCGAAGGGGTGAGTGGGGGGGAATGCCAGTCCCATAGGCGACCGGAGACGAATGAGGCAGGAGTCAGCCATGCCTCCGGCGGAGCCTGATTGAACAGCCTGTGACTTCGACCGCAGCCGAACTTCCCGCGCCGCAGTTTTTGGAGAGACAGCGGATGTTGGAAATAAACGGCTTGACTGGAAGTCACAGATCAGGAGTAGAAGCCGAGCGCACAGGCAAGAATGCCTATTCCACTGGCGCCGGGGTGCGCTACAGTCAATCTGATGAACAGGCTCGACGAACTGCGGCGCCGCCATGCCGTGGCCGAGCAAGGCGGCGGCGAAGCGCGCAAGCAGAGGCAGCACAAGGACGGAAAGCTCTCCGCGCGCGAGCGCATCGAGCTGCTGCTCGACGAAAATTCCTTCGAAGAACTCGACAAGCTGGTCACGCACCGCTGCCGCGATTTCGGAATGGAAGACCAGGTGGTTCCGGGCGACGGCTTCATCACCGGCTGGGGACGCATCAACGGCCGTTTGGCTTACGTTTTCGCGCAGGATTTTACGGTGTTCGGCGGCTCGCTGTCGGAAGCCAACGCGCAGAAGACTTGCAAGGTGATGGATATGGCGCTCAAGAATGGGGCGCCCCTCATCGGCCTGAATGACTCCGGCGGCGCGCGGATCCAGGAAGGCGTTCTGTCGCTGGGCGGTTATGCCGATATTTTTCTGCGCAACACGCTGGCAAGCGGCGTTGTGCCGCAGATTTCCGCCATTATGGGCCCGTGCGCGGGCGGCGCGGTTTATTCCCCTGCAATCACCGATTTTGTGGTAATGGTTGAAAACACCAGCTACATGTTTGTCACCGGTCCCGATGTAATCAAGACGGTGACGCACGAAGATGTGACCAAGGAAAAGCTGGGCGGCTCCATGACGCACAACTCCGTCAGCGGCGTGGGCCATTTTGTGGCGGACGATGATGCCGAGTGCCTGCGCCTGATCCGCGAACTGCTGAGCTACCTGCCGCAAAACAATCGCGAAAATCCGCCGCGCAAACCGACGTCCGATCCAGTGGGACGCATGGACACGGCGCTCGATTCGATTGTTCCCGCGGAATCGAGCCTGCCATACGACATCAAAGACATCATCCGGCGCGTGGTGGATGATGCAAACTTCTTCGAAGTTCACGAGCACTTTGCGCAGAACCTGGTGGTTGGCTTTGCGCGTATGGACGGCAGGCCCATCGGTGTGGTGGCGAATCAGCCGGCGTACCTGGCGGGCTGCCTGGACATCAATTCGTCGGTGAAGGGCGCGCGTTTCGTGCGTTTCTGCGATGCATTCAACATTCCGATTCTGACGTTTGAAGACGTGCCGGGTTTTCTGCCAGGCACCGATCAGGAGTTCGGCGGCATCATACGACACGGCGCGAAGCTGCTGTTCGCGTATGCCGAAGCGACCGTGCCCAAGATCACGGTGATTACGCGCAAGGCGTATGGAGGCGCTTACTGCGTGATGGGGTCGAAGCACATCCGTACGGACATTAATTTCGCGTATCCCACGGCCGAGATCGCGGTGATGGGTCCGGAAGGCGCAGTGAACATCGTCTACCGGAGGGAATTGGCGGCGGCCGGCGATGGCGATGCGCTACGGCAGCAGAAAGTCGACGAGTTTCGCGAACGCTTCGCCAATCCGTTCATTGCAGCCGAACGCGGGTTTATCGACGACGTGATCGAGCCGCACGAGACGCGCCCCAAAGTGATTCAAGCGTTGCGCATGCTCGAGAACAAAGTGGACGCGATGCCAAGAAAGAAACATGGGAACATCCCGCTGTAAAGGCCAGCGAGCACCGGCATGCCTATTCTTGCTGGCAACCGCGCTCGTGCCGGCCTTTGCCGCTGACCGCTACGCAGTCGACTGGAGCAAGATAAACGCGGAAACACTCGAGCACTATACGCACCTGCTGCGGATGGATACCACCAATCCACCAGGCAACGAGACCAAAGCCGCCGAGTACGTGAAATCCGTGCTGGAACACGAAGGCATCCCGGCGGAGTTGTTTGCGCTCGAGCCCGCGCGGGCTAACCTGGTCGCGCGCTTGAAAGGGAACGGCTCCAAAAAACCCATTCTGGTGATGGGCCATCTCGACACCGTGGGAGTGCAGCGCGAAAAGTGGTCAGTAGATCCATTTGGCGCCATCCGCAAAGACGGCTTTATTTACGGGCGCGGCGCGCAGGACGACAAAGACAATCTCACCGCCAGCCTGATGGTCATGCTGTTGCTCAAGCGCATGAACGTGGCACTCGATCGCGATGTGATTTTCCTGGCCGAAGCGGGCGAAGAAGGCACGTCGCAGGTAGGCATGGATTTCATAGTGGAACAGCACTGGAACGAGATTGCGTGCGAGTACGCGCTGGCGGAGGGCGGCTATGTGTCTGCGCGCAACGGCAAGGTGCGGTTCGTCGAGATCACCACCACCGAAAAAGTGCCGCGTACGCTGCGTTTAGTGGCACACGGCAGTGCGGGACACGGTTCGCGGCCCAGGCCGGACAACGCCATTATTCGGCTGGCGGCAGCAGTGGCAAAGTTTGCTTCCTGGCAGCCGCCCATGCGGCTGAACGACACGACGCGCGCCTATTTCGAACGGCTGGCTACCATCAGCGCGCCGGAGGAGGCCTGGCGCTATACGCACATTACAGACCGCGACAAAGCGCCCGAGATCGAACACTATTTCGCGGAACACGAGCTGGGACATTTTTCCATTCTGCGGACTTCCATCAGCCCGACCGTAATCCAGGGCGGTTTTCGTTCGAACGTAATTCCATCGGAAGCCGAAGCGCACCTGGATGTACGCACCCTGCCCGATGAGGACATGGAACGGCTGCGCGAGCAGGTTCGCCGCGTGATTGCAGATTCTAATGTGGAAGTCCTGCCGGCGGCCCGTGCCATGCGCCCGTCGTCATCACCATCGCGGATAGACACGGAGATGTTTCAGGCACTCGAGCGCGTGCAGAAACAGGTGTTTCCGGGCGCCATCACGCTGCCCTCCATGCTGACCGGCGCCACCGATATGGCACAACTGCGCGCCCGAGGGGTTCAAGCGTATGGTTTTGGGCCCATTGTGGACGACAATGACGGCGGCCTGGGCGGCGCGCATACGGACGACGAACGCCTGGCCGAGACGTCGCTCGAAAAGCTGGTGGAGTTTCTGTGGTATTCGGTACTGGAAACAGCGGCAGCGAAATAGCTCGAAGTTACCGTATCAAAAGGCGATACAGACGAAATCCGGGCGGCAGCTGGAAAGGTCACGCTATACTGGATACAAGGACGGTTTCCCAGGAATGGCCCAAAAGCGGCGTTCGTTTCTTCTTTTTCTTTCCACGATAGCGATTTGTGCGGTCCTTGGCGGTATTTACGGACCACGCGTGGAAGTTGCGTCAGCGGCTTCAGATGAGGATGGGGTCCGCAACGGCCTCAAGGCCTTCACCAAAGCCTACGAGTTAGTCGAGGAAAATTTCGCAGATCCGGTTAACCCGGACAAAGCGATTTACAAAGGCGCCGTTCCAGGCATGCTGCGGACGCTTGATCCGCACTCCAATTTCTTCGATCCGCACGATTTCCAGTTGCTGCGTGAGGACCAGAAGGGCCACTACTTCGGCGTGGGCATGACGGTTCAGCCACGGAACAACAAGACCATCGTGCTGGCTCCATTTAACGGCTCCCCGGCCTACAAGGCAGGCATACGTCCCGGCGACGTCATCATCGAGGTCAACGACAAGAAGACCGACAATCTCACCACAACTGAAGTTGCGGACCTGCTGAAGGGGCCGCGCGGCACGCCGGTGCAGATCGTGGTGATGCGCGAGGGCGTCGAGAAGCCGATCACCTTTAATGTTGTTCGTGATGAGATTTCGCGCAAGAGCGTGCAGGACGTAATGTGGATCCGGCCGGGCATTGCTTACGTGGATATCGATCAATTTAACGAGAACACGGGTAAAGAACTGGAAGACGGGCTCCGCAAGCTCGGCGAAAACACCGTGAAGGGGCTGGTGCTCGACCTGCGCGAGAATCCCGGCGGGCTTTTGAGCGAGGGTGTGGCGGTGGCTGACCATTTCCTGCAAAAGGGCCAGACCATTGTTTCGCATCGCGGCCGTGCATCGGCGGAGAAGGTTTACAGCGCGCGGCGCGGCAACATGGGTCACGATTATCCGGTCGTAGTGCTGGTGAACAGGTATTCAGCTTCAGCGGCCGAGATTGTAGCCGGAGCATTGCAGGATCACGACCGCGCGTGGGTTCTGGGCGACAACACGTTCGGCAAGGGCCTGGTGCAGACGGTGTATCCGCTATCGGAAGGCGCGGGTTTGGCGTTGACCACGTTCAAGTACTACACGCCGAGCGGCCGCCAGATCCAGCGCGATTACAGTAACATCTCATTCTTCGATTACTATTACCGGAAAGACACGGCCACGCGAAATCCGATGGACGTGAAGATGACGGACAGCGGCCGGACCGTGTACGGCGGCGGAGGCATCGCGCCTGATGAGCACTACGCCCCGAAGTACGGACGTTTGCAGACCGAACTGCTGCGCAAGTTCGCCTTCTTCAACTTCACGAAGCACTATTTCGGAAACCGCGAGGCGAAGCTGCCCAAAGGCTGGGTGCCGGATGAGGCGATCCAGACGCAGTTCCACGATTTCCTGATGGAGCAGGGCTTCAAATTCACCGAGGCCGAATTTGCACAAGACCACGAGTGGGTGAAGCAAAGTCTCCAGCGTGAGATGTACATGACGGCCTTCAGCATCGATGAAAGCCGCAGGGTGGCGGTGGAAAGCGATCCCATGGTCGAAAAAGCTGTGGAGGCGATGCCGAAGGCGAAAGCGCTTTTGGATAACGCCCGGAAAATCGTCGCGCAACGCATGGCAAAATAGGTGTTCGTGCAGAACGAGGCGCCAGCCGCTCAGATCAAAGTTCCACAAGTCACAGTGCTGGATGCGGGCGGGCAATACTGCCACCTCATTGCCCGGAAGATTCGCGATTTAGGCGTTTTCGCGGAAGTCCGGCCCAGCGAAACCGCGGCGTCAGATCTCGCCGGACGCAAGGGCCTGATCATTTCCGGTGGCCCGAACAGCGTCTATGACACCGGCAGCCCCACTGTAGACCCAGCCATTTTTCGCACCAATCAACCTGTTTTGGGAATCTGCTATGGCCAGCAGTTGATGGCGCACCTGTTGGGTGGAGTGGTTCAGAAAGGCGACAACGGCGAGTACGGCCCGGCCACGCTCGAACTGAACGGCGGCCCTGATACACCGCTGTTCGCGGGCATTCGGGACCACCAGCAGATCTGGATGAATCATCGCGACTTGGTGGTCGAGCTGCCTCCCGGATTTTCAAACATTGGAGCTACCGGTACCTGCGCGGTGGCTGCCATGGCTGCTCCCTCGCGCCGCCTCTACAGCGTGCAGTTCCATCCCGAAGTGGTCCACACCACAGAAGGAAAACGCATTCTGGCGAATTTCGTGTTCGATATCTGCGGCTGCGTGAAGGACTGGGATCCACGGCACCGCGTGCCGCTGGTTGAGGATCAGATCCGGCGCACGGCGGGCAACCGCAACGTGTTCTTCTTCGTGAGCGGCGGCGTGGATTCAACCGTTGCGTTCACCTTGTGTTTGCGCGCGCTGGGTGCGGAGCGCGTGCGCGGCATTTACGTCGATACAGGTCTGATGCGCGAGGGCGAGACGGAATTCGTCAACCGCCTGTTCGATGCGCTGGGCGCCGGGACGGTCACGATTGAGTCAGCCGCGGATCAATTTCTGACGCCGCTTCGGGCAGTGTGCGATCCCGAGCAGAAACGCCGGATCATCGGCGAAGAGTTCGTGCGCTTGCAGGAACGGATTATCGAATCGCGTCACCTGATGGATGGGCATTGGATTCTGGGCCAAGGGACGATTTACCCCGATACGATTGAATCGGGCGGCACCGAAAAAGCCGCCATTATCAAGACGCATCACAATCGCGTTGCGGGCATCCAGCAGTTGATTGCGGCGCAGCGAATTATCGAGCCACTGAGTGATTTTTATAAAGACGAGGTGCGCGAGATCGGCCGCGAACTGGGGATTGCCGAGGACGTTCTAGAGCGGCATCCGTTTCCAGGACCGGGGCTCGCGATCCGCTGTTTATGCGCCGAACACGATGAGCCCGTGCGATCCACTCCCGACGGTTTTCTGATTCCTGTGCGGTCGGTGGGCGTGCAGGGCGATGAGCGCAGCTACAAGGCGGTACTGGCGTTGGACCGTTTCCCGGCAATCGAAGCGCGGTTGGAGGACGAAGCCACCGCACTGGTCAACCGTACGCGCGGCGTCAATCGAGTGGTGGCGCGGGTGGCCGGTCATGCGCCTCTAGCTGGCATGCGGAGCTCTTCGAGCGTGCTTTCTGTGGAGCGGCTCAACCGCTTGCGGCGCGCCGATTCCATTGTGAGGCGCATCTCGCACGAAAGCGGCTTTGACAAGACTGTTTGGCAATTCCCCGTAGTGTTGATTCCGGTGGGCGCGGGCGAGCGTCCTGATTCCGTGGTGCTGCGCCCTGTTCACTCTGTAGACGGCATGACGGCACAGTCGGTGGGGATGGGAGAGCAGTTGTTGCGCCGCATGGCGGCTGAGCTAATGCAACTCGACTGCGTGTGCGCCGTGTTCTACGACGTCACGCACAAACCTCCGGGAACGATCGAGTGGGAGTGAAGCAAGCGCTGCGTCTAATTCACCGCGATCGTGACGTTCGGCTGGCTTACCGCGGCGCCGATCTGAATGGTGACCGGAACGAGATTGCCCGGAGCGATCGAGTCTGGAATCTTCACGTTAATCTGTAGTGCGCCCGCGATGGCCGCGCCTGCTGCGCCCGCATAGGCCGGCACGACGGTGACACCGCCAATCTTTACGGAAACGGGGACCAGCGGTTTGGGCAAAATCCTGTTGGAGATCTTGCCGTCCACGCCCGGAGGATTGGTCTGGCCTTCGCCGGTACAGTAGATCGAAATAATGGACCCCCGCGGCGCAGGGTGAGCAGTCGAATTCAGGCTGGCGTCCTGGTTGATGACGGCGGCCTGGCCGCGGCCGGAAGCGTCTCCAGTAAAAATTGCGGGCGCTACCTGCGAGATGGGCAGCTCCACCACGTCCGAGCGGCTGCCCAGATATTCCACCTGGACGTGCGCCGTGGGCTTGAGCGCGGCGACGTAAGGCACGACGGCGGCGGTTTGGAGCGCGCTCGCATAGAGCACGGGCGCCGGTGTGCCGTCGAAGAGCACGCGTGTATTCCCGGCCAAGGCGCCGAACATTCCAGAGGACGAAACCACCGCGCCCGCGAGCTTCGACGGCCCGATGCCTTGGCCAAAAATTGCCACCATGGCGCCGGGCGTGATTGCAGATCCATAAGAGGCCGCATTCACCACCGCACCGATCACCGGTTGCGGAGCAGACATGGTTTCCGGAGCCGCCGGCAGCACCACCAGCGTGATCGAATTCGCCGGAAAGGTCGTGCCGAAGCCGGTTGCTGAAACAGGTAGGCTGGCCCCTCGCACAATGGATTTCAAATTGGCTTTGCTATAGCCCCAGACCTGCACGGAAGCCGCCGGCTTGACATTGGCGAGCGAGATGTTGCTGGTCAGATCACCGCTGGTCTTGTTGATCACCATCAGAGTGAGTGCGCCATCTGACCGCCGCGCGGCGTAAATGGACAGCCGGCCCTGTTCGCTACTTGTGGCCTGGACGCTGGTTTCGCCGAACGCGCTTCCCATGCCGTCATAGTTGCGATACATGCGGAAAGCAAACGCCCCGGGCTGATCGGGCGTGGGCGGTCCCCAGATGTTGGCGAGGTCGAGACCCTCGCGCCCGAAGATACCTAGCGCATCCGCCTGAGCGAGCGCGCCATTGATGTCGTCGAGCGCACCCCAGTTGTACTCTGTAAGGGCCAGTTTAGTGCCGGGATAATTCTTGTCCACCCACTCGCGCATGCGTGGAATCAGCCGCACCGGCTCCAGAATTTCGGAACTTGGGAATTGATACGTTGAATCCCACAGTGCTCGTGTCGAATCGAGCCGTAATGCCTGAGTGGCTGCATCGCCCGCGGGCTGAAACGCCAGACCATCCGGCAGCACGTAAGCGTGCAGGTCCAGATAATCCAAAATGCGGACGCCGTGCTGCTGCTCATACACGCGCATTTGCTGGAGGTACCAATCGAGAAACGCCAGGCCGCCGTGCGCGTTGCGGTCGATGGGATTGTCCCAGTATTTGAAGGGAGGGGTGTTCCAGCCGGAAAGCCAGTCGATGGCGGAGTAAAAGAATGACGACCAGCCGCTCAGCACGGGACCGGAGATTTGCGCGCTGGGGTCGACGGACTTGATCATGGCCGCATACGTGAAGCTGAGGTCGCGGATTTCGTCGTAGCCGGGTGGCTGCGGATGCACGTCGCGATGCACAAACAGCCAGATGGTGGGCTCATTGTCCAGGCAATAGATGGCCACTCCACCGCGGTCCGCGCGATCGTAGCGCTTGACAAGGTACTCGACCCACTGGCGCATGAAGTCCACGGTCACTCGCTCGGACGCGTCGTTGGGATCGTTTCCAGTGATGTTCGAGCCGTCGGGCCTAGCCCCGTTTCCGCAGGCTGAATTGTAGGGATCGGTCTTCTGTTGAGCGCCGTACTTCGCCACGTTGAAGCTGCAGACACGATCTCGCGTCTTAGGCATCCAACCGATCATGGGGATGGTTCCAATGGTGCGAGAGCCAGTCTGTCGGCTCAGTTCCATCACCTGATTGAATTTCGAACTGTCCGGCAGCCCGGAGGCGTCCGGGGAGAACGCGAAATTGGTGTAGTACCAATCCGCCGCCGCGTTGTAGGTGTCGAGTTTCCAGTTGTAACGCGTGGTATGATCACCGCCCCAGCGCCTGACGGAAAGACGCAGCTCCTGAGCCAGCCCCTGGTCGGAGTAATCGTTGATGCCGTAAATGTCGGGGCTGATGGGATGGTTTTGCGCGGCGGCGTCCACCAAGAGGGCGGGACCGGCTGAAAGCGATGCGGTCTGCGCAAATGATCGTACGGCCGTCATCAGTCCCACAGCCAAGCAGAGCGAGGTGCTTAATTTGACGCGCTGGCGTAGGCGAATCAATTGCCTGGTCAATCCTACTCATTTTATCTCCGTGGAAGAGCGCTCGCCGGATCGAGCGGCGGCGGTAGCTCCAGCTCCAGCGTCGTGTCCCACAACATGCGACCTGGCGATATAATGCCCGCTGGTCGCAAAATTTCCACTTACATTGGAGGAGTTTCATGTCTCGAGCGGCAATCGCGTCAGGTTGGCTCGGTCGAATTTGTGCTGTTGGTCTTTTGGTTGTGTGTGCAGCCCTGGCTCTTGTGCACCGTCTGGCCGCGGTGGATCAGAAGCGCGACGCCAAGGCGGAAGAAATTGCGCGCGCCATGATGCAGGCCATGGGCGGAGAAAAGCCCTGGTACGCCGCCCACTTCGTACGCTTCGATTTCGATGTCAACATGGGCGGGGAGCAAGTGGAGGGCCGTTCGCACCTGTGGGACAAGGTGACAGGCCGTTATCGGCTGGAAGAGAAGACCAAAGCCGGCAAGAGTAAGGTCACGCTGTTCAATGTGAACGATCGCCAGGGCGCGGTGTATCTGGACGGCAGGAAGCTCGAAGGCGCGCCCGCCGCCAAGGCGCTTAAAGACGCCTACGGCGCGCACATCAATGACATGTACTGGCTGGCCATGCCGTGGAAGTGGATGGACCCCGGCGCGAACCTGAAGTACATGGGACCAAAAGTCAGAGACGGCGAAACGGATGACGTGGTGCGGCTCACTTTCGATCACGTGGGCCTCACGCCAGGAGATCGCTACGACGCATTCGTCTCAAACCAATCACACCTGATGACGCATTGGGAATACAAGCTGCAAAGTGGTCAATCGGGCGCGTGGGACTGGCAATATGGTGACTACAACGGCGTCAAGCTCGCGAAAGGCCACACCAGCAGCGACCACAAAATGTCTATCGGGATGGGCGACGTGCGCATTCTGGATCGAGTGGACGATGCTTACTTCACCGATCCGGCGCGAAGGCTTGCGGGACTGAAATAGGAGACAGGAGTCAGCCGTACCTCCGGCGGTGCCGGATTGAACAGCCTGTGACTTCGACCGCAGCCGACTACCGGCTTCCCCCGCCGCAGTTTTTGGGAGACAACCGATGTTGGAAATAAACGGCTTGACTGGAAGTCACAGGCGAGGAGACAGAAGGCAGGAGATCAGGAGACAGGAGGAGTCGGGAGGAGTCAGGAGTGCGTTATCTACTACGTCTAGGTCTGTCATTTACGGTTGCTACCGTACTGATCATCCCGTTGGCGGCGCAATCGCGCGTGTTCACCAGCGGTGATCTCGCGGCGTACAGTTTTCGCCGGATGGCGCGCGCATTGCTTATAGCGTGAATAACAATGATGGCCCCGGGCGTCCGTACGGGCAGGTGTGGATCCTGACGGTGGCGGACGGAAAGTCGATCCGCTTCGGCAAAGAGAAGGAGTCATCCGGTGGTCCCGAATGGTCGCCGGACGGGCGGTGGATCGCTTATCAAGGTCATCTGGACGGCAAGTCTGGGCTGATGATTGCACATCCCGATGGCTCGGGCGCGAAATTTCTGGCGGAGATGCAGGGGACCAACAGCCCGTTGCCAAGCACGGGCAAGCGGGTTGCCTGGTCGCCGGATTCCAAGCACATCGCCTTTGTGACGGCGGTGCCGGGACCAGAGACGGCCGAAGCCACGGGTGACCCGATTGTGATTACCCGGTATTTGTACAAACCGGATGCCGGCGAGGGCCTCAGCCATTTCAATGACAACCGGCGGCTGCACATCTTTGTCGCGGACGTAGCGAGCGGTCAGATCCGGCAGGTCACGAACGGCAACCACTACGAGCATTCGATTGACTGGTCGCCCGACGGCGAAGAGATCGCCTTCGTGTCGAACCGCGAACCGAACGAGGATCAGTTCTTTAACTACGACCTGTTCGCGCTGAAAGTTTCAGACAGCAGCATCCGGCGCTTGACGGCGACCGAAAATGCCGAGTACGAGCCACGCTGGTCACCGGACGGGAAAAGCATTGCGTATCTGGGCACAAAGCGCGGTCTGACCGATCTCGAAACCACGATGGAAGACACGCATGTCTGGCTGATCAACGCAGATGGAACAAACCGGCGTGAACTGGCGGGCGCGATCGACAATCGGCAGCACGCCGCGGGCTGGTCGCCGGACGGCAGATTTATCTACTTCAACACGCAGGACCGCGGGAACGTGCGGCTCTACAGGATCGCAGTTGCGGGTGGCAAACCGGAACTGATGGTGAGCGACCGCGGCTCGGTAGGAAGCTGGGCCCTCGGCGAAGCAGGAGCACTAGCGTATTCGTATTCGAGCCCCACTGATCTGGCCGAGCTTTATTACAGGAGGCAGGACAAAGTCGCCAGGAAGCTGACCGATCTCAATGCCGAGGTGATGGCGGGAAAGCAGGTCGCCGAAGTAGAGCCGTTCACCTTCGTCAGCAATGACAATAAGTACGAAGTAGAGGCATTCCTGACCAAACCGCTGAACATGACTACTACGCGGCACCCCATGATCGTCATCATTCACGGCGGGCCGCACGGGCAGCAAGGTCCGAGCTTCAACTTCCGCAACCAGGTTTATGCGGGCCGCGGCTCAACCGGATATGGGCAGCAGTTCGCGGACGCGGTTTTTGGAGATCAGAACGGAAACGAGGGCCAGGACGTTATTTACGGAGTGAGCGCGGCGGTGCGCCGGAATCTTTGGATCGACCGGGAGCGGCTGGGCATCGAAGGCGTCAGCTACGGCGGGCAGTTGAGCGCGTGGCTCATTACCCAAACCAATATGTTCAAAGCGGCGATTCCCACGGCGGCGATCATCAACCTGGTGAGCTACAACTACATGACGTACTACAACCAGTACGAGCAGATGGAGTTCGGAATTTTTCCACACCAGGGGAACCTGATGGACTTGCTGTGGCAACGCTCGGCGCTCAAATATGCCGCGAATGTCCACACGCCGACCATGCTGATGCATGGCGAGAACGACGCTGACGTGCCCATCGCAGAAGCCGAGCAGTATTACATCGCGCTGAAAGACGTGGGCGTCGACACCGTGTTTGTGCGTTATCCGCGCGAAGGGCACGGGCTCAGCGAACCCAAGCACATCGTGGACAGTATCGACCGGTCCATCCGCTGGTACGAGAAACATTTTCCGCAGCGCAGCTCGTCCGGAAGCTCGGGCAGCCAGCGGTAGCGAACGGCAGGCGGGTATACACGAACCTTCCAAACACAGGCAGGAATGCGTATTCTACCGACCGGCGGAAGCCCGGATACAACGCGGGCGCGGCGCCGGTCCCACGAGCCCAGGCAAGAATGCTTATTCCACGCCACAAGCGGAATATCCGCCGAGTTGACAATACCGGCGAGCCAGCCGCCACAATTGTATCGATGGAGTTCGGCCGGATCGAAGTGAACGAGCATCCGCTGGTTAGCATTGTCACGCCGTCCTACAACATGGCGCGATTCCTGGAAGAAGCCATTGAGAGCGTGCTGACGCAGGATTATCCGCACATCGAATACATCGTGATGGACGGTGGTTCGACCGATGGATCGCTCGAAATCCTGCGCAAGCGCGAGGGGCGTCTTCGCTATGTATCGGAACCAGACTACGGGCAGACCGATGCCATCAACAAAGGATTCATGCAATCGCGCGGACAGATTTTCGCTTTTTTGTGCGGCGACGACACCTACCTTCCGGGCGCCGTGAGCACGGCCGTGCGGCACATGCTCGAAAGCCGCGGGCATGCGGGCATCTATGGCGAAGGCTACCTCACCGATGAAACGGGCACGACGGTGTGCCGCTATCCCACCAAAGATTTTGATCCGGAACTGCTGAAGACCGAATGTTTCATTTGCCAGCCTGCGTCATTCTTATGGCGTGAGGTGTTCGCGGACGTTGGCATGCTGAACACCGGGATCCATTACGGGCTGGATTACGACCTGTGGATTCGGATCGCGAAGAAGGACTCTTTACTGAGGGTGAACGAATATCTGGCGACCTCGCGCATGCATCGCGGCTCGAAAACGCTACGCAAACGTACGCGGACATTCAAGGGCAACGTCGAGATCACGAAGGCTCATTACGGGTACGTTCCATACACGCACATCTATGGCTATTGCGCTTCCATGCTCGATAAGCGCGATGGATTCTTCGAGCCCATAACGTCTTCGCTGACTAAGTACACCTTCAGTCTGGTTTACGGATCGTGGAAGAATCGCCGTTATCTTTGGCGCTATTGGAGAGAGTGGTTCGAGCAGGGTAGCCCGCGGTTGAGCGCCAGATTGCTGGGTAAAAGCGCGACACGAGAGTAACGGGGAGCAGAAGAGCCGACCGCTCGTTCACAGTTGCGGCTCGGAAGAACCAGAGCACGGGCGACCGCTCGTTTACTGTCGCGGCTTCCATGAGAAGGCCCCCACCTGTCAAGAGATTATTTCGGATTTTTTGTACAGGGGCGCAGCCCCCGTAACCTTACTGGCCGCACTCTGGCCAGTCATCAAGGCTGGGAAAGACGCGGCTCGGGAAGGGCTAGTGCGGCAAATCGCCGTGCGGCTTGTGTTGCGTGATCTCTTCGTACGTGTCTTTCACTTGTCCCGCTAAGTCGTCGCCCACCCAGTTTTTTACCTTGGCGGAGAGCTGGATGTTTGTCGAGGTGAGTTTGTCGCCTTCCATCTTCACAATATCCTCAAGCGTTTTGCCCTGGTTCACGGAACTCTTGACTGCGCCGTACAGTTCGGACATGAAGCGCGCCTGGCCGTCTAACAGCTCCTTGCCCGCCGGTGCGCCGTGACCAGGCAGAACATGCACGACGTCGAGTTTCTCCGCCTGGCGAATCACTGTGGGCCAATTGCCGATGTTACCGTCGGCCATGTAATTGTACGCGCCATTTGCCACGGCATCGCCGGTGCACAGGACTTTCTCCTTGGGCAGGTATACGAAGCCGTCGCCGCGCGTGTGCGCCCAACCGAAATAGTAAAAGCGCACTTCCCGCGTGTCATCGCGCAGAATGAACGGGCTCTTGTCAAACGTTTGTTTGGGGGGCTCGGCAGTCGGCAGGTTGAGTTCTGCCACGTCCTTACGCTGCTTCGCAGTTTCCTGCCAGCGCCTGGGCTCGTAGCGTTTCATCTCGTCCAACACGCCTTTATAAGCCAGTGTCGTTGCGCCATTCTGTGTCCAGACCGGATTACCGTAGGCGTGATCGCCGTGGTGGTGCGTATCGAAAACGTACTTGACCGGCTTACTGGAAACTTTCTTCGCAGCTTCGAGGGCCAGACGCGCACCGCTCGGAAAGTTGGCATCGATTACGATCAGGTAATCTTTCATCTCGATGATGATGTTGTTGCAATGTCCCAGATTCTTGATATCGCCCTCGCGGAACCATGCGCCGGGAACGATTTGTTTGACCGTCCCTGGCTGGGCGTCTGTTTGTGCCATTGAAAATGCCAGCAGCAGCAAGGCTGCGAAAGTACATACGATCGAGATGCGCCTGATCATTCAGTCTGGCTCCTATTCATCCGCCCAGCCGATTATAGCTGAGCAGGCAGCTTGGACGCCTGCTATCGCCAGCGCGGGCGCCAAAGCAACAGGTCAGCAGACTTTTCTGCGATTCAGCGGGCGAAGAAGGCGGCCTTCGGCGCTGCCAAACAGGGGAATGTGACATAATGCGGCTCATTGTCGAACCCGAAAACCCGGTCATACCACAGCCATGAACTCCGCCTCCGCAGCACCGGCCGTCCCGATTGAGCGTGGATATCCCGCACTTTCGGTTCAGGTGAGAATCGTCGCGCTGATGTTCGCGTTAAGCGCGATGAGCTACTTCGACCGGGTTGTGATGTCCATCGCCGGGCCCGGCATCATGAGAGATTTCGGCATTTCCGAAACGCGGATGGGATGGATCTTCTCGGCTGCGCTCTTCGCGTACATGGTATTCATGGGCCCGGGCGGCGCCCTGGCAGACCGGTTCGGCGGGCGCATGGTGCTTACCATCTCCGGTTTGGGCGTGGCGTTGTTCACGGGATTGACGTCGATCTGCGGTCCAACCGGTTTGGGAGCGTTGCTGGGCGTTGTGCCCGCATTCATCTTGATGCGCGTGGCGTTCGGCATCTGCGCCGCACCGCTTTATCCGTCCACCAGCCGGATCGCGGAGGCCTGGATTCCGCCGGTTCAGCAGGCTCGTGCTCAAGCCGTCATCATGAGCGGAGCGGCCGTCGGCTCAGCCACCGCACCCGTGCTGTTTTCGCGGCTCATCGGGTCATTCGGCTGGCCCATTGCGTTCTGGGTAGCGGGCGGAATGACCACTGTTCTGATTCTGATGTGGTTTTTGTGGATTCGCGACAGACCCTCCGGCCGAAGCGCTGCACTCTCGACGGAGCCGCGCGCACCTCAGGCCGGCATCCCCTGGGGCAGGCTGTTGAAGGATCGAAATCTCCTGCTGTTGACCGGCGCGTATTTCATGCTGAACTATTTCGAATACATTTTTTACTACTGGATTTATTATTACTTCGCTGAAATCCGCCATATGAAAGAACAGAGCGCCATGGCCACCACATGGCTATTCATCACCATGGCTGTGATGACGCCGCTGGGCGGTTGGGTTACCGACCTGATGGTGAAGCGCTTCGGCTTGCGTAAGGGAAAAAGGATCGTTCCCATCGCGGCGATGGCGTCGAGCGCGGTGCTACTTTCTGTGGGTGCGAGCGGCCTGGGTCTATTCGGGACGGTTGCGCTTCTTTCGCTCGCCGTCGGATGCTCCATGGCGCCCGAAGGCGCGTTCTGGTCGACCGCCATCCACATGGGCGGCAGGCAGGTGGGGGCGGCCTGTGGAATCATGAACACCGGCGGAAATATTGGCGGCGCACTGGCTCCCATACTGACGCCTCTGATTGCGAGCCGCTTCGGCTGGGCCGGCGGCCTGTACTTTGCCTGTGGGTTGGTTCTACTCGGAATGCTGGCGTGGTTTTTTATCGACGCAAGCCATGTGGTCGAGGAACAGCCGGCCGAAGCAGCACGATAATGCGCGGGTGCTCGAAATTGGAGTTGAGACGGGAATAAGGCGCCCCGACAGACTCGAGGCGCCAAGCTGGGAACAAACTTGGTAGTCTAAGAAACGTTGGTAGCGGCAGAGGCCTGCTGTTTCATCATCTCCTTCATTGCCTTCTTCATTTCAGCGGGAGCCGGTTCCGCGACGTGCGTGGCAACCATCCAGGTGTATCCGTCCGGATCGGCAACGATCCCACAACGGTCACCCCAAAACATATCAGCCACCGGCATAACGACCGTTGCGCCGGTTTTTTGCGCCTTTGCCACCACTTTGTCCACATTCTCAACCATGAGATACAAAGTGGCTGGCGAAGCGCCCAGCGACTTGGCACTACGAGCGCCGCGTTCGGCATTCTCGGGCCCCAGCATCAACGTCGAGCCGCGCAACGTTAGCTCAGCGTGCATGGGCTTGCCATCGGGCCCGTTCATAATTCCGCGCTTGGCAAAGCCAAACGCTTTTTGATAAAAGTTGACAGCGGCTTTGACGTCGGCGACGGTAAGCATGGGCGTCACAGCGCCGGCGAATTTTTTGTTCAGGGGATCAATCTTTTTGGCCATAAGGCGTTCCTCTCGGTCCGCTATTTTATCAGACCAACGGCAGCCCGAGCTAATGGCGAGGCCGTAAAATAGGCATTTCCGCCTATGCACGGTGAAATGAGAGAATCGGGCAGTGAGGCGCATCCCCGCATGGAAAAAATCTCGTACCGCTTGGGAATGGCGCAAGTCCTTGTGAAAAGAGGGGATATTGAGGTCAACGAGCAACCGCTACACCGTCACTTTTTCGCGAGACCATCGACCAGGATCCTGGCCAGATCAGCGATCAGGATCGTACCTGTGTTATCCGGAGTGTAGTCCACCTTGGGCATACCGTCGACGGTAATCGCCATGGCGATGCGGCCGCCCTTCGAGTACACGATACCCACATCGGAACGAAGAGCGTCCAGCGCTCCGGTCTTATTGGCTACCGGAACGTCGCCCATAGGGCGGCGAATGCCGGAATTATCCTGACAGCGCTTGAGGACCGCAATCATCTCGCGCGAGGCATCTGGACTGACAATTTCGCCGCGTTCCAGCTTCTCAAGGATGGTCACCATGTCCCGCGGTGTCGTGACACCCAGCCCGTATTTCTGGTTCTCAGGAAGCTTGCCGGCCGCGGACCAGCCGGATGGTGACTTGAGCTGGTTGCCGTCGCCGCGCACTTTGCGGAGCGAGCGAGTGGTCTTGATCCCGATCTTATCGAGGTAAGCGTTCACGGCATCGGCAGTGAACCGCTCGAGGATCATGTTGGTCGCGGTATTGTCACTCAGGACGATCATCAGGTGCAGCACGTCGCGCAGTGGAAGCTGAACGTAATCGGAGATCTCGCTGCCGATGACGCCTGAGCCGGAGACTTTTTCATCGGCAGTGACGGTGAGCGGCTCGGTCCATTTCGCCTGTCCGCGAGCCACGGCATCGAACACAGCGAGCATGATGGGAAGCTTGATGGTGCTTGCAGTGCGGACAGCGTCCGATTCGCGAATCCCGGTAGTGCTGCCGGTGTCGAGATTCTTCGCGTACAGGGAGACGGTACCCTGAAAATCTCCGATACGGGCGCGCAGGGCATCTTCGACCGGCTGGGCGGATGCAACGGTTGCAAACAGTAACGCGAGCATGGCTTGGGTACGCATGGAATCGATGATAGCCAACTGCACGCGTCGAAATTCAAAACGAAAGTTCAGGCGCGCGGATTTTTCTGGACAACTTAGAGGATCCGCGCACCCGAGAGTTTCGCGTCTATGGCTGGACCGCAGGCAGACTGGCTGAACGGGACGTGTTCAAGCACGTTGGATGACCAAATCCGCTGGCGCTATTGCCCGTACCGCCGTTGGGATTCGCCGCGATGTCGAAGATGATGTTGTCGGGATGGGTGGCATCGCCCGCGAACAAACTCGCAGGTCCGGGAACCGCGGCCGTCCCTCCGGAAGCGGCCATGTGATCCAGACCCAAAAGGTTTCGTACGCGCCAGCCGATGTTGTGATCGGCGCACGAGGTGTCGCCACTCACTCCGACACCGCCGACGATCCGATGCCCGGCGGCGTAGAGTCCCAGTCCACCGCCAAATACATTAACCCCGCCGATCTTGTGTCCCACCATGGGGTCCGTAGCGGTGCCATAACGCGACGACGGCCCTTGGTAAGCCACGCCCGTATCAACGGGGTTGCTGTGCTGTAGCCCGTAAAGGCTGCCTCCCGGCTGCACGGCCGAATACAGGTTTGCGGTGGATAGGGCCAGACCGGCGGCTTGTCCGGAACCGCCACTGCTTGAAGAACTATCGAGACTAAAAGCGTTGGCGGCGTTCGCCTTTTGAGCCGAGATGACCCTGCTGCCAGGCCATTGCGCGCCGCGATTCACACCGGAGAATGCCACCGCGCAAACCACCCCGTCACGATCCACGATGGTTGCCCACATCTGATTATTCAGGCCGCTTGATTCCGCGGCAGTGGCTGTACCAAGGGCCGTTTTGAGCGCCGCAAAGCCAGGAAGGCCGGCGCATGTGCCCGAGTCCTGATTGTCATCAGCGCGAGCTGTTTCGATTCTGACTACCATGAAGCCGAACACCACAACAACGGCGACAGCTTTCGTCATAACTTGTAAGATCATTGATTTTGCTCCTCGAGTGGTTGTCTGCACTTGGCGTGAGTCACCGGCTGGATCTGAAAAAAGTCGCTGGTGATCTCGCCCCCAGAATCGTGCCTTCCTGGTTTTCCTGGGTCGATACAGCATACACCAGGCGCTCATGGCTTTGAAAGCGCATCAGAACTGACGAGGCGCGGAGATGATTCCGGACTGACGGCCCATTGCGCTCGCGGAAGTCCTTGGGTGAGACTGCAAAAATTGCTTTCCATTAAAACATTTTTATGTTATTGTGTTTTGGAGATCTCCCTGAGCTAGATGGAAGGTTGATGCGATGCGCAAGTTGGCCGTGGTCAACATGAAGGGCGGAGTCGGGAAGACGACGACCGCCATACACATCGCCGCCGGTCTTTCAGCGCGCGGCAGCCGGGTGTTACTCATCGATGCCGATCCGCAGGGCAACGTGGGCCACACGCTTTCCCTGCACCCCTCACACACATTTGAGGAATTGATGACAGGGGACGCGTCTCTTGATGACGTTGCGTTGCGTGCTGTCCGGCGGGACCTGGATGTTATCGCTTCAACCCCGGTGGGCTTCTCTCTCGAGCGTCGGCTTGCGGGTGAAACGCAGCGGGAGACCATTCTGGCGCGCAGGCTGCGGGACCAGCAGGATTACGATGTCATCGTGATCGACAGTTCGCCGGCGATGAATCTGCTGACTTATAACGCGCTGCTGTTTGCCGAAGAGCTGGTGATTCCGGTCAGTATGGATCTTATGGCCGTGATTGGCGCGCGGCAGACTCTCAGCGGAGTCCAGCAGGTACGCGATTTGTGGCCGGAGCGGACACTCAATGTTCTGGCTGTGCTGCCAACATTCATCCACAGCGGCACCTATGGAACCCGGGCGACACTCGAGGCGCTGGAACAGGATACTGCCATGGGCGCGCACGTGTTCCGGCCGGGAATTCGCCAGTGCATCGATCTCAACTACGCCACGGCCAGCCATCAAACCATTTGGGAATACGCGCCGCGAAGCCGCGCAGCCGAAGACTACGCTGAGCTCATCGGCTTTATCCAGCATTCCGATTCAGCGCATGGAGAGCACTATGCCACCCACGAGCGAACCGCCGCGCAGTCAAGCGCCTCGGCGCAAGTCCAAGCCGAAGTTTGAAATTCCGGCGGAAGCCGGGTTGCCCCCAGCGGCCGGTTGGGTGTATCGGGCAGCGGATGCTGCGGCAGGGGATCCTTCGACAAAGACAGTTTCAGTAGAGAACGTGCAAGCCAAGCTTGTTCCAGTAAAGCCTGTTCAGGTAAAGCCTGCTCCCGTAAAGGCGCGTGCCGCTGTTCAAGAACCTGTGGCGCTCGCGGCCGTCTCACCGGCATCATCGGAAACGGAACCTTTGTGGACCGCGGGTTTCGATCTGGTTGCCCTGGGCTTCAGCACCATGCAGAGAACCGCAAGCGGGACTTTCCACGTTTTGATTGCTCCCATCCGCAGGGCCAGACGTCTCCTGTAAGGCTTATGGTTTTCGCGCCGCGAAGACCAGGTGGCCGTCGGAGAATCGAAAGCGCCCGTAACCGCGCAGCATTTGCACGTTGAAGCCAGCACGCTTCAGCTCCTGGGTTAATTCCGAGGCCTTATAGAGCCGCTGACGATGAGTTTCTTGGCTTCTGCGGTAGAGCTTCCCGAACCTGCGGAACGCGGTGATGCGACGGCTTAGGATTTTTCGCTTTTGATCCTCCTGGCTTTCAGCAAACACCGCCCAGTCCGGTCCCTGCATGAAGTTTTTGCGCACGGCGCCTTTAGTGAGCTGGCCGGGTTCGAGGACATCGAACACGAACACTCCGCCCGCGCGAAGAGACTGATGAAGACGCCGGAAGAATTGGCGGAGCCGATGTTTGCTGTTGGTTTGGTCGAAGCAATAATTCAGACATTCGCCGATCGAGGTGACAGCATCGCACCGGGGCAGCCGCACACTCAGTAGGGAGCCTGTTCGGAATTTTGCTCCGGGTGCTTTTCGCCGGGCGAGTTTGATCATGGCCGGCGAAATATCGACCCCCAGCACGTCGTATCCCGCGCGCAGAAGTTCGCGGGCCCAGACGCCGCTGCCGCAGCCGAGATCCGCCACGAGCCCGTTTGGGATCTGATTCCGGCGCAGAATGCTGAATAATCCGGGAGCAGCCCGTAAAGCAAAGTCGCTGAAACCGGCATCGTGTATGTATGCCAGGTCCTGGCTGTAGCCTGTCATCGGGCTTCATTGGCGGCCGGGAGACCGAGCCGCGGCCGCATCGCAAGATCCACGGACGGCCGCGCTAGTCTTTTTCGTCTTCGCCTTTGTGTAATTGTTGCGAAAGATAATTCTCGAGCCCGACTTCGGCCAGCGCGTGCAACTGACCTTCGAGATAGTCGACGTGTTCTTCCTCATCCACGAGGATTTGCTCAAACAGTTGGCGCGAGGCATTGTCGCCGATGTCGGTCGCGTGTTCCATTTCAAGCGCCAGGTCGCTTTCGAGCTGCGCTTTTACGTCGGTGCCGACCTTGATGGGCCCAATTTCAGTCATGTTCGGCGTGCCTTCGAGAAACAGAATCCGCTGCATCAGTTTTTCAGCGTGGTCCATTTCCGAAATCGACTCCTCGCGATTTTTGTCGGCCAGCCGGTAATAACCCCAGTTCTCGCACATCTTCGCGTGCAAGAAATACTGGTTGATGGCGGTCAGCTCCGCTTTGAGGACTTCGTTCAAGTACTTTAAGATCTTTTGATCACCTTGCATAAGTTGAGATTTTAACATCGTGCGGGCACAAGTTTGGCAAAATCCGTACCTGGAGCGACTGATCGGATCCATTCGCCGGGAGTGCCTGGACCACGTGATCGGGTGGAACGAGAGGTCGTTGCAGCGGACCCTTCGAAGCTACTTTCAAGCGGGACGCAGTTTTCAGCAATGACAGGCCACTCAAACAGCGATTGAGTCTAAAACATGTAGTGCAGCGAGAGTTGAACGAGGCGCGGATCGCGCGCAAGGGTGACGCGGCCGAAAGTCGGCGAATTTATAGAGTCTACACCACCCGAGTTCCCTGGATTAAAGAACTGCGTATGGTTGAAGAAGTTGAACGCCTCGGCGCGGAAAACGAGAGATTGTCTCTCGGTGATGCGTGTGCTCTTCGAAACGGATAGATCGGTATTGAGGATTCCCGGCCCATGAAACACATTGCGGCCGAGATTGCCGTACCGGCCTGCACCTTTAGCGGCCGAACCACCCGAGCCGACACGGTGGAAGTAAGGGTTAGCAGCAGCATCGCGAGTTCCGCCACCCGTGCCATCGTAATACGAATTGAGCCGGCCGAACGCGTTAGAGCGCGGATCGACGAACTTGACCTTGCCGCCGATGTAATCCGGACGGTCATCACCGGCCCCGGTCAGCGAGCGGTCGCCGCCGTCCAGGATGTCGAAAGGCAGGCCGCTCTGGAGTAATACCACTGTTGCAACATTAAAGCCGCCGAGCAGATGACCGAGGAAACCATGCTGCTCGCGGAAGAACGGAAGCTCGTATACGACACTGCCAACGTACCGATGCCGTACGTCCGTATCGCAGTGGCCTCGATCATACTTGGCGCTGAATGGGTTCGAATTTACTCGCAATCCGGAGCCAGTATCGATGCAATGCGCCCAAGTGTACGCATTGGTGAGCGTCAATCCATGCGAGATACGTTTTTCCAGACTGAGTTGAAGGCTGTTATAAGATGATGTGGCATCGGTGAGCTGGGCGGTGATGCCTCCGAAAACAGCCCCTCCATAGGCAGCATCTTGGGGGTTGTTGATGTTGTACACGCCCCGATTAACGTCGTCGACGACGGTCGCGGTGGGGGTGTAAAGGCCGGGATTGATGTCCCGGCGGTTTTCCAGCTTCCTTCCCTGGCTGCCGACGTAGGCCGCGTCACCCAGCCAGTTCCGGCCGATCTGATACTGCACCTGGAAATCGTACTGAAAGGCATAGGGCGTAGCAAAGTTCGGGTCCATGAACGTAATGCCGACCGGAGCGACGCTGGTGAAATCGAACTTGTCTCCGGGTTTCGCTACTTTGAAGGGGAATGGGTTCTGCGCGAGCGGGTTACTGGAGGTTTGGTAGGGGTGAGTCATATCGGTCACTCCAAACGCAACCACCTGAGTGCCATAGGGGGCTGAACCCAGGAACTGCAATGCCAACTCACTCTCGGGCACGTTATAGAAAAGGCCAAAGCCGGAGCGTATGCTGAGCTTGCCCTTCCCCGTGGGATCCCAGGCGAACCCGAAGCGCGGGCCGAAGTTGTTCCTGTCGCGGCTGTATGTGGACCTGCTAAGGCCTTTGTCGCCGGGAAACACCAAACCGACGGGAGCCGTTGGAAAGACCGCCGACTGCTGGCCCGCGCGGAACGTGTTTACGCGGTCACGGATCTCGATGATCGGAGCGCCGTAATCGTAGCGCAGGCCAATGTTCATCGTGAAATTGCGGGCGATCTTAAAGTCGTCTTGGGCATAGGCGCTGAAAAACTTGTCGCGGAGACCCTGCTTGTTAGCGTTAGACTGGTCGTAGAACCCGAATACATATCCTTGCGCGAAATCATTAATCGCCGCGGCGTTCGGATCCCCCGAAAGGCCGGGAATCATCTGTATGACGCCTCCATTGGTAGCATCGCCGCTGACACCAAGGTACCCATTGTTGATAAAGTCGAAGATCTGGTTCTGCTCGAACGCGCGGTAGTCCACCCCGAACTTCATGGTATGCCGGCCGCGAATCCAACTGATGCTATCGGCGTATTGCCAGGTGTTGTCGCGTCGGGCTTGCGGGCCCTGGTAGGTGTTGCCTATGGTAATGCTATTGATCGAAATGTACGGCGGGCCGACCGCGGCGGGATCATCCGGAATAATTCCGGTGAATCCCAGGCTTGCCGGACTCGTGTGATTCGCCGGGAATACGCCGGGCTGATCGCGACGATGGAATGCCGCCACCGCCTGGTTTACGAGATTCGGGCTGACGGTATGGGTATCTTGCAGCGAAACATTGTGATATGTGACGAAGTCGAGTTCTCCGAAACCTGGAATGGTCGGTCCCTGGAACGCGAAGGGAGTATTTTCAGTCGACCTCTCGGTGAAGTATGAAACCGAGAAGTTGTTCCGGTTGGAAAACCGGTGGTCGATTTTGAGTACGCCCTGATCGCGATTGAGCGAGTCTTTGGGCGCGCTGAACAACGTGTCTCCTCCATCGGCCGCGCGCGGCGTGATGTTCACGATAGCTTTGGCTGCGGGCACGCCGTTTGCAAGGATGGCGGCCCTCTCCTGATCCGTAAATACAGTGCCCGAGTTCGTCACTCCAAAGACACGCCTGAAGCCCAAGTAGGAAGCGAAGAAGAAGGTCTTGTTTTTGATCATGGGGCCTCCCAGGTTTGCGTCAAAATCATTAAGACTGAATGGCGGCCTGGGGTTTCTGGCTGCGTTCTGAAAGAAGTTATTGGCGTTCAGAACCTTGTTGCGGAGAATCTCGGTCGCCTGCCCGTGGAACGAGTTTGAACCCGATTTGATGGTAGATTCGACCACAGCGCCGGAGTTCCGTCCATACTCCGCTTTCATAGGACCCGTCACAACGCGAAACTCGCCCAGGGCGTTGGGCGAGATGACATCCACCGCATCGGGAATGTTGATCGCCAAATCGTTGGCATCGGCGCCATCCAGAACGAAATTGTTCGCTTGGGAGCGTTGGCCGTTGACTTCAAATGGTCCCACTGCGGCGCCAGGAGACTGAGCTCCGCCATTTGTTGTAACGCCGGGCTGTATGCCGACGAGCGATAGCGCGTTCCGGCCTCCGTTGGTGGACAGGAGTGGCAGCGAGGGAATGTCGGTTATGGAGCGCCCCAGTTGCGCGTCCTCAGCATTTACTTGCGGCGATGCCGCATCCACTGTCACGCTCTCAGTGACGGCACCTACCTCGAGGGCTACGTCCAAGCGCAGGTTGCTGGCGACAATCAGGCGCTGCGCTGACAGCGTCGTCTTGCGGAAGCCCACCGCTTCGGATGTAATGGTATACATTCCCGGCGGCAAGTCCACAAAACTATACGAACCGCTGTTATCCGTCACCGTCTTCTTTTCGGTTCCGGTTCCCGTATTGGTCGCGGTTACGGTGGCTCCCGCTACCACACCGCCGCTGGGATCGGTAACCGTTCCGGTTATTGTCCCCGTTGATCCCTGACCCCATGCCGCAACTGCGAAAAGCAGAGCGGCTGCGCCAAGGACGAAAATCTTGTAGGCCTGTCGCCAAAGTATCCAATTCATGGAATCCTCCCTGATGGAACTCTAAATGAGTGCGAGTAGTTCGACCCGGACCGCTCGCTTCGATGCCCCAGAGGTACTGCAACGCGGCTGATCCGCAAACAAAGCTAGAATACGCCGGGAACAGGCTCCATTCTTGTAAACTTTGACTAACTCCGACCCGGTTCTTGATATGGTATCACTTCCCGAACGGCGCGGGTTTCAATCGCGGACAGGCTTACCGTAACCCGATCCCTGCGGGTCAGCGAGGTCCCGAGTAGAGAGCGGTTTCGGGCCGCCTAGCCTGTTCGCTGTGCGGCATGGCGTGAATTCAAATGTGTTACAGTGCAGGTTATTATGGCATCCCGAAGCGTCAATAAAGTGATTCTGGTGGGGAACCTCGGCAAGGACGCCGAGACCAAGTTCACCACGAGCGGTACGGCCGTTACCAAGTTTCCGATCGCCACGGGCCGGCGTTGGAAAGACCAGCAATCGGGAGAATGGAAAGAGGAAACGGATTGGCATAACGTGATCCTCTGGCGATCCGAAAATCTCGCCAATTATCTGCTCAAGGGCAAGCAGGTCTACGTAGAGGGGCGCATCCAGACCCGCAACTACGAAGACAAAGACGGCAAGAAAATTTACGTCACTGAGGTAGTGGCGGAGGACGTGATTCTACTGGGAGGACGGGCGGGTGAAGCGGCTGCCGGATCAGGCGAACAAGCCGGTGGACCGGTCTCGATGCCTCGCAGTGCCCAGCGCACACAGCCGCCGGCCGCAGCTCCGCGCGACGATTTCAGCCAGGACATCACCGACGACGACGTTCCGTTCTAAGGATACGGCCTTCGTTTCCGTGTCCGTTTATCGATGGTGACCCTCCTTCATTGGGCGTAGGAAAGCGAACGGGAGCGCTGGTTCCCACCGTCGATTTCGAGTTCTCCCATTGACCCTCGACAGCGGCGAGGTTCTGCCGACGTTGGTGGATGCCTGCAGTTGGATTCCAGTACGTGTAGCGACGCTCTGGGTGGTACGCCGACGATGATGGCGGTCGATGCCCTCCGACCTTGGCCAACGACCTGCGCTCGCTTGGGCTGCTGTATTCATGGGCGAGCGGTGCGCTGGAAAGGGACTTGGACGACCTCCTCGAGGACGGACAGTCCGTCACCGGGCTGCAGATCGAGGACCTGCTCGTGTTCCTGAGAGTAGACGGCCAGATCGTCGAGATCAATCGGGCGACGATTTCAGGCAGTAATACAGTGGCCCGGCATGCCAGCGCCATCCGCGATTTTCTGAAGTGGGCCGTCGATCTGACGAGTCAGGGCCGCTCCCAGATGGTCTCGTTCGATGAGATCCGCTATCGGAGGGCTTGCCTCGACAAGGCCTTCCACGCGATCACCCGATAGAGCGGTGGTTCCCGGCGCATCCGGCCTCTGGCTGACCGTGACGGGTGCTGAACTCGCTCGGCGGGGCGTCTCCGAGATTCGGGGCATTACGGAAGGTGCTCGCCGACGCGCCCGCGAGCTTGAACGGTACCCGCATCGGGTACCGATTCCTGGCTATCACCGGACCGCCATTGACGGCCAGCGAGGTGGCGCGGGTGTTGGGCCTCCGCGAGCCCCCGAAACATGTTCCTTACCATTGCGATCGAGCGGGCGCTTTCTCCCGTGGGTCTGAAGTGGAGAGCTACCTCCGGTCATTGCGTGTCGCTCGCTTGTGGACGGTCGACAAACGTAACGGTAGTTTCCAGATGCTGTCCGAGACGCTGTTGGTGATATTCCGGAACTTCTTCAACCCGACTCGCGCCGATTCTGCGCTCCTGCATCTCGGACTTCCTGTCCAGCAGAGGTGAGGTCCGGTCGGTCTTCGAACGGTTCGATGTTCGGGAGCCCGACGGCTCTCTTTGCCGGGTCACCAGTCATCAGTTCCGTCACTGGCTGAATTACGTCGCCGACAAAGGAGGCAGAGATCCAGGCGTCCACGTCACCGCATTTGGCCTCTGTTTACACGACTTCGCCGTCACTCCTTGCCCGTACCACCTCAACTGCGTTCGCGGCTGCCCCGATTACCTCAGGACCAAAGGCAGCTCCAGCGAGCGCCACCAGTTGGTGCAGATTCAACTGGCAACCGAGCGTGCACTTGTCAGTGCGAAGGCTCGGGGAACGGTCGCGAAGGCATGGATCACACCCTGCGAGGAAACCATCGCCGGCGTGCGCCGGGCGCTCGCCGTAGATGAAAAGCCGGCACCGCCAGACGGTGATTTGGTGAGACCATTCCCCAGCGGTCCGTTAGCGATGCCTCGATCCAGCGTACGCGAAGATCTGCATCGACGACTCCGCGGGCACCTGGCGGTGGCGGAGAACGCATCCGCTGGACGAATGCCCGCTGGATGTTCGCGGTGTTGCCGCTACGCTTAACGTCAGCCCGACAACATTGTACAAGTACGGCTTCAACCGTGAGATCAATGCCGCCGAACAACGTCGGCGAGAAAATGGTGCGGTCTCAGGAACGGCCATCGAGAAGCGGTACTACCACGATCAGGTTCGGGCTCTCGCGGAGGAACTGGAAAGGAGCGTGAGCGCAGCAAGGGGCTGGTTGGCCGCATTGCCATCATGGAGGCCAACGCCGCGCGGTTAGTTAGATTCGGTCCCATATTAACCTGAGGCCAAACGGGACAAGCTCTAGTTAGGTTTCGATCCAGAGGAGATGTATAAGCCGCTACTCAAACCCATTCGCACGATGTCGCGGTCTGGCACTGGCAGGCTTGGACCGTGCAGGCCTTTTTGACTCTTATACGCCCGGTCAGGGCTTCTCTGACTCAATCGATACCGAAGTCGGCCTCAAATGTTGAGCTCAACATTTATCGACGAATGTGAAGTTGTCAGAAATGTGGAGTTGATACACAGAAAGGCTTTAAATCTGGTCCTGGACGCCGTTCCAACTCCACATTTTTTCGGGCCCGGAGGGATTCCAGCGAAACAAAGACGGTGCGGCCTTTCCTCCCAGCGTGTGCCGACCGGCTTAATACCGAGATAGTGATCCCCGGCGGCGCAAACCGGCATTGATATGGGTTCGAGTGGGGATTACAGGCTCACGCGAGCCGCGCGTGCAGCCATTAGCGGCGAGCCAACCCGGGTTGGACCGTCGCACCGTGGTGATTGCCATACGACCGTTTAAATGTGAAGTTGAAAACCACGGAAGCCCTGATTTTAGGCCATCCAATGGCCCCGACTGCACATTACTGACAACTTCACATTAGTCGACGATGAGGGCTTCCGGCCTAATCTTCTCGCGTTTATGGAACAAATTGGGGGGGGCGCGACAGGCACTTGCGCTCCGAGGGAAAACAGCGTAAAACCGTTTTATCATGGGCAAGACGCCGCAACACCACGGTTGGCCGGAGGCTATGAGGCTCTGCCGGCTCAATCGTAGCGACGTGGAAATGGCCAAGAGACTTGGCTTTCTGCCCGATGCGCTCATTCGAGCCAGACCCGGTCCGAAGCACAAATGGAAGCTGCCAGTAAACGAGTGGGTCCGCGAACTGTGCCGAGAGCGCTTCGGCCACGTGCTCGGTCAGAAGCCGCTCCCGGCGCCCGTGCTAGTCGAGCTCGATCAAGAGGCTATGCGCCGGTTCGAGGAGCAACTCTACTGGGAGGACTATTGGGCACGGAATGAGGACGACACCCGCCCAAAGAAGCGCAAAGGCAGCCAGGCGAAGCCGGCGGAAGCACCTGGCACCGGCCCGCACCATGTCAGCACCAAAGCATTGGCGATGACGCCGTTCCGTTTCTAGCTAAGCTAGGGGAACTCGCGCCCAACAGAATGGAGGGACGTAGCCAGGTCCGTCGAGCCGCTCCGTCGTTTGATGCCGCGACCGGCGGCTTGTGCACTTCTGAGTCATGAGCAAACCAAAGACTCTGCTGGAAGACCTGTGCGAGCACGCTCTGTCCTGCGGCGCCCAGTCCATTGAAGTGGAATACAAGGATGGCCGTGAGTGGGTCTTTGCACGTAAGGGCGAGACGGCGTTTGGCACCGCGAACTTCGAAAGCTCGAGCCGCGATGCCAAGGAATTGCGCGAGAATCTCTATGCCGCCCGGAAGAAGTCGGTCCGGACCGCGATCGGTGGCCGGGTGTGGATTCTGAAAGTGGGCGTCTACGACAGCTTCGGCGAGGATGCATTCCGGGTTCGCATTGATCCGGCGCCAAAGCTCGATCCGTCGGTCGCGCCGCCGTTCACGAAGAAACAGGGGCAGTATCTAGCGTTCATTTACAACTACTCGAAGATCCACGGCCGGGCACCCGCGGAATCGGACCTCCAGCGGTACTTTCAGACCACGCCGCCGTCCGTTCACCAGATGATCAAGACGCTCGAACTCAGCGGCTTCGTCGAACGAACTCCCGGGCAGGCACGATCCATACGGCTGCTCGTGCGGCCGGACCGTTTGCCGACGCTGGGGTAGCGTCGGCGATCCTTCGGATAGTGCTTTGGTATCGCTCGTCGGAGGCAGCCCAAAGCGAGAGGAGAGAACGTCAAAAATGGACACCAAGATCCGACAGGTATGGGTAACCCACTGTTTCAAAAGGAGTTGTGTATGTGGACGCGGCCCAATCCGCGTAAAACTGTTTTGACTCGGGCTTTTGGAATATCCGTTTTCGCTCGGATTCCTGTCGCGTACTGCTCCCTGTGAGATTGGGTGGTCACGAGCGCCACTACCGGCTCACGAGCATCCGAGAGAGTCGTGTCGCCAAACGCCCGGTCGCCGGTGCGCGCCCGCTACTTCACCTTCACTTCGCTCATGAGCGCCAGCAGATTGCGGTCGGGATCGCGGAAAAAGCCCATCCACAGTTCATGGTCCGGCATCCGTACGATCAGGTGTGGCTTGCCCTCGGGAGCGGCTCCGCGGGATACCAGCGTCTCGAATGAACGCTCAATGTCATCCACCTTGAAATAGATCACAGAGCTGTAGATCTCTCCTGGTTTTTCAGGCGGCGAAAGCATCAGCCGGACTCCATCGCAGTCAAAAAAAGCCAGATTGCCGGCCCGGAACAAGAACGGCAAGCCGAGCGTGTCGCGGTAGAAGCCGATGGCACGGTCGACATCGGTAATCGTGACCGTAATCTGGCCGATCCTGCCTAAATGCAAATCAGGCGCTGATTGTGTCATCTGTTTTCCTCTCGAAGGAGCTTGGACAACGGTTTGGGCCACGGCGCCGTGACCCGCCATCAGAAGCGCAAGCCAAAGTTTGATCATCACTGCACATCATGAATCAAACGGCGCTAGAAAACTTTTGAGATCTTGCTTTTTTGCGGCGGAATTCCCGGGGTGACATTCCCATCCGCGAGCGGAACAACGTGCTGAAGCTGGCTGGATTTTGAAAGCCTGTTTCAAACGAGATCTCGGTCACCGGTTCGTCGGTTTCGCCCAGCAAACGCACCGCTTTTTCCAGCCTGCGGCGCGTGGCGTACTCATGTGGCGTTTCGCCGAACGCTGTCTTGAAAAGCCGGTGGAAATGAAAGGGAGACAGGCAAGCCGCGCGCGCAACTTCGTGCAGTTTCAGAGGAGTTCCAAGGCCCGCATCCATCGCAGCCTTACCGCTGTGCAGCCTGCGGAACAACTCTTCGCGCGTGGAGCGACGCACCGCAGGAAGCTTCGAGATCTCGCGCGGCAACTCCGACCGGAGGCGGGCAAGTTCCAAAGCCAGTTGATAGAAAATTTCGTCGATGCGGTCCTCGCCGGCGCCGTTGCTGAGGGACTGGCGCATACGGGAGAGCAGCCGTGACATGCTCGAATCTTTGGGCCGCAGTGCGTCGAAGAACCCGACTGAGGGTGCGTTCTCCGTGAACGGGTCATCGAGCAGGATTTCGGCAGGCCGGGCCAGCGAACTGGACGCATCCTCTACGAAGCCTTTTTCGAAAAATACGCAAAAGGTTTCCACGGGCTGTTTGGCGTCAATGGTAATGGAATACGGCTGCGCATGATTCAGCACCAGGTAGGAATCGCGGTCCACATCGAACCGCGACCTCCCAACGCGCCATTCGGCAGCGCCAGACACCATTGATTTGATGGACAGAGGCCCCGGGAATTCACGTACGTGATACTGGCGCCGCCCGCGGCCCCACAACACCGCGTTGCACGTACCCAGTGTTTCGGCAGGCGGATTAACGTGTGAGGACTCTGCTGGAGCGCGCCGCATTATCCCAGAATCTCCAGCACCGCTTCCAGCTCGCTGCGCGTATGGTCATCGCCAATTTGAGTGCTCACTTCAATGCCGCGTCTGTAGGTTTCGCGCGCTTCGTCGAGCCTGCCTAACTTCTCGAGCGCCTGCCCGCCGTGGTAATACGCCGCGACGTACTTAGGATTTGTCTCGATGAGTTTCCGGTGTTCCTCGACCGCCAACTCGTAATTACCGTCGTTCGCATACGCCATGGCCAGACCGTAGCGGGCGAAACTATCGCTCGGATTCTGGACCACCATTTCCTTGAGCATTTCCAGACGATTCGCAGGCATCCCTGTGCTACTATACCTCGTTGGCATGCCCCTATTTCCAGCCTGACAAGCGTTCGCGGCACACCTTGAACCGGATGCCGCTGGGCGATTTGTGGTTGGGCGTGTGCATGGCGGACACGGGAACGCCGTTCCGGCCTGATGGGCAGACGCTGAGCGAAGCATGCAATATGGGCTACGCGCGAGGGCGTTGCCCGCGTTTTCCCGTAGCAGCGGCGGCCGACGCGGTGCGCTTCTGTATCAGCGGAGATTCCGGTGATCTGGTTCAGGTGATGTACGCCATCGAACAAAATCATCATCCACGTGCGCATGGCACTGTGGAATACGCGCGCTCCTCGGGCACGTTCGGCGCAGGGAAGTTGGATGCCCATCTGGAATGCCAGGCGCGAGCGTACATCGCCAGTTACCTGCGACGCAAGCCGGCCGCCGCTTGACCATGCAAACTCCACAGGTCCACGGCAAGCCGGTTCGCGCGTCACAATCCGATTATTCTGAGCTGGCGCTTCCGAACGATGCCAACGTGCTGGGCAATGTACTCGGCGGGAAAGTAATGCATTTGGTTGACCTGGCGGGAGCTATGGCGGCGCTGCGGCATGCCCGCACTCCGGTGGTCACCGCGTCGGTCGATTACATGAATTTCCTGCATCCGGTGCACATCGGCCAACTCATCGTCCTACGATCTTCGGTGAACCGGGTCTTTCGGACTTCCATGGAAGTGGGCGTGAAAGTCTGGGTGGAAGATCTGCTGACCGGTGAACGGCAGCATACCTCGTCGGCATACCTGACCTTCGTTGCCGTTGATACGGCGGGCAACCGGGTACACGTCCCGGCGGTGATTCCGGAAACGGAAGAGGAAAAGCGCCGTTACGAAGAGGCATTGCGGCGGCGGGAATACAGGCTGGAACTCAGAGAGCGCTCGCATCCGTGATGCCGATTTTAGCGAGCCTTACTAGGCCTGCTGGTCGTCCTTATACATGTACTTGATATTGGGTTTATAGAGCAGCAGATTCGGTTCGCTATCGCGGTTTATCTTCAGGCACGTCTTGTCGTACCACTCGATGACGCCCCGCAATGTTTCGCCGTCACGCAGCACAAAAACCATCGGTGTCTTGGACTGCATCTGCTTGACGTAATAAAAATTCTCGGCATTGGTCTGGTCGGGTGGAACCGGCTTCTTCTGGTTACTGCGGCGGGGCGCATTCAACTGTTCTTTGATCTCAGTAAAGGACGGACGGATGAGTTTTCGATTGGCGGACTCCACAGTATTACCTTCCTTGATCTAAGAATTGAAATCAGATATCGTTGAGCTCAATCCGAGAGCCGAGCGTTCCGAGGATCGAGATGTCCGACTTGTGATTATTCATATCATAACCAAACGACACCCGCAACCGCTGGACAGGCATGTAGAAAGCGCGGGAAACCGTCATTGCGTATCCTGCATGCCGGTCGTGCAAAAACTAGCCTGCTCGCTTCCGCGCAGAGGGCGGAGACTCAGCGACCGGAGTCTTGCGTCTAGTCCGTTGGTGATGGGGACGACATTTCCAGGCAGCTCTCGGCTCTTTTTCGTACCTTCGTACGCGAGTTTTGCGCGATCGTGCCGGCCGGCTTGGTTCTCGCCGCACATGGGTGTTCAAGTTGCTGAGATCTGGTTCGCATGGCGATCGTTCGTCGCCTTTTTCTTCTCAGCATTAAGCAGATGCCCGCGCCGGCGCTTCACGACCAACGTACGGCCCGGGTCATCCCTGCGATACTGCGTCTCGATTCTTTGCCAGATGGTTTGGATTTCGGAGCGCGCCTGTTCCAGAGAAATCCCGGCCCGCAAGCGGCCCACTGGGAAAACGGATCGCTTGTTGCGCTCATTACATCCGCCGGGCCCACCGGCAGCGGGGTCCAGAAGTCCCGGCCTCCCAGGGGAAAGTTGAATGTGGCTGGCATGATTCCGACGACGGTGTAGCGCTCTCCATCGAGCGGAACGCTGCGTCCCAGAATTGAGGCATCTGCCGCGAAGCGACGTTGCCAGAACCGATGGCTCAGAACAGGACGCGATTCTGTCTGGGTTCCTGCTCCTCAGGTAAGAACGTCCGGCCCTGCGCCGGTGCTACACCGAGTGTGTTAAAGAATTCAGAAGTAACACGGACTCCGAGAACCAGTTCAGGCCCGCTCCGGGTGCCAAGGCTCGCGCTCCAATACTGATAGGCGGCCAGTTGCTCGAAATTTTTGGCCTGTGTTGCCATTCCAGATAAACAGCCGGTGCGAACGATTCGTAGCCGCCGCTTTGGCTACTTTGTTCGCGGACGGAAGCCAGACGATCGAGTTCCGGAAGGAAAAGAAGCCTGGCCAAGATCACGTATGCAAAAGTGAAGATGGCCGTATTTTATTTACTCCAATGCCCAGAGCTAGCGCCGCCGCCACCATCGTCAACGCGGGGTACTTGCGCAGCATGCGCAACCCGTAGCGCACGTCTTGCAGCAATTGTTCGAGTGAGGCTCCACGCCAGACGTCGCGGCAAAGTTCCTTCACCACGGCGATGTTTCCGAACGAGCGCCGCGTGGCATGGAAAGCCTCGACAGCGGGCAGGCCGGCCTCGATTTGCTCCTGTTCTTCCATTTCCAGGTGCGAGCGCAATTCACGCTCGAGGTCCTCTTCGCGGGCTTGCCGTGACATGAGCGACTTCAGCCATCTCCGCATAGGCCATCTCCAAAGCTCCCTCGAAAACAAAATGCCGGAGCGTTGGAAGAGCTTGGGTTAATGGCCAGGGGCGTAGGTGGCACTGTGCGCAGGCACACAAAGCACAATTCTCCCGTCCCTTGGACCAGGGTGAGCGTAACCGTCAACGAATCTCCGGGTACCCCACCAGCGGCGCAAGCGACAGTCTGGAGATTCCAGTCACGCCTCTCTGGGGAGGGCCACGGAGAAGTTAACGTCAGCTCTGTTAGCATATCGCGATCTGGCACCCATTTTCATGATTCGTGCTGTCGTCAAGACATGGGAAACTAGCTAGATGGTAGACATTCTACTACGAAATGGACCAAGACGGCCGCCTGCAGCTCTCGATGGGCCCGAGTGAAAAAACTCGACTTCAGTGAAGCATCGAACGGGGGATTTTATTTCCGTCCGGCGAACCACTCCACTCCCACAAGAACGGCGCGTCCGGGCAGGATCACTCCCGGGATTTCTTCATATCGCGTGCTTGTGATGTTCGTGAGCTGCAGAAATGGACGCAACGCGTGCTCAGTCCAGGTGCCATAAAAGTCCCATAGTGCATAGGGCTGCCGCGCGCGGCGGTTGAGAACGCCCACGCGAGTGCGTGCCGCGAGACCGTGAAAAAAGCTTCCGCGCCATTCCGCTACAGCGGATTGTGAAGGGTAATTGAAAACATATTTCGAGAACAAATCGGTAAAGGCCGCCTGCCCGCCGTGGATCGCGGTGTAACGGAGAGCCAGGGCGTGTGCGGTAGAGAGCCGAACATCGAGTGCGGCTTCGACGCCGGTGAAGCGCAGCCGGCTCACATTCGTAGCGCGCCAAATATCCGCGGGAGAGCGGCGCACATAATCGATTCCGTCACGCTCGCGACGGTGGAAAAGGGCGACATCCGCGCGAAAGCGGGGACCTGGCGTCCACTCGGCGCCAGTCTCATAACTCCACGCACGCTCAGGCCGCAAGTTCGGACTGCCGAGATTAGCGGGATCGTGATAATAAAGATCGGTATAAGTGGGCAGCCTGAACGCGTGGCTGGCGCTTGCACGCAGCTTCAAACGCGAGTTCAGCCATACACCGCCGCTGATTGAGGGAGAACTCTCCACGTTCCGCGAGCCATAGACGTTCTCCCGAATTCCGGCGGCGAATGAAAAACGCTTTAACGCGCGCACATCGATTGATGCGTATCCGGCGCCATACTTTCGCTCGTGATTGCCCAGATTGTTGCTCACAATTGCGTCCCGGTAGAACTCCCCGCCATAGTGCAGCCGCACGTTTTCGGAGAATCTCTCGGTCCGCCGCAGAGTTCCGACATAGCTTTCGACCGCGTGGTGATTGGTGAAAATCTGAGGCCGGTCGCGAAACAGAACGAACAGATCGCTATGACGGCGAAACGAAAGTGAGGCTTGCGTATCCTGCCCGATCGCCTGGCGCAGGGACGCAAACCACGTCTTGGTATCTTCCCAGGAATTGAAGTTGCCATAGAATTGATCGGCTCCAAATGGCCGGTCGTCATACGCCAGCGTCACGTCGCTTGCGCCGACTCCTGAAAGCCAGTGCGTTGAGGACCCGAACGCCAAGTTGCGATAATCGCGGTCGGCGCGAAATCCGCTCGAGAAATCACGCGAGAAAGTGATCTGCTCGGCCACAGTTCGCCGCACCAGAGTCACTGACCCGCTCTCCTGATTGACGCCGAAGTTCCCGGCCGAGGTCCGCATCCGGAGCTCTGAAAACTCCGGCGCATCCGTGATGATATTGATCACGCCACCGACCGCATCCGACCCGTAGAGAGTGGATCCCGACCCCCGGAGTACTTCCACGCGCGCGATGCCGGACATCGGCACCGGCAGATCGAGGTTGTGATGTCCGGACTGCGCGTCGCTGATGCGAATGCCGTTCAGTAGCACCAGTGTCTGGCCGAAATTTGCGCCGCGGATGGAAATGTCCGATTGCACTCCGTTAGCTGCACGCTCGCGAAGGTCAACGGAGGGATCGAGCCGCAGCACGTCAATCCAGCTATTCATGAGCAGTTCATACTGCCGGAGGGGCAGCACGGTGACGGAGCGGTCAAGTTCATCGAGCGTCAGAGGCTCCCACGTGCCGGTGACCACCATGGAGTCGGCGCGGGGCGGGGGTTGTTGCGCCGGCGCGATTTGCGACGACCATAGATACACTGCGAGCAGCACGGGTGGCAAAGTCAGAAAGCAATTACGGCTGATTGGAAGGACTTGGACCTGCAAGCTGCCGCAGAATGAAACTCTCATCGGGAGCGAATCAGTTGCCGGCCGGATTTCCAAGCTGCGTTCTCATCCGCGCCTGCGTTCTCGCGCGGAATTCGATTTCGGAAATCCGCTTCTTCGTATCTGGCGGAGGATGAGGGATTCGCTCGACCCTAACCATATGATTCCACGTAACTTGTTGATCCTACAATTTGCAGGATTTGCAGAATTTGCGCTAAAACGACAACTTTGGCTGCTTTGACATGCAAACTCGCCACAGTGAATCCTCGCCCAGCACCTTTCCCTTCAGCACCAATCTTACACTGTCCTCGGTCCGCAGGCGAAGTTGGCGATCTCGGTGTCAAGGCAAAGTAGAAATGTCGCATCGCTGGCAAAGTAGAAATGTCCCCTTTTGCCCGGTCGCTTGAAGAGTGCGTGTTATTCTGCGGTTGCCGGTGAAGCGGAGACGGGCTCTGCTGACGAGCAACCCTGATCAAGGAATAGCCGGAAGGGCTCTCGAAAGCGCGGCGACGAACAAGAATGACATCGCGTTCACCGATACGCTCCGCCGCCTGGTCGCAGCTCTGCATGATGGGCATGGCAACGTTGTTAAATCTTCGCAGCGTGCTGCCCTGCCGCTCTCTTGGGATTGGATTGAAGGAAAGTTGGTGATCACAGCCGTTGCTCCCGCGGTGAGCGCCAGGATCTCGGCTGGCGATGCCGTCCTGAAAATCAACGGTCGCAACGCAGGTGAGGCTCTGGCTGATCGAGAGGCTCTCATTTCCGGTGCTACCCCGCAGTGGATTCGCTATCGCGCGTTGCAGGACCTTGCCAGAGGCAACGAGGGCGAAAATGTAAACCTGGAGATTGAGCCTTTTCAGTGCGTCCAGGAAGACGACCGGAATCTTGCTTCGATACGAAACTAGCCCACCGCCGGAGGAGCGCCGTCCGGCCAAGGTTGAGGAAATCGAGCCACACATCTACTACATCGATGTGTCACCTGTGTCGGACGCAGACTTCCAGTCGGCGCTCCCGCAGCTCGAGAAAGCGCGTGGAATTGTTTTTTGATTTCCGAGGCTACCCATCCAACCTCCAGCCGTCCTTTCTGACACATCTAAGTGACCAGTTCCTGAAGAGCGCCCAATGGCATTTCCCGGTAGTGCTGTTGCCCGACCGGAAAGACATGCAGTTTGAGCGGCGCGGCGAGTGGCTGTTGCCGCCCACCAGGCCTTTCCTTGCCGCGAAAAAGGCCTTTATCACCGACGGGCGCGCGATCAGCTACGCAGAATCCTGCATGGGCATCGTCGAATATTACAAACTTGGCGCTATTGTCGGAGCGCCGACCGCGGGTACGAACGGCAACACCAATCCGTTCCCGCTGCCTGGCGGATACTTCATCTCCTGGACAGGCATGAAAGTATTGAAGCTCGACGGCTCACGCCATCATGGGTTGGGATCCTCCCGACCATTCCGGTGTCTCGTACCCGAGTCGCTGCCGCCGGCGGGTACGATGAATTTCTCGAGCGGGCAGCACTTGCGGTCAAGAACTGAGGTGTGCCTGCGTTGCAGGGGTTTTGCCGTGGCATGTTTGTCGCCCCGGGACATCGAGAACAAGAAGTCGCACCGTTTAGACATCAATCACCCTGTGAAGCCTGTCATTACCGAAAATTCCGGCCGGACACTCGAAGATCGGCTAATTAATGCCATGCCGACGCGTGTTAACCGACCTTTCACATCACAGGGATTGACAGGAATCGAAAAATGAACCTTGGCCGGACGGTTCATGGCCCCGAGAGGCCCGCCCCGTGGATGAGGAGGTTTGCTTTTGGCTGAAAAAGCGGCGCGCCGTTCGTATCGATGGTGCAGGCCACCCACCTGAGCAATGGCAACGATACGACCGTTCTCCGGCCTGTCTACGGCTCTCGACACCGGGGTGTCTTTCGCCAGGGCTAAGTGCGTACGCGACGTCTGGTAGTAATGGAAATAGCTGCGCAGAATCCGCCGCAGCGACGTCTCGTTCCACACGAGGACGTGATCCAGGCACTCGCGGCGAATCGATCCGAGCAGTCGTTCCACATACGGATTTTGCCAAGGCGAACGCGGAGCTGTGACTCCTTCTTCGATCCCCATGCTCTTCGTGAGGGCAACGAATGCTCCTCCGAAGATTGCATCTCGATCCCGGATCAGATACCGCGGCGCTTGGTCCCACGGAAACGCTTCTCGAATCTGCTGCGCGGTCCACTCTTCGGTCGGGTGTTCCGTCACATTAAAGTGCACGACTCGCCGTCGGTCATGGGAGAGAACGACGAAGACGAACAGCACCCGGACAGTCGGCACGGTAAAGAAGTCCATCGACGCCATCTGCTTCGCGCCGGCCGGAGATTACGCGAGGCTCCGCGCATGTTGCTCGCCAAAAGACTGCTTCGGGCCGGCCCTAGCCCCCCTAGCCGCCCTAGCCCGCATTCTTTCGGACACAATCTTCCCGTTGCCGCGTCTCAGCGGGGCTTCCGCTTCCAGAGGTAGTAGATGGGCACGGCGCCGGCGATGATGAGCGCGCCCGCGAGCGACGGACCCAGCCGGCTGACGAATGTGTTCACGACGAACCAAAGGGCGAACAGCGCAAACAGCAGTGGCGAGAGCGGGTACCCCCACATGCGATAAGGGCGGGGCCGCTCCGGGTACTTTCGTCGCAGGACGATCACACCAAAGACCGTCATGGCATGAAACAGCCACATGGCGAACAGAGCATAGGAGAACAGCGTTTCGTAAGAGCCACTCAGCGTCAAGAGCGACGTCCATATACCCTGTACCAGGATCGAAAAGGCGGGCGTGCGGAAGCGCGGGTGGATTTCCTGGAGCTTGCGGAAGAACAACCCATCACGGGCCTGCGCGAAATAGATCCGCGGGCTCGTCAGGATCGCGCCGTTAGCGGCGCCGGCGCTCGAAAGCATGATGGTGAGGGCGATGATGGTGGCGCCAATCGATCCCATGGTTTGCTCGGCGAAGGTGGCAGCGACATGCTCGGTGGCCGCGATCTGGCTGAGCGGCACGACGCGCATATACGCCACATTCGCGAGCAGGTAGAGCAGGATCACGGCACCGGTTCCGATGGTGAGCGCAAGTGGAATGTAGCGCTTCGGCTCGCGCACTTCTCCAGCGACGAACGCAATGTACTGCCACCCGTCATAGGCCAGGAAACAACCGAGCATCGCGAGTACCAGACCGTGAACGGTGAGCGGGGCCGTGGCCGCATCCGCCATCGGCACCGCTGGTGCTCTGTGTACGAACGCGCTCCCGATGAGCACTGCCAGCCCGGCCACTTTCAGCCCGGTGAACACGTTTTGGGAGAGCGCACCCGAGCGGACGCCCCGGTAATTGATGAACGTGAACAGTGCGATCACCCCCACGGGTGCCCAATAAGTTACGCCGGGAACATGCGGCAGAAGATACGACAGATAGATGCCGAAACCCACCGAGACCGCGGCGATCGAGCCGGACTGCGTGATCAGAAACGCGACCCAGCCGGCTACAAATGCCGTGAGCGGGCCGTAGGCTTCGCGCAGGTAGACATACTGTCCCCCGGAATCCGGCATCATCGCGCCAAGCTCTGCATAAGCGAGCGCTCCGAAAAACGAAATGACGCCCGTGATTGCCCACGTGGCCAGGATCAGCCACGGCGAAGGCAAATCGCGCGCGATCGAGCCGGGTACGATGAAGACACCGACTCCGATGGTGGTGCCAATGACAATACAGATCGAATCAAACAGGCTCAACCGTCGCGGCAGTTCGGACGTTTGCGGAGGAGACGTGGCCGGCGCGTTCAAATCCGTTCTTATAAGCCCGCGCCGCCGAGTCTGTCAACATCCGGTGGCGTTCCCGTATGACTCTTTTGGGCCGTTTGGAACGGCGGAGCGGCTAGCGAAGGCGCGCGCTCGCGGCGCGTACTCGAAAGGAGATTTCCTCGCGCTCTGCAAGTGGAAAAGTCCGCGCACAGCGCCTCGGTGCGCAGAGAACACGGAAGCGTTCATCGAAGCTGTCACCAGTACCTCCCTCTCGACTCCGTGCGAGCAACTTCGCATCGAGAGTCTAACGCTGCTGCGCGGCGTCAATTGGCCCACGGCTTCTGTGCTGCTTCACTTTGCACACCCCGACCCATATCCGATCCTTGACTTTCGTGCGCTCTGGTCACTGGGAATCGAAAATGTTCCTCTTTACGAATTTCGATTCTGGTGGGAATACGTTACTTTCACACGCGCGCTGGCCACGAAGGCGGGCGTCAGTATGCGAATCTTGGATCGTAGCCCTTTGGTAATTCTCGAAGGTGCACCAGAAAGGCTGACGCCGAATGTGGCCCCTCATTCGTTACGGCTTCGATCTCCGCCGCCCAGCACCAGCAAGCCGGATGGCTCGCTCGATCCGCTGACGAGCGGTCCGCGCGGGGGGCTGTCCAGCGGTGCACTACCTTGCGAATCTACGCCATTCGATTCCCCGCGCTCGCGGACATCGTCAAGGCCTTCGAGTCGAGCTGCTCGGCGCACCCAAAGCAGCCGTGTGTAGACAAAGTGTGAGATCGCATTACATTAGAGTAAATTCCGAATCGGAAGAACGCCAAACGCACTCACCAGGGTGCTTCTTCTTCTGTCAAAAAGCGGTCTTCTTTGCCCAAGGAGCTACCAATGGCCCTATGAACTCTGCGGCCGGTTGTTATGTGTCTGCTCTGCGCCATTCACACTTGCCACGGAGAGGACGCTGGTACCGTTGGTAGTGGGTCACTTTGACGTTCGGTAGTGGGTACAAGAGCCGTGCAGGTAGCATCGTTCGGAGCCTTGGATTGCTAGCTTAGCTAGCTAGGGTAGTGGAGCGGGCGAGTGATGCGCTGTTTTCGTTGTATGTTGCGGCGAGGTGTTTCTACTGATTCGAGCTTTTTGGCATAAATCCTTGAAACCAAGCCCGTTCAATATGGGGCACCGTCGGATTTGATTTCCTGAAGCCATGGATAGTCGGCATCATTTCGTGTTCGTTCCGGCTGTAACTGGACGTGAGTGCTTGCGCAAGATTTGCACCAGCATCAAGCGTCGGAGTCGGTTTCGGTGGATGACCCGAAGCGACCTGGTCAAGTGCAGCGGCCAGGTGTGTGTAGGATTCCGTGGCAAAGAATGCGGGTCTCGCGCCTCGGCGCGAGCTTCGGACTGTACCCAAACGAGTCCCTTTTCGATACGAGCGGTATTTTTTCTGCTGCGCCTCGGAAGCGACCAATGCTGAAGCGGCTAATCCCTCAGGCGATGATTACGCCCGCATAGCGCGGCCCGATTTGATCCCGCTACCCTGATCACATCCTGACTGAGGGTTCACGAAGAACCTGTCACAAAACCCGAAATGCGGCTTTTTGGAACACTTATCTCGGAGCGGGGGGAGTCCAATAGGCCCTGCGAATTGTTGTGGC